>JAGVYT010000024.1 GCA_018303115.1 Candidatus Woesearchaeota archaeon | reverse complement strand
GAGGGGGAGAAAAAAGCGAAAGGGGGCAAAAGCAGTGGAAGGGAAGCGCATTTTCAACACAGCCCGTCCTTTCGCAAAATTTTGATGGAAAGGTTTATATAGTAAAAACGCGCAGTCGGGCGTATGAAAAATGAAAAATCTAAAAAAGGCAAGTTTGACTTGCCTGCGGACACTAACCCTGTAGAGTTGGCTGACGAATTGAAAAGGGGCATTACTGTCAAGTTGCTTTCTGATTTGGAAGAGCTTAGGAAGCGTGATTTCAGGAAAGGAAAGGGCGTTACTAAAGCAGAAGCCTGAGTTAATTCTCATTTTGCGCCTCTTTGAGCAGTTCTTGAGGGGTGCGTATCTTTATTTCAGGAAGGCTGAAATCATTCAGCACTTCACAAATTGGGCGTTCTTTGTTTCTCAAATGCTTTCTGTTGAACGTTACCAAATAGTCCGCTTTGAACAGCGATGCTATGATAACTAAAGCCGCGTCTTCTTCTTTAATGCCACGTGCAACTAAGCTTAGGGCTAATTCTTTGTCATTAATTCTGAAGCCTTCAAGCTTTTCCTTCACATCCTCAGCGCTTATTTTTGTTGCATTTTTCCTGTAAAACTCAATTACTTTTTTTTTCAACTCAATATACCGCCACTTTTTAGCTAATTCAATAAGTGTATAAGGCACAATTACCTTGAAATATCTGCTTTCAACTTTTTCAATAAACGCCTCAGCCTCTTCTGCTTGTGAGCCTTTCCATAAGTGCACTGTCACCACGTCCAAATCAATAACCATTAGAGGTCTCACACAATCGCCTCATTGAACGCGATAAATCTGAGTTTTTGCTTATTGGCTGAAAGGCCAGCAACAATAGCTGTAATTGAGTAGATGGCTGCAAGCATCACTGCTGCTGCCACTATGAGTTTCAGGTGCAGTCTTCCTTTTTTGTTCAAGCTGAGTCTAATCCCAAAATCACCTTTTTTCTCATCTTTGGACGGTGCGGGCAAAGCTGCCTACCCCCCTTGTCAGGAATCGAAGATTCCTGAGCATGCTCAGAAGCCAAAGCTTCTGACATGCGGGAGGCCGCGGTGGAGCTTCACCAACGAACCGCTGTCCGTGAGCATGAATTGAGGTAAGCTGAGTTCTCCTTGCCTAGCTTCTTAGGTTCAGTGAAGCTGAACTTAATTTCCCCTCCACCTGACTTTTCAGTTGAGGGGAAGACTAATCCTTTGCAGAGCAGAGGGTGTGGCAGCGTCTCAGCTGCCTTTTGTTCTGAGTATAAACCCCTGCCTGGAGAAATAGGCAGGGGCGTGTCGCATGCTAATCCAAAATCCAGGGAAGAACGTGATCGTATATTACTGCTGCTGCGGTTTTTTTTAATGAAAGCCGCAGAAAACAAACAAATCAGATTGCGATAGCTGGGAATATTACGGCCAGTATTACCACTCTCTTTATTCCCTAATTCCATTATGTGACACGCCCCTGTTAAGGGTAATCACGCACTATTTTTCTCCCAAAATGAACAAATAAGCATTACCTGATAAATGCCTGCAAAGGCATGTCCTTGATGTTCTCTCTCATAAGCCGCTCTACCTTGGTGCTTATCTTCATCCCATTCTGCTGGCAGTATGTTTTGAAAGCGTGAAAAACTTCATCGTCTATTGTCATAGAAATCTTAATCTTGCCCATATTAATCCATATTTGTATGGTTTCAGTATATAAACTTTGGCAATCATTCATTAGTGAAAATATTTTTACATAACAAAACTCGCACTGAAGTGCGGGACGCTGAGAAGCGTGTAACGCTTCTGGCGTGCTCAGAAATGCTTTGCACTTCTGACATTTTATACCCTGCGACTTTTCAATAATTTGTTTTTATATGGGAACATAATAAGCAAACCGGATAATGTCAACTTCTGCGTGTGGCCTGGCTGAGCGTGCCTAAGCATGCATGGCCATGTAAGCTTTCACACTTCGATATAACTTGAGATTATCAGCAAACCGAAATATTTAAATAATAGATATAATTAACAGTTAAATGAAAAATATCGGGGTGAATTATATGGAAATAACTGCCAAAGCAAAGAGGTGGGGCGATTCCCTTGGGATAATCCTGCCTAAAAAGATGATTGACGCCGAGGGCATCAAGCCTGATGACACGCTAAAGGTTGAAGTCTTTAAGGAGGCTGACTTTTCAGGCTTATTTGGAACTTTGAAAACAAAGATTAGCGGACAGAAACTAAAAGACATGGCAAGAGAGGGCTGGGGGAAATAAGGATGGAGCTGTATTTCCTGGACACTTATGCGCTTTTTGAGTTGTTCAAAGGCAATGATGGGTATAAGAGGTTTGAAAAAGGGGTTGCTGTCATTACAACAAGGTTGAATTTGATGGAATTCTATTACATTCTCTTGAGGATTAATGCTGCGAATGCAGACCATTACTATGGCAACTTATTGAACTTTGTTGTGGACATATCAGATGAAGTTATTAAAAAGGCAATGGGGCTAAGGTTTGCCAGTAGGGCGAAAGAGCTGTCCTATGTCGATGCTGTAGGCTATACTGTGGCGCTGGAAAAGAACGCTAATTTCGTAACAGGGGATGAACAGTTTAAAGACATGGAAAATGTTGACTTTATTAAGTGACTGAAATGGTAACTGAGGAAGAGCTTGCGCAGATGACTCCCGAGGAGCTGGCTGAGTTTCAGAAGCAGAACTGCGTTTTCTGCCAGATTGCTTCAGGAAAGATTCCTTCAAAAGAGGTTTATTCTGACGAAGAGTCCATAGCCGTCCTTGACATTAACCCTGCTGCAAAAGGGCATATGCTGCTTATGCCAAAAGGGCATTACTCGGTAATGCCGCAGCTGCCTGAGCACTTGGCTGAGCACATGTTCATGGTCACCAAGGGGCTTTCGCAGGCTGCCCTAAAGGCACTGCAGTGCAAGGGCACGACAATATTTGTTGCAAACGGCGTTGCAGCAGGCCAGAAAGCGCCCCATTTCATGATTCACATAATTCCGAGGAACGACGGCGACGGAATTTCCATGACAATTCCTTCAAGGGAGTTTTCGAAAAAGGATGTTGAAGCTGTTGGTGCTGTCCTCAAGAAAGTGCTATGGAGAAAAAAGGCGGTAGAAGCTGAGGTGGTTAAAGATGAGAAAACAACCGCTGCTGCCGGAATAAAGAAAGGCAAAAGCAAGAAGGCAGCTAAAATCAGCGGGAAAAACAGGAAACAGGAAAGCAAAAAAACAGGAAAGAAGAGTTTTGATTTGGATGCTATAAGCGATATGCTTGGGAAGTGAATGCCGTGGCAGAGTGCGATTATTGCAAATTGATTGAAAGGGGAAATTTGATTTTTGACGACAAGAATGTTGTTGTGGCTATAAGCCCGAGTCAGGCCGGTCTTGGCCACGTTCTTGTCATTCCGAAAGAGCACTTCACGATTCTCGAGCAGATTCCTGACTTCATTGCAGGGCACATGTTCAGCATTGCAAACAACATCTCTACAGCCATTTTTGAAACACTGAGAGCGCACGGAACAAACATAATCATCGAGAACGGCGTTTCAGCGGGCCAGCGCATTGCGCATTTTGCAATAAACGTGGTTCCGCGCTCTGAAAATGACGGCCTTGGCTTTAACTGGCTTCCAAAGAGGCTTTCTGATGATGAAATGTCGACATCTGAGCTTCAGCTTAAGGAACACGCAAAGAACATAGGTGCTTTTGAAAAGGAGAAAAAAACGATAACGTTTGACGAAAAGCAGGAAAGCATCCCCGACAGCGACGAGGACTATACGCTGAGGCAGCTAAGGCGGATTCCCTAAACAATTCTTAGCAGAAGCATTAACAGGTTTCCGTAGGCTATTGTTAAAAGAAGTGCTGCAAAAAAGCTGGGAACAAAGGGAATGCCCACCTTTATCAGAATCCTTTTCACTTTTCCCTGCCCGTGGAGCCTGTTAAGCAGGAATATCTGCTTTTTGGATACGCCAAGGTCTTTAGGCCCGGTTATTATCCTATTTCCAACAACGACATTCTTTGCTATCCAGTCTCCTTCTGTCAGGGCCTGCGGATTTACGAGCTTGAGCATCCCAGCCCTTTCAACCGATTTTGAAAAAACTGAAAGGTAAACTGAAAGCATTGAAAGCACGGAAACTGCCATCAAAAGCAGCTTAAGCCTAGGCTCTTTAAAGGCAACAGAAGCTGCAAGGATTGCTAGCGCAATTAGGAGAACAAGCTTTCTTGTCTTTGCCTTTTTTCTGAGCCCTGACTTCAGCTCTTTAGCAAACCTTTTCCTGTTTTTAACAGCAAGGAATGCGCTCCACAAAAGTGCGTAAATTGTTCCCGTAATGAGAAGGTTGAACCAAAATGATATGATAAAGCTGCTAACGTCAATATAAGGGCTTGTAAAGAAAAACGGCAATCCAAAAACAGAGCCTAAGCCGATAAGCATTTTGCTGTCTCCGCCTCCCCACTGCCCTGCGTAGAACATGAAGTATGCTATTGCGAACAAGGCAAGCATTCCGAAAACGCTGTAGGCAATGTAAGTCCACGTCCAGAATGCAACAGACAGCAGAAGGTTAGTTCCAAGTCCAAATACCACAAGCCCGTAATTGAGCCAGTCTGGAACCTCCCTTTTTTTTATGTCTGTAAAGCTTGCTGCTGCCAGCGCTGTAATGGTAACCACAAGTATAATTGCCTGCATGCGTTAAGAAATTAGTTAATGCCATTATAAAAGTTGCGATTGATGGCTAGTCTCTTTTACTTTATCCTTATCGAGTCAAGGTTTCTTGGGGCAGAGGTCTCTACCCTGTTCAGCTTGTGTATCGCGCTTGCAAGGTCAAGGCATTTTGTTGATTCGCCGTGGTTGACAATCACCTTTTTTGGCCTTGGGCTGCATTTATAGATGAAGTTGAGCAGTTCCTTTCTGTTCGAGTGTGCGCTGAAGCCTTCAATTGTTTCAATCCTGCATTTAAGCTGGAGCACTTCCTGCTTTGAGCCGTTGCTGAATGCAATCTCGCGCTCCCCCCTTTGAATCCTTCTTCCGAGTGAGCCTTCTCCCTGGTAGCACGTGAGCGCCATTGCGTTTTTCGGGTTGTCGCCCAATGCGCGGAGATATTCTACGGAAGGCCCTCCGACAAGCATTCCTGATGTGGCTATAATGATGCAGGGCCCAGTGGATTCTATTACTTGGCTGCGTTCCTTCTGGCTTCCAACTTCCTTGAACATTTCCCACAGGAAAGGGTTTTCATCTTTGTGGAATATCTGCCTGCGAAGGTTTGAGTTGAGGAATTCAGGATAGGCTGTGTGGATTGCTGTGATGTCCCACACCATGCCGTCTACGTATACAGGCAGCGGCTCAAGCCGCCCTGACTTGACGAGGTTGTGCACTGTAATCATTATTTCCTGCGCCCTGCCAGAGCCGAGAACAGGCAGGATTACCTTGCCTTTTTGCTTGGCTACGTCAATTATAAGCTCTGCCAGCGCTTCATCCGTTTCCTCCCTTGCAGTCCCTATGTTGTCCCTTCCGCCGTATGTTGACTCCAGCATCAGCGTTTCAAGTCTTGGGAAATGGGTTGCTGCTGGCTCAAGCATCTGGGTTTTGCCGAATTTCATGTCGCCAGTATAGAGAATGTTGTGCAGTCCGTTTCCTATGTGCAGGTGTATCATTGAGCTTCCGAGGACGTGCCCTGCATTGTATAACGTGATGCGGACATCCGGCGTTACATCAGTTACTTCCTCGTAAGAGAGTGTTACCGTGTGCTTTACCATTTCCTTAACGTCGTCCACGTCAAAGAGGGGTTCCTTGTTTTCAGACTTCATTATCTTTACAAAATCAAGAAGCAGGAGCGCTGATATGTCGCGGGAAGGTTCTGTGAGGTATACAGGCCCCCGATATCCAAACTTGAAGAGGTAAGGCACGAATCCTACGTGGTCAAGGTGGGCGTGGCTTATTATCACAGCATCAAGCTCGTTTATGTTGAAATCAGGCGATTCCAGAAATGGGTAAGCGTCTGTTGATGATGCCACATCAACCCCGCAGTCCAGGAGAATCCTTGACTCTGGCGTCTGCAGGAGCAGGCAGCTTCTTCCAACCTGGCGTCCTCCGCCGAGGTATGTAACGCGAATCCACTCGTTCTTTTTTCCGCGAATCCAGCCGTCGTATATTCTGTGGCCTATTTTGTCGAGGAATTTTCTCCTGTAGTCAGAATACTGGTATAGAACAGCCCTTATGTTTTCTATGAGTTTTAAGCGTATTGCGGGGGTTCTTCTTATTATCGGCACCCACAGCGTTTCCTTCCTTATGTCGTGGAGTATGCTTCCCTGTTTTCCAATAGCCAGCCCGGGCTTTTCCGCCTCAATTACGACTTGCGAGCGTTCAGGGTCAAACAGTATGTTTGATATTTTTGCCTCTTCGGGTATAAGCCCTTTTATTTTTTCCTCAGCCTTTTCCTGTTCCAGCGTTATGCTTGGGTCTGAACGCAGCTCTATGCGCTTCTTAACCTCATCAACCGCTTTTTTTATCATGCCCTCGTTATTCAGGAAGAACTCAACATCCTTTGTGTATAGCACTATGTTAGCCCCTTCAAAGGCGGCAGCGCTTATTTTTTCCTCAGGGAGGCTCTTCATTATTTCCTTTATTATGTCAGCCATTTTAGTTCAAAAGAAATTTCATTTGCGGTGTAAAACTTAAACAGGGCCTTACATCTTGAGAGTGGCTTCAACGTCCTTATCCATTACTTTCTTAACGCCGCTCTTTGTGATTGTGTAAATAACAATTCCGTTACCGGATGCGGAATCTCTTTGCATTGCTGCATTTATCCCCTTAAGTGCCAGCTCAATTCCTTCCTTTAAAGGAAGGCCTTCCTTATACATTGCTTCCAGAATGCCGTAAACAACTATGCTTCCTGAGCCGGAAGAAACATAATCCTTGGTCTCCATTACTGAGCCGTCCACAAACAGGTCGTAAAGGTGCAGACCGTCCCTGTCAACCCCTGCAAGCAGGAACTGGGTTATGCCTGGTATGAGGGACAGCTTTCTTATGTTTCCGTAAATCATGCCCCCAAGGAGGTTTGCCGCCTCCTTAACTGTTGACTCGTGGTTTGTCCTAACCTGCTTTAGCTTTAGTTCTGCTCTTATGAGCTTGACAAGAAGCTGGGCATCGCTGACAGTTCCGGCAGTAGTTAATGCCATCTTGTCTGTTATCAGCACTATTTTCTCTGCCCTTTTGTCAGCAATAAAGCTGCCGATAGTAGCCCTCTTTTCTGAAGCCAGCACTATCCCGTCTTTGCAGACAATGCCTATAGTTGTTGTGCCTTTCTTCGCCTTTACGTCCAAATTTTCCATTTTCTCCTGTTATCAAAAACACCAGAAACCCTGTTTTCAAGTATATACCTGTTCGTGTAGCTACTGCATACCCTCAAACCTGTTCTCCAAAACTTCTATGACCACTCTATAGCTCACTTAGCCTCCTCCTTATCTGGTTAGGAGGGAACTAAGTGAGCGTAGCAATACACATACGGCAGAGCAGGAGGGAGGAAGTATGGAAGTATAAAAGGAAGCGATAAACATGCGAGAAAGCCCAACACGTCAAAGCCCTTGTTGCTGGTGTAAAAAAGTTCATTATTCTGCTGTTTTATCTTGATGACGACATCTCCTGTGATGATGTAATACCATTCCCCCGCTTTTTCCCATCTGAATACCTGCCCTGATTCAAGCGTTGCTTTGAGGCTGAAGTCCTTGACCTTTACAGCTTTCATCTCAGAAAATCTTGAAGCGTTTCTTTTCCTCTTTTGAAAACTCCTGCAGCAGTTCTTTTTGCCTTTTAGTCAGCCTATTCGGAACTTCCGCAGTTACTTTTACGTTCTGGCTGCCAGTCTGCCCTGTTTCCAGGTCAGCCAGCCCCTTGCCGCTCATCCTGAAGACAGTGTTAGGCTGCGTTCCGGCGGGAATCTTAATTGTCGCCTTTCCGGAAATCGTGGGGACTTCTATCTCCCCTCCAAGCGACAGGGTGGGGAAACTTACAGGAATTTCTATGTTTAAATCATTGCCTTCCCTTTCAAACAGCTTGTGGGGCCTTACATGGACTGTGATATACAAATCCCCTGAAGGAGCGCCTTTCTCCCCTGCTTCGCCCTCGCCTGCTATTCTGAGCGTGTTTCCGCTATCAACGCCTTCGGGAACCCTGACTTCAATGGTCCTGCTTTTCTCTGTGCGGCCTTCCCCGTCGCAAAGGCTGCACTGGTTTTTTATGAATTGCCCTGTGCCCCTGCATTTTCCGCACGTGGTTGTTGTTGTGAAGGTGCCGAAGGCGATTCTCTGGGTTTGCCTCACCGCGCCGTGGCCGTTGCAGTTTTCGCATTTCCTGATATCGCTTTCATGCTCTGCGCCAGAGCCATTGCATTTATTGCAGCGTTCCAGCCTTGGTATATGGATGTTTTTCCTGACGCCTGCCGCAGCTTCTTCCAGGTCAATTTCCAAATCATAGTGCAGGTCGGCGCCTCTGGTAGCCCTGCGCTGCCTTCCCCGCATGCCGTGGCTGAAGAACCTGTCAAAGACTTCGCCGAAATCAAAGCCGAAGTTTGAAAAGCTTCCAAAATCCGTGAAGTCGAAGCCGGATGCGCCAGCTCCAAAGCCTGAAGCGGTTGTTCCAAAGCGGTCATACTGCTCCCGCTTGCTATCATCGCCAAGAACAGAAGCTGCCTCGTTTATTTCCTTGAACTTTTCAGAAGCGTCTGAATCCTTGTTAAGGTCTGGATGATACTTTTTTGCAAGTCTTAAGTATGCCTTTTTTATGTCAGCCTTGCTGGCGTTCCTGGGAACGCCAAGTGCTTCATAGTAGTCCTTTTCCATTTTAGTTAAATTACTGCTGCAGCAAACTGCACTTACTTTTAAAGCTTTACGCCTAACCTTCTAAGGTCTTTTTTAAGCTTTGCAGTAGTAGTGTAGTGCAGTCCGTGAACCCCTATTTTCTTGGCGGCATCGGCATACGCCTTTATATCGTCTATGTAAACGCATTCTTTTGCCTTAAAGCCGGATTCCTTTAATGCTGCCTTGTAAATTTTAAGGCTGGGCTTTACCGATGATATTCTATAAGACAGCACAAAAGAATCAAACAGGTTTAGCACAGGTAGCCTTTTTAATTTGTAATTAAAATGTATCGTATTTGTGTTTGAAAGCAGAATCAGTTTGTAATTTCTTTTCAGCTTTCTTAATAGCTTCTGGTAAGAAATGTTGTTTGTAAATATCCCGGCATAAATCCTTTCGAACCTTTTTTGGGGCAGATTTTTTGCCTTGGTTTTTTTAAGGCTGTTCTTGTAGAATTCTTTGTTGCTGGTGTTTCCCAAAGAGAAGGTTTTATGAAAATCCTCGCTTCCTATATACCTTTCGTATATTTGCCTGGCAGTTAAGCAGGAATACTTAGCTAACCCCTTGCACATCCACATCGGATGATTTTTGACTATGACATTCCCTAAGTCAGATATTATGCACTTAATCATTCACTTTTCACTTCTTTTTCTTCTTTTCATCCTTTACTTTGTAATCGGCATCCACTACTTTGTCTTTTTTTCCGCCTTCGCTTCCCTGCTGTTGCTGTTTGGCTTCTTGCGCCTGCGCTGCTTTCTGGTAAAGCTCTATTGAGACCTCCTGCGCCTTTTTGTTCAGCTCATCCAGCTTTGCCCTGATTGCTGCAACATCCTTTTTCTCTGGCTTCAGCAGCTCCTTTAGCGCGTCAACTTCTTTTTTAACCTCGTCCAGCTTTGCCTTGTCGCCATTGTCCTTAAGCTCGCTAAGCATCTTTTCGGTTGTGTAAACAGCCGAATCAGCCTGGTTTAGTGTCTCAATGTCAGCTTTCCTTTTTTTGTCCTCCTCGGCATGCTCATCTGCCTGCTTTTTCATGCGCTCAATCTCTTCTTTATTGAGCTTTTGCGAGGCTGTTATCTTTATTGACTGCTCTTTTTTCGTCCCAAGGTCCTTGGCTGTAACGTGCACTATGCCGTCTGCGTCTATGTCAAAGCTTACTTCTATCTGTGGAACCCCGCGGGGGGCAGGGGGTATCCCTACCAAATCGAATTTGCCCAGGATTTTGTTGTCTGCGGCCATTGAGCGCTCGCCCTGAAGGACAACTATGCTGACAGCGGGCTGGTTGTCTGCTGCCGTGCTGAAAACCTGGCTTTTTTTTGTAGGAATGGTAGTGTTTTTCTCAATCAGCGTTGTGTTGATTCCGCCAAGGGTTTCTATGCCAAGCGATAAGGGTGTTACGTCAAGCAGAAGCACATCCTTTACCTCGCCTGCAAGTATCCCCGCCTGCACTGCTGCGCCCATGGCAACGCATTCCATCGGGTCTATGCCGCGTTCAACCTTTTTGCCTGCAACGCCTTCAACAAACTTCTGAACAGACGGCATTCTCGTAGGCCCTCCTACAAGGATTATCTTGCTGACATCCTCCTTGGCGAGCCTGGCATCCTCTATTGCCTGCTCCATTGGTTTTCTGCATTTCTCTATGATTGGCTGGACAAGCGATTCGAGCTTTGCCCTTGTCAGCTTGTATGCAAAGTGCTTTGGCCCTTCGTTGGTTGCTGAAAGAAACGGCAGGTTGATGTCGGTCTCAAGGGTTGTTGACAGTTCAATCTTTGCCTTTTCAACCGCCTCTGTAAGGCGCTGCATTGCTATGCTGTCTTTTGTCAGGTCGATGCCCTCTGCTTTCTTGAACTCTCCGGAAAGAAAGTCGACCAACATCTGGTCCATGTCTGTCCCTCCAAGTTGCGTGTCTCCGGATGTTGATTTTACTTCAAAAGCCCCTTCTCCGCTCAGTTCCATTATTGTCACGTCAAGGGTTCCGCCTCCGAAATCAAAGACAAGAATTTTCATCTCTTTGTGTGTTTTATCCAACCCGTATGCAAACGCTGCGGCTGTAGGCTCGTTAACCAGCCTTATGACTTCAAGGCCTGCGATTGCCCCCGCGTCCTTTGTCGCCTGCCTTTGGTCGTCATCAAAATAAGCTGGAACGGTTATCACTGCTTGCTCAACCTTGTCGCCAAGAAATTCTTCAGCGTCCTTTTTTATTTTCTGGAGTATGAATGCGGAAATCTGCTGGGGCGTGTATTCCTTCCCGTTTATCCTGTATTTGTGGGCAGTGCCCATTTTCCTTTTTGCCGCAGATATTGTTCTTTCAGGATTGCTTACAGCCTGCCTTCTTGCAGGCTCCCCTACAAGGAGTTGGCTGTCTTTTGTGAATGCAACCACTGAAGGGAACGCCTTTCCATACTGCGTAGCGCCCTCAGCGCTCGGTATTATTCTCGGCTTCCCCGCTTCCATGAACGCAGCTGCCGAGTTAGATGTGCCTAAGTCTATTCCAATGACTTTACTCATTTTTACCATCCTCCAGTGCATGTTTTCTTAGCTCTTCCACTCTCTCATGCGTCAGTATTTTCTTTTCTTCGCCATTCTCTTTCCGGTGGGAAATCACATCCACGTTTTCAAACAGCTTGACAACCTTGGCATGCGCCAGTCCGTCGTATTTCTTTATGCTTCCAAAAGCCTGGTAAAGCTCGTAATCGGTTGTCATCAAATCCGTATCAGGCTCTTTGCACATTATCATCGTTGAAATCCTTTCGCTGGTTCCGAGCAGGTATTTTAAAATAGCCTCTGCCGTGAGGAAATACTGGCGCTTGGTTTTGCTGCTGCTTTTAGTCCCATTGCCGCTGTTGTTTATTTCCACTCTCATTTTTTACCTCTGCTC
Organism: Candidatus Woesearchaeota archaeon; assembly: GCA_018303115.1. Lineage (GTDB taxonomy): Archaea > Nanobdellota > Nanobdellia > Woesearchaeales > UBA10216 > UBA492. The sequence goes on along the minus strand of JAGVYT010000024.1, from coordinate 1,708 downwards.
TCTCATCCCCGCTTTTTTCTTCCTTCTCTTCCTCAACTTCCCTTTTCTTTCCAACTTTCACCTTGCTGTGCCTTATCACGGCATCGTCAAGCAAATAACCTTTTTGCAGCTCTTCCAGCACTACCCCGTCTTTTTCAGATTCTTCCTGAAGCAAAACCTCATGCTTGTAGGGGTCAAACTGCTTTCCATTGGCTTCTATGCGCTTAAGGCCGTAATCCTCAAGCATCGAGTAAAGCTGGGCGTAAATCAGCTCAACGCCCTTCACAAACTTCTCCTTGTCAGCTGTGTTTTTCAAGGCCATCTCAAAGCTGTCAAGCAATGGGAGCATGGACTTTACCAGCTCTGCGTTTGCGTATTTTCTGAATGCGGCATTTTCCTTTTCGCAGCGCTTTTTGTAGTTCTCAAATTCTGCTTGAAGGCGCTGGAGTGCGTCTTTGTAATCGTCAGCCTTTTTCTTAAGCTCTTCATTTGCTGAGGCGTTATTTGCAGGTTCCTTCTTTTCAGCTTCTTTTCGCACCATTTAATTCAACACCATTTAGTTGATTTTAAATCAACAGAAACATCAACTAATATATAAAGATTTCTATTTTACAGGCCATATTCATCCATTTTCCGAGAAAGATTTATATATGACAAACAGGACAATGTTTGTTTATGATTATTACAAGGCAGCGCATAACCATAATAAGGACAGCCCGCCCGAGAAAGCGCGACATAAACGACGAGCTAAAATGGTTTGGGCGTTCCCTGGGCCTGTTTAGCGAGCGCGACAAAGACAGCTCCCTCTACAGGCTCTTCGTTGAACTCATCAAGAGCGGCAGGCAGGGGAGGCTCCTGAGCAGCGATGAGCTTGCTTACCGCCTGAAACTTAGCCGCGGGACAGTTGTCCATCACCTTAATAAGCTCCTTGAGTCTGGAATTGTCGTGACAGAGAGGAACAGGTATGCCCTCAGAGTTTCAAACCTTGAAATCCTTGTTGACGAGCTGAGGCGCGACATTAGAAGGACAATGGAAAACCTCAAGGAGATTGCAAGGCAGATAGATGACGAGTTGGGGTTTTAAGCAGAAGCGGATAGGAAAATTAACACTACATTATCTCCTGCTCTGAAGGGATTGTGGTGGTTGTTGGTTGTGGTGCAGGTGCCTCCTTGAAGCGGTGGATTCTTGCAAAGCTTGGCGTTGCTACGATGTAGTCTTCACCGAACCCTGCTATGTCTCCTGAAATTGCGTCTGTTGTTTTCTTCAGCTTGTTGATGGCGCGCTTTAGCTCTATTATATCTTTCTCCTTAAGAGACTTTATGTTTATCAACGCAATGGTTGAGCCTTCTCTCAGCGAGTCTAGTATCCCCTTGATGTCTTCAAAGTTTTCAACAACGTAGGGCCTCACTATCACCTTGCCTTTTGCTTCTGCAGATGATGAAGTGTCTAGCTCGACATATTCCTGTTCGCCCTGCCGCATTTCCTGGGGCTCCTCCCCCCCTCCAAGAAACTGGCTTAATTTAGAACGCACACTTGATAAAAATTCAGCCATTTTCCCTTCAACCCTCCAAAATTTATACTGTTTGAGGCATCATCAGTCTATTTAAAGTTTGTGGTTGTTTTGGCTTAGTGTGCTATCACGTTTTAACTAGACACTAAGTAGCTGTCTATTTAATGCGTGATTTTACCTCACCTAACGAGGTGAGGTAAAGTGAGATTAACATATGAA
>JAGVYT010000023.1 GCA_018303115.1 Candidatus Woesearchaeota archaeon | reverse complement strand
TAGCCGTATTAACAACTTCCTCATATTCCAAGTTAGTTAACCATTTATCTTTATGCTTAATCAGCCCCTTTGCTTTCTGCATATTTAAAATGCATCCTAAATATTTCTTTATAGCGTTTATCCGCGCCTTTTGCTAATTGAGAGAATAACCTCTTTGCGTTAAAAAAATTAATAGTTGAAAAAATCAAAAGGAAAGAATAAACAACTCCTAGCCCTATGACAAGCGCAATAACTTTTCCTTGAAATGTGTAAAGAAGCGTTAAAGAAGATACCATCAAAGATATTACTGAAACGTATATTGCCAGAGAAGATAATATGTTATTAGCGTTCCATTTAGTTTGTTCTGTAAAGAAATGCAGTAGCCATCTTCTATCTTCTTTATTCAGTTTTGAGTAATCTATTGGGAACTGGTCTTTATTAGTTTTCATAGAGGGAGCGTAGAGCTATTCCTTTTTTATATTTACCTACTCGCTAAAGCCTTTTTCTGCCTTATTTATTCTCCCACTGAAAAGCCTTTTCCCTTCCCTATACCTAATCTTCCCTTAAAATAAAAAATAAGAAAAAAAGGCTTTTTAAGCCTCAGAGTAGGAACTCTAAAACGTCCTCTAACTTAAGGGGGCATCTTTGAAGTTTTTCAATTGCGTACAATAACTTTATTAAAGGTTGAGTCTAGTGGTTGCGTATGTATGCCGTCTTCCGTACAGAGAAATTTGACAAAGAGCTTATTAAGCAATTTTCAAAAGAGGAACAGAGGCGAGTTGAAAACTTTGAGAAAAAGCAGTTAGCCGAAAATCCGCACGTAGGCGATCCACTGGGCCATATGTTCTTCCGGGAAAAGAAGGTTGGAGGAAAGCGTGTTTACTTCCTGATTTATGACGACGTTAGGGCAGTGCTCATGGTGGCAGTCAGCGACAAAAAAGCGCAGCAGGAGACAATTGATGAAATAAAGGGGAGGTTGGAAGACTATCACGAGATTGTTAAAGAATCCATTAAGCAACACGGCGAATACGGCCACCCTTAGCGTCCTCAAGGCTTTCAACAAGTTGGTGGATGAGGTCGTAGTCAACCTTTTCCAGCCTTTTTAGCCTTTCGTACTCCTCTCTTGGTATGGTTACAACATTCGTTGTCATACTCCGAAGTTCTGTTAAGTTTCCTGGTGCTGCTAAAATCTTTAAGCAGCAGATATCTCGCAACAGTAGTAGCAGCAACGACTACTAAGACGGCAACCTGCTGCAGTTACGCTACTGCTACCGCTACTACTAATCAATTTCAAAAAGTTAACACCCGCAGATTGAACAGCACAACAGTTTAACAAACTTTATATACGAAATTGAAGCTTTCAGGCCGTATGGAGCTAAAAAAGAATGCCTTGAAATATGCGTTGCAGAATGCAGTCCATTTTAAGGGCAAGGCTAACGCAGGCGCTGTCATTGGAAGGATTATTTCTGAAAATCCTGATTTAAAGGGCAGGATAAAGGACGTTACTTCTGCTGCAAATGCTGCTGTTAAGGAAGTGAATAGCCTGAATCTTGACAAGCAAGTTGAAAAGCTGGAAGGGCTTGCTCCGGAACTCTTGGAGAAGAAAAAGGCAGGGAAGCGCAGCCTTGCCGAGCTGCCAAACGCAGTAAAAGGAAAGGTCGTTACCAGAATCCCTCCTGAGCCTTCAAAATATGCTCACATTGGCCATGCCATAAGCTTCATGATTAACTACCTCTACGCCAAAAAGTATGGTGGAAAGTGCTTTGTGAGGTTTGAGGACACTAACCCCGACTTTTCAAAGCAGGAATATGTTGATGCCATCCTTGAAGATATAAAGTATCTTGGCATAAAGCCGGATAAAGTAAGCTATGCGAGTGATGACTTGGAGAAGATTTATTCCAACGCTGAAAAGCTTATTTCTGGGAGCAACGCCTATGTCTGCTTCTGTAGTGTTGATAAGATGCGGGACTCCCGCCATAAAGGAATAGAATGCGGTTGCAGGAGCTCTCCGGCAGGGAAAAACAAGGCTAACTGGGAGAAGATGCTTAAAAGGGGGTTCAGGGCCGGGGAAGCTGTCTTGCGCCTTAAGGGGGACATGAAGTCAAAAAACAGCGTCATGCGAGACCCTGTTCTTTGCAGGCTTTCCTATGCAAAGCATTACAAGCACGGAGGAAAGTATGCAGTCTGGCCCTTGTATGATTTTGAGAATGCAATTGAGGACGGGATTCAGGGCATAACACATGTTCTCCGAAGCATAGAGTTTGGAGGCATGAGAGTGGAACTGCAGGAACGCATAAAATCATTGCTGAACCTGCCTAAGCAGACAATAACCCAGTATGGACGCTTTAATGTTACAGATGCTTTAACCCAGGGCCGCGAAATAAGGGAGCTTATCGAGAAGAAAGGGGTCTCTGGCTGGGACGACCCGAGGCTTGTAACTGTCAGGGCTCTGGAAAGGAGGGGCATCAGGCCTGAGACGTTTGAAAATTTGGCTATTGAAGTCGGCCTTTCAACCACTCCCACAAACATTGACTGGAGCGTAATCTCTTCATTTAACCGAAAGTATCTTGACGCTTCCTCTCACCGCTATTTTTTTGTTGAGAACCCGAAAGAGATAAGGATAGAGAAAGCTCCTGAAGCAAAGGTTTTTCTTAAGCTTCACCCGTCTTACAAAAAGGCTTCGCGCTGGTTCTCTGTAAACGGCGAGTTTTTGGTATCGGAAAAGGACTATCATGACATTATGAAATACAGAAACAACGAAATGGTAAGGCTGATGGACTGCCTTAACTTTAAAGCATCACACGGCAAGTTTTTATTTGACTCCCAGGAAGTTGAGCATTACCGCAAAAAAGGAAGCAAGATAATCCACTGGCTCCCTTCAGAAGGCAACATTGAGGCAGAAGTGCTTATGCCCTCTGCCTCAGCTGTGCGTGGAATGGCGGAGAGCTCTTCAGCAAAGATAAAAGTGGGGGAAATAGTGCAGTTCACAAGGTTCGGCTTTTGCAGGCTTGAAAGAAAGGAAAATGGAAAGCTGTATTTCATATACTGCCATGACTGAGGTTCAATAATGGCGGTAGCCTAAGCCGCCACACCCCTGCTTTGCAGGTGTCAAAATTTCCCTCCCTTCGCATAGTTAAGTGAGGGAAATTTTTAGTTCACAAAGTGAACCGAGGCAACTGAGAAAGAAACTTCGGAGAACCGCGGAAGTTTTTGGGAGCAATAGTTGAGGTGAGAAACATGCATTTGGTTGTCAAAACGCAGGTTGCGGCTGCTGTAAAGGAAATCAATAAGAAAAAGGGCTATAGGGTTAAGAACATTGACAGCGGCTTTATACCTGAACTGAACAACAGGGTTTTCAAACTCGTTGAGGAGTCTGTTGACCGCGCCAACTCAAACAACAGGCGCACTTTAATGGACAAGGACGTTTAATCGCATAAGTTGAGTTCGCGCTTTCTTCCACCCCTTATTTTCCCTTATTCATGGTGCAGCTTCTTTTTCACTCCCCTACGCAAGTTAATGAGAGCAAAAAAAGCGGGAGCGGAAACAAAAGAAACTGGCATAAGCCGGCAAACAGAACCCTTTAGCTTTCTTCTACCATATCCCTGAGCGCCTTTATTCTTTGCTTAAGGCGGGACAGCTCACTAAAACTGCCTTTCAGTGAAAGCTCGCACCTTGCTTCGATAGACGAAAGCCTGGCAAGGAGCTCTCCTTTCAAACTGGTTTTTTCATAGTCCTCAAGCCTCTTTGCAAACTCCCTGTGCTCGTCAACTGCATGGAAGTGGTTGTAAGCAACTGCAAGATGCCTGAGAAAGTGTTCTGCAGTCATTTTTTGCCTGAAAAATACTGTGCAGGCGGCCGCCTCAGCCTTAACTGGGAGGAAATCCTTGTATGCCTTGATATCTGCGGAAGATGCTCGCGGTGCAGCTCAAGCAGCAGCAAAAGCGCTCTCCCGATTTCCTCGTTCTGCTCGACAAGCTTGTCCAGCTTCTTGGCGATTTCTTCATTAGGCTCTGCCTTTATGTCCTCGTAGGCCTTGCTGAACACTGCAAGCAGCTCGTTTACTGAAGTGTTGAGCCTTCTTATCTCTGTCTTTAACTCCTTGAAGGGAATGCTTGAATCCCCTCCGCCGTTTTTCATCATCATAGGGGAGGCGCTTCTTCTCAACGTAGGCGGGAAAAGCTTATCCTCATCAAAAGAAGGGACTTTATTCCTATCAAGCCTTTTCAGAAGTTCATCATCTACGCCCATTTTGCCTCTTTTTATACAGTAAATGCTGTTAAACGCTTAAATAGTTTTCTGTTTGGAAAAGAAAAAGCGTCCTGTAAGCCAAACCCGGCTACCATATTCAAGTGTCAGTATTCAGGCATTCCGCCAGAGGGCATCCTGGGTCCTGCTTCTTTGCCCGAGCCTATAACGTCGTCTATCCGCAGAACCATTATTGCCACTTCGCTTGCAGAGCTTATTGCCTGAAGCTTTATCTTTAACGGCTCTACAATGCCCTCTTTCCAGGCGTCAACGCTTTTGCCTCCGAAAACGTCTATCCCAAATGTCTTGTTGCCTTTGTCATGGGCTGCCTTAAGCTCAGTCATAACATCTATCGGGTCAATGCCTGAGTTTTCTGCCAAGGTGCGGGGAATCACTTCAACAGCGTCTGCAAAAGCGTTCACAGCCAGTTGTTCCCGCCCTGACAAGGACTGGGCGTATTTTCTCAGCTGGATTGAAAGCTCTATCTCAGTCGCTCCAGCACCTGCAACAATCTTTCCAGTGACAAGGGAAACTGCCAAGTCCCCTATGCTGTCTTCCACCGCCCGTTTTATCTCGGCAACAACGTGCTCCGTCCCTCCCCTTATCAGAAGCGTAACCGCCTTTGCGTTCTTGCATTCCCTTACAAAGGTCATGTCCTCGTTTCCAACGCGCTTTGCCTCAACCAAACCTGAAGTGCCTAAGTCTGTTGAAGACAGGTCGTCAAGATTTGTAACTATTTTTGCCCCTGTAGCGCGTGCAAGCTTTTCCATATCGCTTTGGCTTACCCTCCTTACAGCAAACACCCCTTTTTTGGAAAGGAAGTGCTGTGCCAAATCATCAATGCCTTTCTGGCAGAAGACGACAGTAGCGCCTGAAGCTGTGACCTTGTCAACCTTTCCCCTGATTATCTTTTCTTCCATTTCCATGAAGCCCTGGAGCTGCGAAGGGTCTGTAATCTGAATCTTTGCATCAGTCTCCGTGTTCTTTATTTCAATTGCCGAGTCTATCAGGGCAACCTTTGCATTCTTCACTGAATCGGGCATTCCCGGGTGGACTTTTTCCTTGTCTAGGATTATGCCTGAAACAAGCTCAGAGTCCTCGACACTCCCGCCAACCCTTTTTTCAATCTTTATGTTTTCCTTGTCAACAACTACTTTCCCGTTTTGCTTTTCCATCACTGACTTTACTGCTTTTACGGAAAGCTCTGACAAATGCTCTTTGGCATGCTCAGCACCCTTGCCTGTCATTGCAGTTATTGAAATCTTTTTCAAAAGCCCTTCATCATTTTCCGTAACTTCTCTGGAAATTTCATTCAGGATTTTCAGCGCCTTGTCAGCAGCCAGCCTGTATCCTCGGGCAACAACAGTCGGGTGCACTGCCTTATCGATTAAGTCCTCTGCCTTGTCAAGCAGCTCTCCGGCGATAACAACAGCCGTGGTGGTCCCATCCCCCACTTCGTCTTCCTGGGTTCTTGCAACCTCCACTATCATCTTCGCAGCAGGATGCTCAATGTTCATCTCCTCAAGAATTGTGACTCCGTCATTTGTGACAACAACATCGCCCATGTTGTCCACAAGCATCTTGTCCATTCCCTTAGGGCCTAAAGTTGTTCTTACAGTGTCTGCAACCGCCTTTGCAGCTGCAATGTTGCCTTTCTGGGCAGACCTTCCAGAAGTGCGGGTAGTCCCTTCAGGCATAATAAAAATCGGCTGTATCTGTTGCGTCATGCTTTATCACCCGAAATAGTCTTGTTTAACTGTTTTTTTGCCCATTTTCTTGGCTTCCTTTTCAAACTTTTTCAAAGCCTCCGGCTTTTCTATCCTGCCGAACTTCTTCTCATACTTGCCAATGTTATCCGAAAGCACGCTCAAGAACTCCTTCACAAGGTAAGGGTCCATCATTACAACATCATGGCTCGAAATCAGCCTTGTAGTCTGCGAGGAAGGGTCTATGCGCGGAGTGCTTTTCACAAAGTCAACCACAAATCTGATAGGGCTGTGCGAAACGCTGACCTGCTCAGCCAAAAAGTCAGTTCCGGGATTCACATCAACGCTCATCTGTTGCTCAGTCATCACAATTCACCCCGCACCAAAACTTACAAAAAAAGCAAGCAACCAGTTCTATTTAAATTTAACTGTTTTGTGGGCTGTAAAGCAAACGTCACCTGACAAAAACACTTTTAAATAAGTTCGCCTCTTTAAGAGCTAATGAATATTCCGCCCACGTTTTTAAGCATAATTCAAAAGCAATATAGCTCATCTAAACTTTCAACTACTCGAGAATTAACCGACTTCTTTAATTCTTGCTTTAGAGAAATCATAAGAGTTCTTAACATAACAGATTATCAAACCAGAGCAGCTAAAACAGGAAATATGTTTGAATACGCCTTTTGGTATTTGGTCAAGCATAAATTCAATTTTGATATAACCGATAAAGTTTCCCTTCCGAAAGCGTGTTTGTGTTCTGGCGGTGAGCTGGATTTTGGCATTTTTAAGAAGGATAAACCGCATATCGAAAAGAACTTGTTATGCGGTATTGAAGCAAAGGGTTCAGACCCTAATAGTTCAACCAGAGCTGGGCTTAAAAGAACAGATACGATAAAAAAAGGGATTTCAAGTGCTTATCAATTTAAAAGAATATATCAAAAATTGCCTTTTTTTATTGTGACAAATGTCATACCTGTTAGCGGTAATGCTAAATGTATGATGGATTTAGCTGAAGGGGACATAATTGATAAGTTTGTTGATGTAACTAACATTGAAGATTTAAAGGGATTTGCTAAGAAGATTAAACAGTTTCAGTAAGTTTTCTTTGTTCTGTTATTTCTTTAATACGCCTTTGAGCTAATTGGCAGTATTCTTTGTTTGTTTCGTTTTGAGCTAATTGGCAGTATTCTTTGTTTGTTTCGTATCCCTCGTAATTCCTGCCTGATTTCATCGCTGCTATTGCAGTTTGCCCGCTACCCATAAAAGGGTCTAAAACCACATCACCCTCAAAAGTGTAGAACTTAATCAATCGTAATGGCAATTCAATAGGAAAAGGCGCAGGGTGGCCTATCCGTCTTGCAGAAGCGGCTGGAAAAGCCCAAATGCTTTTAGTATATTCTAAAAATTCCTCTTTTTCTATTGTATCTCTTTTGCCGTTTTTTAGGCGGGAATAATCTTCTTTTGAAAAGATTAAAATGTATTCGTGAACGTCGCGTAAAGTCGGGTTTGTTGCCGATTTGAAACTGCCCCACGCTGTTGAGGTTCCTGCACTTGCTGATTTGTCCCAGATGATTTCGCCACGCATTAAAAAGCCCAAATCGTGCATAATTTGGATTATGTAAGAATGTAATGGTATATACGGTTTTCTTCCGACGTTAGCTATGTTAATACAAACCCTGCCTCCATTCACCATAACACGATGAGTTTCTTTAAGGACGTTTTTTAGTAATCTAAGATATTCTTCTAATGATAAATCCTTATCATATGTTTTGCCAACATTATAAGGCGGAGATGTCACCATTAAATGTATTGACTCATCAGGTAGTTCTGACATATCTTCGCTACTTTTGCAGAATATTTTACTTAAAAACGACTTTGGGATGGGGTTCTCTCGGTATTCTTTGACTTTTCCTTTATTGTATCCTGAATAAAGTTTGGAAGAATAAAACTTTTCTGAATTGTGATTTTCTCTTTTAGATACGCCAAAAGAACTTGTTTGTGTTCCATTCATATTCTTATTGGACTTGCCACTATCTTTGGCTTTATATGCTTTTCTGGACTTTTTCCGTAAATTTTCCGCCATTTTCGCAAAAACCTACAACATTTTTGAAAACAGTTGAGTTCAGCATCAACAGCAGGCGCAATCCCGAAAAGTTCCGCTATTTACCCAACTTGCCATAACATCTCAGCATTCAGCCAATATAAGTGGCGTCCTGGCCACGCTTCCCCAGCATGCCGCGAGTTGACTTTTGCATGCCAAGCATTCTTGAATTCTTTGCCGCCTCTTCCTCCAGCTCGCGAATCTCATAATCCAGCTCTTTGATGTTTATGCCCATAGAGAACTTGCTGTTAAGGAGCTTGACAATTTCCCTTGCGCCCCTTATCCCGAGATACATCGGATGACCGTATGTCTCTGCAAGAAAGGAGACGGCATTCATTTTCTGGCGCTTGGCAAGGCCCAGCAAAAGCCCGGAAACGCCTATGATAGGGCCGACTATCCCGTAAAGCCTTGGCTCGGCAGAGGTGTTTTCAATACATTTACTGACAAACTCCTTTGAAGTTCCGGTGCAGTAAACCTTCGGCTTTTTTGGAATGATGGGCAACCCTATACCGCCCAAAGTTATTATTTCATTTCCCTTAAAAGTCTTGAGCAGCTCAAGCACGGTCTGTGAAAAATCGTAAGACGAAACCTCGTCTATCGGCTGGGCATCACCGGCAACAAAAAGAAAATCATGATGCTTTGACTTTTTGAAATAAACGGATATCGTAGGGAGCTCTATGAGATTCTGTTCGTTCACAAAAACAGAATGTGGCATCGAGCTGGAAATTAGCTCAAAAATTTTCGATGCTTTCAGCTCTTCAACAACAAAATCAACAGAAACCTTGCCAACATTGCCTATTCCAGGCAAGCCCTCAATAAGAACCGGCTTGTTAAGCTTGGGAACCTTTCCTGTTTTCACGACTTTCCAGCTGTTCATAATAAACCCCTCTCCTTCAGAACACTCTGCTTTGCCTGCCTCCTGTACTTTCCATAAGCGTCTTCAGGGCTGAACTTTGCAGGTTTTGGAATGGCGTTAGCGCCTCCGCAACTGCACAATGCTTTAAGAGAGTATCTTCCGCAGTTTGTGCATTTGAGCATGTGTTTCATCAAAAATAAGAACCGAACAGGGTTTTTATAGTTTATGCTTTAAGTTCTGAAAACTCGCCAGAGCCGTGCTTTGAAGTAATGTATTTAAGAGCAGCTTCCGATGACTTGTTAAGCGCTGCTTCAGCAACTTTGTAGCTTGAAGCCCTGCATGAAAGGAAATAACAACCGCCGCCAAGATATTTTACTTCAGCGCCTGCATCAACAGCGTGCTTAAGCGCATTCTTAATGATTTCAACCCCGTCAGGTGCGTAGCTTGAAAGGCTAAGCTTCCCTTTTGAAACTATAACCTCCGGCTTCAACCGGTCAAGGATTACCTTTTTCAGCTCGTCAGAGACGTTTTTAGGGAGCTTCAGCTCTGAAACAGGGAAAGTTCCTCTGGCTATCTCGTTAAAGCACTCAAAAAGAAGGTAAAAATGCTCCTGCACTTTCTCTGAAACCTCAGAATAAAGCTTCTTGGAATCGGTATTGAGGTTAGAGGCTACTACGTCTATTAACTTTTCAGCCAGCTTCTCCTTCTTCATCTCGTTAACCTTATTGCGGCGCTGGCTTTCAGAAACCCTCCTTAGGGACAAATCAACATGACCGCGCTCGGGGTTAACGCGCAGCACCTTGCAGATTACAGACTTGCCCTCAACAACATAGTCGCGCATGTTGCGTATACGGCCGGGAGCAACCTCGGAAATGTGAATCATCCCGTTAATGCCATACTCGTCTATGCGCACAAAAACAGAATGGCTCTGAACAGAGGTGACAGTGCACTTGAGAAGTTCACTCTCCTCGGGAAACGGGGATTTTTTTAACACCATAGCAAAATGAGCTTATTCCAAGACTTCCAAAACCCTTGACTTTATCTTTGACTTTCCGCCGCTTGGCTCGGCAACGTTCTTGCCGCAAACAAGGCAGTCAACAACGCTTGAGACCTTGCCGAAAATAATCTGTTCGTTCTTGCATTTAGGGCAGCGTATCTTTACAAATTTTGAAGTGGTTTCTCGCTGAAGCATGGGCAGAAGGAAGAAGCAGAGGATTTAAAAAGTTAACGGAAAGTTGCCGGGTAATGTGTGCTGTGCTGATTCGCAGAAGCGGTAGCAGCTACGACTGCCAAACTACTGCAAGATACAAAGATTTAAAAAGAAGTAAAACAAGAAAGTTTATATGAAGCAAGAAATGGTTCAAATACCGAAGAAAGATTACGAAGAGCTTTTGGAAGAGGCAGGAATACTGAGAAACTCTGAAATGGTTGGAGCTATTAAGGAAAGCGACGAAGCCAGGGGGAAAGGCGTAAAGACTTGGGAACTTAAAAGTCAGCGGTAAATCTTGTGAGAACCGACTGCTAAAACAACAATTTCTTTGCTCTCATCATCAATTTCATAAACCATCCTTATATCTGCGCCTAGAGAACAGCTCCATTTACCTCTTAACCTTCCTTTTAGTTTATGAGCATCCAATTATCTTCTTGGATCAATCTTTAGCTTTTCTAATTTTTCCGATATGTTAATATTAAGATAAGCGTAATATTGTTTTTCTGCTTTCTTGCTTCTTGTTGCAATGTTATACATTAAAAGGAAAGAAATCTTTATAATACCTTCTGAGTTGCCAAACGCCATGGCAGAGCTTGTATTTGAAGATTTGCGGTTTGAAGAAAAAGACAACAAAGTAGTTGTAACTTTCCTTGATAATTTCTATTTTGAGGCTGATAAAGAAGCGTTTAAAAGAGCCGCTATTAACGGCAACAAGGTTGAGTTTCCCAATTTAAGCGAAGAGGAAGCAAGGAACAGGATAAATTCCATTATTGACAGGGGTTTTAACAACTTAGTAAGCAAAATAACCAATAAAAAAACCATTTACGTCAACAGGCATTTAGGACTGCCGTTGATTGGAAGCGGCGCTTTCGGAATAACCGACCGGAACAGCAGCATGATAGAGCTCAAGCCAGTCACCGGCTGCAACATGAACTGCATCTTTTGCTCTGTCGGCGAAGGGCTAACAAGCAAAAAAACAGCCGAATTGGTGATAGACAGGGATTACTTGGTGGAAGAAGCAAAAAAAGTAATCGATTTTAAGAACTGCGATGTCCACATAGCAATAAACGCGCACGGAGAGCCGACACTCTACAAGCAAATGCCTGAACTGATATGTGATTTGAAGCAGATTCCAGCAGTTAAAACAATTTCATTGATAACAAACGGAACATTGCTGAATGAGGGATACGTAGACAAATTAGCAGAAGCGGGGCTCACCAGGTTGAATGTTTCGCTTAACGCCATCAGCGAAAGAATGGCTAAAATGCTTGAAGGCAGCGGCAAATACGACGTTAACCACGTAAAGAAAATGTGCGGTTACGCTTCTAAAAGGATGGAAGTGGTTCTTGCCCCGGTGTTTGTCCCCGGCTGCAATGACGGGGAGTTAGCGGAGATGATTAAATTCGCGAAAAAAATAAAGGCAAAGATGGGAATTCAGAATTTCCTGCATTACCGCCTGGGAAGGACTCCTTTAAACACAAAACAGATGCCCTGGGAGAAGTTTTATGAAATGCTGAAAAGGCTTGAGAAAGAGCATGATTTCAAGCTTATGCTGGACGAAAGCGATTTTGGGATAAAAAAAACACAGGCGCTGCCAAAGCCGTTCAGAAAAGGGGATGTTGTCGAGGCAGTCATAAAATGCCCGGGAAGGTATAAAAACGAGGCAATTGCCGCCGCAAGGGACAGGAATGTAACTGTGACTGATTTCAATGGTTTTAATAATTTAAATAACGGTAGCGGCAGCAGCGGCAAAAAAGTAAAGGTTAAAATAACAAGCGACAAGCACAACATATTTTACGGGAAGATTCTACATTAAGATGCCATGATAATTCTCATGCAGTGCCTCCTCCGGCATCAGCTTGAGGCGATGCAGCATGAAAGACATTAAATTTTTCGTAAGCCGCAGCGAATACCTGGAGCGAGGATTATTGAGCATAATCGCTGTTATATTCCTTTTTCTGAAAGAAAGTTCGACGAATGAAGTGAGGAGAAAGTTGAAAAATGAGCCAAAGATTTAAAAATGTAATAGTCGTTCCTTATTGTATGGATATCCTTTTAGATGATTTAATCATACAGGCACCCTTGAATCCTACACGACAAGATAATCTTAACGATAGAGACTGGGAAGGTTATCGTGTAGAGGGTTTCATAAATGGCGTTTATGTAGGTCACATAACTATCACTAGAGGATTAAACTGCGCGGGTAGGTATAATGACAGATTTTTCTTAGAATTATCCAGAAACCCTCCTGTCCCCAAACCTTATGTTAGTTATCAGGAAACACAAGAGGAATTTAGAGGTCGGGGTATTTGTGGCAAACTTATAATCTTGGCAAATGAATTTTATAGAGGTAAATTGGGGACAACTTTATACTCTGATACTCATTTTGTAATCTCATTTGAAAAGCAATCTAAAAGAGTATGGCAAAAATTACAAGAAAAAAATATAGCGGTTTTTGAACCGTACATCTCAGAATCTGGAGAGATACAGGATAGATGGTTTGTTCGTTAGGGCTCATTTTTCAATTGAATATAATGCCTGTTAAGTTCTTTTCCAGCTACGAAGTTCCGAAAACCTGCGTCCGCAGAGTAATTTTTTGGGCTAAAGTTCTTTTAAATGAGCAAAGCGATACATCTAGAACATACATTAAGGCGAGAAAACTTAGTAACATATTTTATTAAATTCTTCTGGAGTGATTATTTTGATTCCTTTATATTCTTTCAACTTTAATAAATGCTTATCATAAGTTATGACATATTCAGAAGAAGATTCAATAGCACATGCAATAATCTTATTGTCATCGGGGTCATCTTTTATGACATCTATTTTTTGCTTTGGTTTTATCTGTTTCGCAAAAAGTAATATTTTTCCAATAATATTCTTAACCTCATTTTTGTTGTACTCAAAATCTCTTTCAAGCACTTCGGCTGTTTCATCCAAAATATCTTGCGTTGTAACGATTTCAGCATCTGAAAGAATAAGTTTCTTCAATAATTTATGTGCAACGCTGTAATCCCATTGAGTGGCTGAAATAAGAAAATTAGTATCTACAGTAACTTTCATTTTTATCTCTTTGATTTTCTTGCTCTTTGAACTAGCTCAGGCACATCACTTTCTTTGATGCCTAATTTTTCTACCCTTTTTCTGCCCTCTAATGCAATTGCGCCTATTTCCTTAATTAAATCTTCTTTAGACGGAATTGATATTTTTTTCAAAATAATTGCATCTTTGGAAGAAACAACGGAAAAAATAGTCCCCTCACTAGCTTTAATTTCTTCCCTTATATCTTGAGGTATCACAATTTGCCCTCTTGAGGACATCTTAATAGTTTCTGCTGGCATTTTGACCTCCAATATTCTTATTTTCTTATAGTAAGATATACTTATTTATAAATGTTGCGGTTTAGTTATAAGAAATTAAGGATAGTAAATAATCAGCTAATTCTTTTATTTTCTTCAACCCATACATCATAAGTCGTTGAATTGATAAATCTATTTTTATCTTTTAAGATTGTTTCATTTAATTTTCTTTGCTGAGGATTAGAAACGGGGTTTCTAGATATTAACTCTGCTCTTTCTTTAAGAAAATCACCAAAACCAGCATACGATATTTCTTGAGGGATAATTAATGTTCCTGAATCAAAAATTTCTGTATTTACCCACCCATTTGGATTTGTAGGATAAATTGTTGAAAATAAGATAAAACCGGGAAATTTTACGTATACATGAACCAATTCCTGATTATAATAGATAGTTCCATCAATCGCTCTAAGAGTGTAAAATTGAAATTTTGAAGGCAGATTGCTTGTAGAATCATTCACATACTCAAAAATAAATAAGTGAGTTTTATATTCCAAAATATCTTGTCTCTCCACTAAGAGGTAATCTTTCCAAATATGGTAAGCCTCTCTTGCATACTTCCCCATCTTTGGATTATTTATTTCAAAATCGTCCAAACTATATGCTAAAATTCTCCAGCTAACTGATATAATAAATTTTTTAAGACCAATACCATAATTTAATTCTTTTAATTTATTATTAGAATGAGGATAAAACCACTCTTTAGAGAAATAATCCTCATATTTAGAAAAAATCATCTCACAATCTGAACAAAGCATATATTCCTTAATGCCATCTTGGATTCTTTTATTTGAAGTTACAGCTTGTCTTAAAAAGCCAGTTGCAGAAGTTTTTTTAATCCAATCAGTAATGAATTTAGGAATAATATGGCTTTCTTTTAATTCTTTATTTAACCCACATAATTTACATTCCCGTTTCATATTTAATAACACCACTAATTTTTCTGTACTCGGGGGTAATCCACATTGGAACCCTCATTCCAAGGATTGCATCTCAAAACTCTTCCAATGGTTTTCGCCCACCCTTTAAAAAATCCGTATTGCTTTATTGCCGTTAGTCCATAATTGTAGCATCCTTGGATTTTGTTTTCTATTATCAAAAGCTGTTTTGGATTTCTTTTTGCTAGTTTGAAGAATATTTTCTCAACACCTTTCCTTAATTCGTAAGAATACATCTTAGTTTAAGCCAAAGTGTTTTTTGAAATTATCAATTTTCACAGCAGGTTCTAGCTGTCTCTTCTTCATCTTTTCAATAAATTCAGGTTTGAGTTCTGGTTCTAGCACTTCTGTCCCGTATTCAATAATAACTTTTTCTATTGCTTTAGACTTATCTCTAAGGTTGTGCTTTGCTTTTACTATATTGAGT
>JAGVYT010000027.1 GCA_018303115.1 Candidatus Woesearchaeota archaeon | reverse complement strand
AATGCGCTTGGGAAGAGCTTGAAAACAACCATTGCAACGTTTGCAGGGTCCATGGCTATCAATTCTATTCCGCCGCTGCTTACCTTGATTCTTGTCTCGCTCACAAGCTCAGAAATTATGGATATGCTATCCTTCAGGTATTTTGGCTCTGCAAGAGTTAGTCTCATTTAAATCCACAACAAAAAGCAAGAGTTTAGCCCTATTTATAAAGTTTTTTTATTGCCGTAGGCTGAAATAAGCTGCTTCTTCGGGAATTCGATCTACCGGCAGCTGAGAGCCCTTTGGCACCACCGCCATATCAAAAACAGGACGTCCACCCATTATAGCTTCAACTGCAAATGCTCCATACGCGTCACTAATTGCCTTTACTATGGGATAGTTTACCCCCCCTTCATTATTGCTGTATGCGACAACCCACATCTGGGGCTCAAGCCCGTCAAGCCCGTTAAGCATCCTAAGGCTGTCTATGGACTCAGGTGGCTGTCCAGCTTCTTTAAGCCTCTGCCCAAGAGCTTCTATAAAAGCATTTACAGATTTTTCCAACTCCTCTTGTGTTAACTCAGCCATTGTTATTAACTCTTGATAGTTGCGCTCATATTTAAATTTTGCTTACCGCTCTTTTCTTTTCAGGTAAGCAAGCAGTCCTATTATTATAAATGCCGTAAGTGCCATCATTGGTATTGTTATGTAGCCGTAGCTGAACGTATACCTTACGCTGCAGTCAACCCCGTCTGCCGCGCAGCCTTTTGAAAGCTGGGCGAATGTTACGGACACCTGTTGTAGGTAATGGAATGCGGCTATAACCGCCCCAATAACAGTCATGGGAAGAACGTAAACCCCTATCTTATTGTCCCTTCTCATGGCAGCAATCCAGAGTATTAGAACTAAGGGATACATGAGTATGCGCTGGTACCAGCAGAGCTTGCACGGGCTCCACCCGACGATTTCAGAATAAAACAGGCTTCCAAGCGTTGCCACAAGCGCAACCGCAAAGGCCATCCACAGCAATTTGTCCTTATTCTCCCTGTAAGCTTCGTAAAAGAATCCCTTCCTGTAGAAGATTATGTGGAAAAGCGCTATTGCAACCCCTGCCTGCGCCAGCAGGGTTAAAGTCTGCAAAAGCCACTTAATCAGCTCAACTACCATTTTTTGAATGGGAGTGCCCGGATTTGAACCGGGGACGTCACCGGCTTCAGCGGTGTGTTCTCCCAGGCTGAACTACACTCCCTTAGTTAAGCTTGTGTTGGCAGACCATTTAAATTGTTTTCCCTGGAAATGCGTTGTCCTAAGCGTCCTGGCTTCTCCTCTCAATGTTTCCTTGACTATAAGCAGGAGGAAAAAAGAGATTCGATACAGAGCCCCCTAGAAAAGTGATTGTGTTAATAGAAATAGCTACTCCCCAAGCGGTTCTTCTTCAACTTCTTCCGCTTCATCCTTTTCTTTGACTTCCTCAACCTGGCCTGCTTCCGGCAGGACTTCAAGCTGCCCGAACTTTCCTGTTGTGAGCTGCATCTCTCCCTGCCACTCGTTTACATACCCGTTTTTTATCGTTACCTTGCTTCCCTGCTTCACCTGATCCGCCTGTTCATTCCACAAAGTCAGCTTAATCTGTCCTGACTCGTCCTTAAGAACAGCATTTGCCACCCGCCCTTCTTTTCCGAACTTGTTGAACATCCTGGCTTCTTCCACCTCAACAATCTCTCCAGTTACCTCAACGCTGCCCTGCCTCGGCTTCAATTCAGATATTTTCATAATGCATCCGGATTTCTCAATGGTTTATATAGGTTTCGGAGAATAGTAATGTCAAGTTCAGTGGCATGCCGCGTCATTTCCTCTCCTCCCTGACTTTGTAAGGATGAGAGAAATGAAGTAAAATGAAAACGAAACACGCGATAGTTGACTTTACCCGAAGAATGGCAGGAAGGAATGCGCCGGCGGTGGGACTTTCACCCAACGGGATTTGAACCCACGAGGCGTTTCTGCCAGAAAGTGGTCAACCTTTTTCCGACGACAAAACAATTTCTGAAGATTCTTCAAACGTCCTGTGGAAATTTTCAGGATTCCTGCAAACCTTTCAGTATCCGCATTGCTTTTTCCGCTTTCTCTATTGGCGCAAACAAATGGTCGTGGTAGTAGGCAGAAACTGCATTAACGCTTTGATTCAGCAGGTGGTAAGCTGCCAGCGTTTCTGAGTCTCAGAAACCTTCGGTTTCTGATGATGCTCGGAAGCTAAAGCTTCCGACACATGCTCAAGAACACGCCCCGGAGCGTGTTCTTGGCAATTTAATGCGGGGAAGAGGATTTGAACCCCTGTATCCACTAAGGAAGCAGATTTCACATTAGTGGAGGACCATATCATCGCTTGACGCTCACCACTCAACTCTCTTGAGTCTGCCGCATTTGACCAGGCTCTGCCATCCCCGCATGTGTAAAAAGAAGCTTTTGTTTGTTATTTAAATTTATCTTAGAACTTATATTTTATCTTTCCCCTTAACCTTTTAAAGGGGAGAGATAAAATTAAAGGCAGCAGGAACATCATTAAAACAGGCAAAATTGACTTTTTCAACAGAGCCTTAGAACTTAGCCCAGCTTGCTTAATTTATCCTCTATGTCTTTCAATTCCCTTTCCAGCTTCTGCGCTTCTGTAAGTTGCATTTCTCTTGGTCTTTCTGCTTCAGGCCTTTTAAACTCTTTTGGAACTATCTTGGATTTTTGCGGCAGCAGTGCGACAGGTTTTGGTTTCTTAGGCAGGCTGCTTATTCTGACTTTCGGCATTTGTGATTTCAGCTCTGCTAGCAGCCTGGTAAGCTCTTTCATGGTTGCCTTTAACCCTCTCATAAGCCTGTGCTTTTGCTCCCTTCTTTGCCTGCCCATCTCTTGTTGCTGGAGTATTTTTATCAGGCTTTTTGAGGATTCCAGAAGGGCTCTCCTTATCTCGGCAGGCTCCTCTATTCCTACATATACGGGCTCTTCTCTTTCTTTCATTTTGAACACCCCAAAATGAAACTTTCGGAACGAAAGCTACGAACGCCAGCGAGTCTGCTTTCGGAATGAAAGCTACGAACGGCAGTGAGTTTGGCTACGAACGGCAGTGAGTCTGCTTTCATCTTGACATTGAATGCTCTACTGTTGTTACCTTCTCTTCTATCTGCTTTAGGTCTTCCTTCCACGTGTTCAGCTCCTGCTCCTCCTCCACTTTCATGCCGCTTATTTTATTCATTATGCCTTTTGCTTCTTCCAGCTTTGACTTTATCTGCTGGAGAGTCTCCTCAACTTCCGCGTATTTTTCTATTTTAACAAAGACCGGTGCTTTCATCTTGTCCCCTCCCCTTTATTCGAAAAGCGTGTTTTCAGTTACTATAAGACTGCGTTGAATGTCCTCAACTTCGGCTACGAACTTTTCATGCTCTCTTTCCTCAAGTCTGAAAGTGTCCTTTTCTTCCTTTGCGAACTTTTCCTTTTGCCCGGTTATCATCCTGTTAAGGCCTTCAATTAAGTCCCTGTAGTCCTCCGCTCTTATGAAAACATCGCCTCTGATTTGAGGAACGTGCCCTGTCTCTTTTTCTATCCTGAAAAGACTGCCTACGGGCTTTGCCGGAGTGTGCTTGTATACTTCTGATGCCTCTTCCTCAACCGGCTTTGGCTCTTCCGGCGCTGGGAACTCCAGTTCAGGCATTTCAGCTGCTTTTATGACTTCCGTATCTGCAGCAGGCAATTCCTGCAGTCCTTGCTCGGACGTTTCAGGAAACTCCGGGGCTTCAGAAAATTCAAAAGGCTCTAACTCTCCTATATCAGGCAGCTTTAGCTCCTCGCTCTCTTTTCTTTCTGGAAAGTCAGGCAGGCCTATTTCATCCTCGCCGCTTGGCATAGCCAGCGGTTCAGGCTCACCGCTGCCAATTTTAGGCGGCGGAAGCGGCATTGCAGGAAGTTCTGCAGTTTCCTCCCTCTTCTTGTGCAAGAAATTCAAAAACCCCAATTTACCACCTCCCACAAGTAATAAACCCCGCCATATTAATAATTTGTTGAGTATTTAAGAATGGTGACAGAGGTTATTCATACTCTATAGTCGCTGGCGGCTTCTGCGTGATGTCATAAACAACCCTTGTAACACCCCTGACTTTTTTGGTTATCCTTGCGGAAATCCTTTCCAGAAGCTCGTCCGGCAGTCTTGCCCAGTCTGCTGTCATCGCATCTGTTGAGGTTACCGCCCTTAATGCTATTATGTAGCCGTAGGCTCTGGCATCTCCCATTACCCCAACCGCCTTTACTGGAAGCAGCGCTGCGAAAGCCTGCCATGTCTTGTTATAGTAACCGCTTTTTTTCAGCTCTTCCGTGAATATCGCGTCTGCCTCTCTCAAAATATTAACCCTTTCCGGAGTAACTTCTCCAAGTATCCTGACCGCTAATCCTGGTCCTGGGAAGGGGTGCCTCCAGAGCAGTTCTTTTTTTATGCCGAGCAGCTTTCCCAGCTCGCGAACCTCGTCCTTGTATAAGTCCTTTAATGGCTCGACAAGCCTTAGCTTCATCTTATCGGGAAGCCCTCCGACATTGTGGTGCGTCTTTATTACTGCTGCCTGTTCAGAGCTTTTCGCCGATTCTATCCTGTCCGGATAAATCGTGCCTTGCCCAAGGAATCTGATGTGGTGCCTTTTCTTAAGCTCATCAACTTTTTTCTCAAACACTTCAATGAAGGTTTTGCCTATGATTTTCCGCTTCTTTTCCGGGTCAGCAACCCCTTTTAGCCTGCTTATGAAAAGCATGGAGGCGTCAATCATGAGGAAGTGGCTGAAGCCAAGGTTCTTGTAAAGCTCTGCAACCTCTTCCTGTTCTTTTTTCCTTATGAGGCCATGGTCCACAAAAACGCAATACAGGTTTGGCGTTGCCCTTTTTATCAGAACGCTTGCAACCAGGCTGTCCACTCCCCCGCTTACCCCCATTATTAAGGCTTCCTTTCCCACAGCCTTTTTTATTTCTGCTACGATTTTTCTGTCCAGCCCTTTTATTGAGTAATCCCTTTTATCACCGCAAATTTCGATGAAATTATCAAGTATTTTCATGCCATTTGTCGTGTGCTGCACTTCAGGGTGGAATTGGACTCCGTAAATCCTCTTCCGGGTGTTTTCAAAAGCCGCTATCTTGCAGTCGTCTGTGCTTCCGACAGCTTCATAGCCTTCTGGCAGCTTTACTACCGAGTCGCCATGGCTTACCCAGACCTGCTCGTGCTTTCCCAGGCCTTTCAGCAGCTGAGATTTTTTTGCGGAGAGAATTTCTTTTCCGTATTCTTTGCTGCCGGGGATTACTTTCCCGCCTAGCGTATGCGCAAGTAGCTGGTGCCCGTAGCATATTCCAAGAACCGGTATCCCCAATCCGAGAATTCTCCTGTCAACCTTAAAAGCGTCCTTCTCGTAAACGCTCTTTGGCCCTCCTGAAAGTATTATGCCTTCTGGATTCATCTTTCTGATTTTTTCAGCAGTAATTGAAGGCGGCACTAACTCTGCATATACGCCAAGGCTTCTTATTCGCCTTGCAATAAGGTGCGAGACCTGCGAGCCATAATCCACCACTATTATCATTTTTCATCATTTGCTACTGCTGCCACCATTGATTAACTAAAATTAATTAGTGGCAGCGGTTACGTAACTATTTTCCCAAGCTTATTTTCCTTAATTGCCTTTTTTATCTCCATTGCTATCCTTCTTCCAGCGCTGACGTCTTTGCCGTAAAGGTAATTCATGTAAGGGGTATACCTTGTTCCAGGGCTTCCCGGAATTCTCATGCTGGCATCAAAAACAACAAGCTCCTCTTTTGGAGGCCCTGCACTTATCGCTCCCTGAAGCGCAAACGGCCCTATTATTCCGGGAGGGTAGTGCTTCTGGGTTGCCTTAACAAACGCCTCAGCAGCTTCGTAAGCCTTTTCAAGAAGGGACTCCTTAACCGTAACCGCAACGTGCCCGGTTTCAATGTACTTGACTTTGTCATGCTTCAAAATCTCGTTCTGTTCAGGTGCAGTAAGCCTCAGCATCCCGTCAATATTTGTCTGCCTTCTTATGTCTGTTCCAAGCAGTTCGGTTTCTCCTGTTAGCGGAGAGTAAAAGAAGTTGAAATTAACAGGCGCCCCTGTTACAAATTCTTCTATCCTGGCCTTTTTCAGCCCTTCTTCTGTTATTGTTCCTTTCTTAGTAAGCCCCTTTCCTTTTTCGCGATACTCAGCCTCGTTTGCCGCAAAGAAGAAAGCCCTTTCATAACCGCGAGACGCTTCAGCAGCTTTTACAAGAGCAAGCCTGTCAATGTCTTTCGGATAAACAAACCGTTTTGGGGTTTTAATCCCCGCTGCCTCAAGGAGGAAATACTGGTTCTTTTCCTCATCCCTCTCTTCTTTTCTCACAAGCTGCCTTGTGCCAAAAATCGGGACAAGGAATTTGTTTTCAATCTCGCCAAAATTGCAGTAAACCCAGAAATACCTGCTGTGGACAAAAACTGTATTGAGCTTTCTGAGCTTTTCCTGCACGTCTTCCTTGGCTATGTCGGCAAATTTATCCACAACTATTACCTTATCAACAATTCTTTTGTAGTATTTTGAGTAAGTCTTCTCCCTTCCTTTCTGGCACACCACTGCAGTCCTTAACCCTTCGTCCTTTGCCCCCCTGCAGACGTCAAGAGCCGAATGCCCTCCAAGAGTTCCTACTGTTATTTCCTTGCCGTATTTTTTCACTACTTCCGCTATTTCCTTTTGTGTTATCATCTTATTTTGCATTTGTTTTGTTTTTTGTAGCCTACGAATGTCAACTGCATGGATTTTTACATTAACACTTTGTCCAGCTGTTTATTTTCAATTGCTATCTTTATTTCGCGGGCAATGCGCCGCCCTGTGCTCATCGGCTCGCCATACCTGAGGTCAGTGTAAGGCGTTCCGTTGATGAACAGGTTTGTCCCTGCGACTATTCTTGCGGATATTTCAAAAACGTAAAACTTCAGTTCAGGTGTTATTACCGTCTCAAGGCTGAACGGCCCTATTATGCCGTGCTTTTCAAGCCTTTTGGATGCCTTTACAACAGCTTCCCCCATTTCAAATATCTGCGGCAGCAGGGATTCCCTTACAACAACCGGAACATTTCCTGCTATGTTGTAGCTTGTTTCCAGCCCCATGTCAAGCTGGTCCTTTGCAGCTATCCTTCCTATGCTGTCTACATTGCTCTCATACCTTTTGTCAAAGCTCATGACCTCAAGCTCGTCAGTTAGTGGAGAGTAAAAGTAGTGCATATACATTGGCGCTCCAAGAACGTATTCCTGTATCACGTATTGCTTTGCTTCCTTTGCCTTTATCTTCCTGTAGAATTCTTCGGAAGTCTTTGCGAGGAAGAAACCCTTCCCTCCATGCGCTCCGAAAAATTTGATTATAACAGCCCTGTCTATTTCTTCCGGCTTCCTGAATATTTTCGGGAGCGTCAGCCCTGCTTTCTTCAGCCACGCCCTCTGCATGGTGCGGTCGTACTCCCACCTTAGTATCTTCCTGTTCCCGAAATAGTTTACATCAAGATTTTCAATTGCCTCCTGGCTCAAGACGCCTGTGTAAGTTCCGTGAGGGATTAGTATGGCATTCCTTTCTTTGAGTTTGCCATCTATCTTCGGAAGCTCTGAGAAGCTGTTGAGCGTTATTACCTCGTCAGCAACCCTGAAGCTCCTGTAAGGCTTTTCCCTTCCTTTCTCGCATATTGCTATCGTTGAAAAGCCCTCGTCCTTTGCCCCCTTGAGTATCTGTAGGGCTGAGTGGCTTCCTAGCGTGGCTATTGTGTAGTTCATTTTATCCCGAGCTTCCCTCTCCATTCCCTGCACACATTTCCTGTTTTCTCTGACGCCAGTCCCGTATACTTTTCAGGATTTTTCAGAATATCCAGTTGCTGTTTTGTCAGCCTTTTCAGGTATGGCTTCAGTTTCCTGTCCTTGAGCAGCAAGTCCTCAAAACCCTTCCCGGTTTTCCCGGCTTCTAATGTAAGCTTTCTTGCAGTTTCATGCGCGTCAGGATGTCCTAAAGAGGCTAGCAGTATGTATGCCGGCTCTGCTGCTATAACGCTGCTGCTTTTGTCAAAATTATTTTTCAGGCTGGCTTTATCCACTTTAAGCCTGCTCATAACCTTTTTTAGCCTTGATGCGGATATTACGGCAGCTGCAACTATTTCTGTGTTAAACCTCGAGGATGCTGAGTTCGTCAAATCGCGCTGGTGCTCAGATATCTGGTCTGCGTAAACAGTAATCATTCTTGGCGCAAATTCCTTCCACATGGACTTTACATTCTCAAAATTTATTGGATTGCGCTTGTGGGGCATGGTGCTTGAACCAACCTGCTCAGCCCCAAACTCCTCATAAACTTCTGCTATCTCGCTCCTCTGCAGGTGCCTCATGTCATCTGAAATGTTTGCCATTACTCCCATTGCAGAAACAATGGCGTGCATCAGGTCAGTTATGTATTCTGCCTCAACAAGCTGTGTTGAGTGGCTTCCCGGCTTCATCCTTATCTTTTCAAGGACAAATTCCTCAAACTTTTCAGCGTCTTTGATAAAAAGCGAGGATGCGTTATACGCTCCAACTGCCCCTGAGAACTTTCCCCGCAGCTCATCAGCAGCGTCTTTTATTTTCAGGATGCGCCCTCCTAATCTTGAGACATAGGAGGCAATTGTAAACCCGAATGTTATTGGCTCTGCGTGCTGCCCGTGAGTGCGTCCTATCTGCAGCGTATTTTTTTCGCGCTCGGCAATCTCAATAAGAATGCGTTCAAGCTCGGCCAATTCCGGGAGAAGCACCTTAACCACCGCATCCCTTATCCTCATTGACTCTGAAGTTGATGTTATGTCGTTTGAGGTTGCAGTGAAGTGAACGTAAGGCTTTGCCTCAGCGCTTACCTTGCGCCTGATGCAGTTCACCAACGCCCTGATATTGTGCTTTATCCTCTTTTCTTCCTCGTAAACCTCGGCAGCTGTCACTTTCTTTGCAGCCGCTTCTATTTCCCCTGCTATTTTGCTGCTGCATATCCTTTTTTCTGCCAGCGCCATGACAAGCGCAACCTCAACCATCAGCTGGTATCGTATGGCAGCATTTTCAGAAAGGTATGGCTGCAGCTTGTCAAAAATCTCTCCGGAATAATACCTGTAGTCCAGAGGGCTTATTGAATCATACTTGTCCATTTTCCTACACCTTTAAACCGCTCTTTATTAAGCTTTCTCTCATCCTCGCCTCAGCATCGCCTTCCGCTGCCTCAAACTGCTTCCCTGTTATCAGCTCGTAAACCTCAATGTATTTCCTGGCTGCCTTGACCTTAACATCATCGCCAATCTCCGGGGCAGGCCCGTCTCCCATGTAGTTCTTCTCTTTTATCAGCCACTGCCTCACATATTCTTTGTCCAGCATTTGCTGCTCTTTTCCTTTGCCAAGCAATCTTTCATAGCTTTCCTTAATCCAGAACCTTGAGCTGTCAGGGGTGTGGATTTCGTCTATCACAAGAATCTCACCGTCACTTGCTTCTCCAAACTCGTATTTTGTGTCAACCAGTATCAGGCCGCGCTCAGAAGCTATTTCGCTTCCGCGCTTGAAAAGTTTTAATGCCATTTCTTCCATTTTAGCATAAGCCTCTTCAGGCACTATCTTGAGAACATCTTTTCTTTTCATTGGCATGTCGTGGCCTGAATCTGCCTTGGTGCTTGGCGTAATGATGGGGAAATCAAATTTCTGGTCCTTTTTCATCCCTGCCGGCAAGTTCAGCCCGTAATTGTCCTGTCCTTTCTCGCACTCCCTCCACAGGCTTCCTGTCAAGTAATTCCTCACAACCACTTCCACCGGGAAGGGCTTGCACAGCTTTACAACCATTACATTTGGGTCAGGGCTGCTGATAAAATGGCTGGCAGCAACGTCCTTTGTTTCGTTAAACCAGAAAGCAGCCAGCTGGTTCAGAATCTGCCCTTTGAAAGGGACTGTTCCAAGGACAACGTCAAATGCGGATATGCGGTCAGTAACCACTATCACCCGTCTGCCGCTGCTTTTATCAGTGTAATTGTCCCTTACTTTTCCCCTATACTTTTCCCCAAGCATTGGAAAGTCAGTTTCCTTTATTGTGTTGTTGATGTTCTTCCTTATCACTTCTTCGCTTAGCATTTTTTAGCCTCTTCATCAGCCTTTGCAATCTTTTTAGCCAGTTTTTTCCTGTAATTTCCAATTTCTTCTTTTTTTCCAAGTATCTCTGCTGCGGCTATTGCCGCATTCTCTCCGCGATTAACACCAACCCACAATCCGTGCTTTGCGGCATTCATCGCATCAACCGCTTCCCCTGCCCCTGCAGCTCCTACAGGGCAGTATATTATCAGTTCTTTTCTTTCGCCAACTGCCCTGCCAAGCTCTGTAAAAACTATGTTAACAGCATCCTCTGCCACGTCTCCCATTTCAAATGATGTCCCGAGCTCTTCAAGTGTTGCAATTGCCTTCTCAGCAGCATTTCCTTCTCCAACAACCGCTACCTTGTCCTTTTTCTCCAGAATCTTTTTTGCTTCCATGGCAGCATTGTCCGCATTTACTTCCAGCACAGGAATCCCTGGCGGCATCTGGGCTATTGAAAGGAAGGCGTCCAGCCCGTCATAAGCCCCTGGGCACGGAACCCCCAAAACAGGGACAATCTTTTTTGCTGCGATTACTCCGGGCAGGTGCGCAGCCAGCCCGGCCCCTGCTATTATCAGCTCATAATCCTTTCTGATTATTTCATCCACCATTTCAGGCGTCTTGTGGGCAGATGCTATCCTAAGCTCAAAGTCTATTCCAAGCCTTTTCAAATCATCAGCTACCCTGCCGTAAGTTTCCTCATCGCTTTTGCTTCCGAATATTGCCAAAACAGTCATTTCATTCTCTCCACTATGTTCCTGAAAAATTTCATTCCGTCTGCCTCACCCCCTTTTTTACTCGTCCACCTTGTCCATGTAGGATGATTTCCGTGTGTAAGGTTCCTTTCGGGGTGGGGCATTAAGCCGATTACATTGCCCTGCTTGTTGCTTATTCCTGCAATGTCGTTCAAGCTTCCGTTCGGGTTTGCCGGGTAATAGTGGCTGCTGTAGCGGAAAATAATCTGGTTGTTATCCTCAAGTTTCTTTAGAGTTTCTTTGTCTGCAACAAACTTTCCCTCGCCATGCGCTACCGGAGCTTCCATCCCGTCATCTTTCCCTATCAACTTCACCCACCTGCACTCGAACTTTCCTGAATAATTGCTTGTAAGGGTTGCTTTCATCCCGTCACCTGGCAGCAATCCTGTTTTTACCAGAACCTGGAAGCCGTTGCATATCCCAACCACTGTTTTTCCTGCTGCTACGAATTCTTCAAGCTGTTTTTTCAGCTTGGTGTTTATCTGGTTTGCAAGTATCGCCCCGCCTGCTATGTAGTCGCCGTAGCTGAATCCTCCTGGAAGGCACAGCACATCATAGTCATTAAGCTGTTTCTTTCCTGAAATAAGCTCGTTGACATGAACCTGTTCTGTTTCCGCCCCTGCCATTCTGAACCCCTGCTCAGTCTCGTCATTGCAGTTTATTCCGGCGCTCCTCAGAATCAGGGCCTTTACCATTTTATAGTTCCCTTCCATGCGGTTTTAAGCTCGTCAATATCAGCGTCAATCAAACCATCGCCAATTATTAACTTCTTTTCATCAATTGTTTCCCCGATTTTTGCGGCAGTTATAACCGTCTTTTCAAACTCTTCCTCGTTCCCTTTTGCCACTTCCACCAAAAACCTGCTGTTTGACTCTGAAAATAATAGCTTGTAACCCGTATCAACCTCATTAGGAATCCCTGCGGCATTTATTTTCATCCCGATATTTCCTGCAAAAGCCATTTCAGCAGCTGCAACTGCCAGTCCGCCCTCGCTTAAGTCATGGCAGCTTAATACAATCCCCTTTCTCATTGCAGTTGTAAGCGTTTCCATGTTCTTCTTTGCTTCCTTGGCCCTTACTTTAGGGGCGTTTGCTCCAATCTCCCCGAACAAATCATAGTAATAGCCTCCTCCGAGCTCGTCATAAGTCTTTCCAACAATGTAAACGCTGCTCCCTGCTTTTTTCAGGTCCATTGTAATCGCGTTTTCTGCATCAATTACAGAAGCCGCTGAAATGAGCAGCGTATCGGGAATTGCAATTGTCCTGCCGCCTGACTTAAACTCGTTATGCAGACTGTCCTTTCCGGATATGAACGGCGTTTCATATTCAACAGAAATGTCGTGGCATGCCTTTGCTGCCATTACCAGGCTTCCAAGCTTTTCCTCGTTTTCTGTTGAGCCCCAGCAGAAGTTATCAAGCAGTGCAGTCGTTTTGATGTCTCCGCCGCTGCTTACAATGTTCCTCAACGCCTCGTCAATTGCAGAAGCTGCCATCCAGTAGCTGCTTATGAAACTGTATCTGGGGTTTATTCCGTTAGAAACTACAACAGCCTTTTTTCCAAACTCAGGCCTTATAATTGCAGCATCGCTTGGGCCGTCGTTAAAAACCCCGACCATTGGCTTCCCGATTGTGTTTCCCTGCACCTCATGGTCATACCTTCTTATAACCTCTTCCTTGCTTGCAAGTGTCGGGTGGGCGAGTATTCTTTTCAGCTCTTCATTGTAGTCGTTTTTTTCTTCCAGCTTCGGCTCTTCTTTGCTTTTTTCCTTCCATACAGCTTTCCTTTTCTGATTTGGCAGTCCGTGATGCAGGAATTCCATGTCCAAATCAACAAGCGCCATGTCGTTGTATCTTACAACCAATCGCTTGCTGTTTGTGAACCTTCCAATAACAGTTGCGGCTACATCCTCGCTTCTGCAAACAGTAATGAACTCGTCCAAGTTCTCTTCCTTCACGGCAACAACCATTCTTTCCTGGCTTTCTGACATCCATATCTCCCATGGGAGCATTCCTGCATGTTTCAGGGGGACTTTCTCAAGCTCTACCTCTGCCCCTGTTTCAGCAGCCATCTCTCCTATTGCAGAGCTGAAGCCTCCCCCCCCGCAGTCGGTAATGCATTTGTATAATCCCCTGTCGCGTGCCTCAAGCAGTGCATCAAGAACTTTCTTCTCCTCAATCGGGTTGCCTATCTGCACGGCGCTTGCAGGGCTGCTCTCGTCCAGTATTGCCGAGGAAAAAGTTGCCCCGTGCAGCCCGTCCCTCCCAGTCTTTCCCCCAACCACGACAATCAATTCACCCTTGCCTGCTTTTTTGTTCTCCATCCCTTTTGGTATTATCCCTCCTGTGCCGCAGTAGACAAGCGGCGCTCCAAGAAAATCATCATGAAAAACTATTGCGCCGTTTACTGTCGGTATGCCCATCCTGTTTCCGTAATCGCGAACCCCTGAAACAACCCCTTTAAGCACCCTTTTTGGGTGTAATATGCCGGCAGGCAGCTCTCCGTCATAATCGCTTCTTGCAAAGCAGAACACATCCGTGTTAAGTATGGGCTTAGCCCCCAGGCCAGCTCCCATGACATCCCTTATCACTCCGCCTATTCCTGTTGAGGCCCCTCCGTAAGGGTCAAGTGCAGAAGGGTGGTTATGCGTCTCAACCTTAAACGCAAAATTGTTTTTTTCGTCAAGCTTTATTATGCCTGCATTGTCCTTGAAAACAGAAACCAGCCAGTCTTTTTTTGCAGCAATCTTAGTGGTTGCAGCAACTATCGTTTCCTTGAACAGGTTGCCAATTAATTCTTTCTTTCCATTGCTTTCAAACTCAACTTCACTATTAAACGTCTTGTGCTTGCAGTGCTCGCTCCAGGTCTGTGCTATTGTTTCAATCTCCCCGTCAGTCGGATTTCTCCCTTTCTGCCTGAAGTAGTCCTTTACCGCTTTCATCTCTTCAGGCGATAAAGACAGCACGCCCTCGCTGCTTATTCTTTGCAGCTCTTCATCGCCTGCTTCAATAATTTCGACTTTATTAATCTCGTTTTTTGCCTTTCCCTCCGTTATTTTCGGCTCAGGAGCTTCCAGTTCTTCATAACCGTAATAATACTCCTCTACTATGTCGTTTGCAAGCATTTTTTTGCATAGCATCTCAACGTCTTTTTCAGAAATGTCAGACTTTATGCAGTAGCGCTTGGCAGTCCTGGCAGCCTTGGCATCTTTTCCCAGGTCTTTGATTGCCTTTACTATGCTGTCCTCTGCAGGGTCGCTTACATTATCCTTGTATCTTACTTCAACAATCCAGCTTCCCTTTTTTCTTCTGCTTCTAATCTCATACTCCTGCGTTAAGGCATCGCTGAGAAGCCTTTCTGAAATTTCCTCAACGTCATCATCGCTAAGACTGCCACTTATATAATAGGCATCACTCACTCTGACATCTGCGTCTATTCCAAAATCAGCCAGAGATTCCTCTATTGCTTTGTCCCTGGCGGTTTTTTCCCTGTTGGAAATTTCAACTGCCTTCATACTGCACCCCTTCTCCTGCAACGACATCCCCAATCTCATAAACCTCCTCGTTAATCATTTTCTTTACTTCGGCAGCATTTTCCCTGCTGACAACAAGCACCAGCCCGATTCCCATATTGAAAGTCCTCAGCATCTCTTCATCGCCAACATTTCCAAGTTTCTGCATCAGCTTGAATATCGGCAGAACATCCCATGAGCCAAGCTTTACCCTTGCACCAAGCCCTTTAGGCATTACTCTGGGCATATTTCCCGGAAAGCCGCCTCCGGTTATGTGCACAATGCCGTTAACAAGCTTTTTTTCCACTAAAGGCAAAACAGGGGTTGCATACTCCCTGTGCGTGGCAAGCAAGGCATTCCCAAGGGTTGTTCCAAGCTCTTCAATTTTGTCGTCGCAGCTGTAATTATTATCTTCAAAAAAGATTTTCCTGGCCAGACTATAACCATTGGTGTGCAGCCCGCTTGAAGCCAGCCCAAGCAGGACATCCCCTTCCTTTATTCTGGTGCCGTCAATTATATTCTCGCGTTCAACAACCCCTCCTACCGTTCCTGTTAGCTCATGCATACCGTCATGGTAAACCCCAGGCATCTCTGCAGTCTCTCCCCCTGCCAGGACAATGCCCTGCCTTTTGCATTCCTTCGCGATTCCAGCAACGATTTCCTTTACAGCCTTTACATCAAGTCTGGATGATGCTATGTAGTCAAGGAAGAACATTGCCTTTGCCCCTGAAGTCAAAACATCGTTAATACTGTGGTTCAGTATGTCAACCCCGACAGTGCCAAACCGTTTCATCTTCTCTGCTATAATCATCTTTGTTCCCACGCCGTCTGTGCTTAGCACAAGCACAGGCTCCTTGTAGCCCATAAGCCTTTTCAGGCTGATGGTTCCGCCAAACTTGAAGGTTGTGGCTGCAGAAAGGACGTCTTCAGTAAACGTTTCTTTCACACTAGCCTTAATCTCCTCAATAGCCTTTTCCTTAGCTTCCACGTCCACCCCTGCTTCTTTGTAGCTCGTCATTTTATTTCAATCTCGTTGTAAATTTTTACAGTGTTTTCGAGCAGCATTGCAACTGTCATCGGCCCCACTCCGCCAGGAACTGGAGTAATCCAGGAAGCTTTCTCCTTGACATTTTCAAAGTCAACATCTCCTGTAAGCTTGCCGTCAACATCATTCATGCCGACATCAATTACAACAGCGCCTTCCTTGACCATGTCTTTGGTTATCATATTAGCTTTCCCCACGGCAACAACCAGTATGTCTGCCTGCTTTGTAATCTTTCCAAGATTCTTAGTCCTGCTGTGGCAGACAGTAACAGTGGCATTCCTGTTAAGAAGCATTGACGCAGTTGGCTTTCCCACTATATTGCTTCTTCCTACAACCACTGCATTCTTTCCCTCAATCTCTATTCCAGTCTCTTCAAGAAGCCTGATTATGCCTTTTGGAGTGCATGGCACAAAGGACTCGTTTCCCGAAACAAGCCTTCCGATGTTTACCGGGCTGAAGCCGTCAACATCCTTTTCCAGGGCAATTGCTGAAAGCGCTTTCTCGCTATTGATGTGGTTTGGAACAGGCAGCTGGAGAAGTATTGCATGAATCTTGTCGTCTGCATTAAGCTTTCTTATCAGTTCAAGCAGCTCTTCCTCGCTTGTCTTTTCAGGAAGCTTGTGCTCTTCAGAGTAGATGCCGACTTCATCGCATGTCCTCCTTTTTATTCCAACGTAAATTTTTGAAGCAGGGTTCTCTCCTACAATTATCGCGGCAAGCCCCGGCTTTTTCGCCATAGCTGAAACCTCTTTTTTTATCCCTTCGCGTATTTTTTTCGCGATTTCCTTCCCGTCAATTAGTTTAGCTGTCATTTTTTTGCATACAGCGGAAACCTCTTGCAAAGTTCCTTCACGTCTTTTTTTATCTGCTTAAGGGTTTTGTTTCGCTTTATTTCATTCTTGAATTTCTTCAATAGCTCCTTGCGCTCCTCTTTCTCTTCCGGCAATTTGTACTTTGCAGTTTCATTTATTGCAGCGGCCATCCATTTTCCTATCTGTTTCATCTCTTCCTCTTTCATTCCACGCGTGGTAAGTGCAGGCGTTCCAATTCTTATGCCGCTGGGGTAAAATGGCGATGAGGGGTCTTGCGGGATAGTGTTCTTGTTTACAGTGATCCCTGCTGCTTCAAGAGCCTCCTGCGCAAATACCCCGTGCCCTTTCTGGATTGGCGTCAAATCAGCCAGTATCAGGTGGTTGTCTGTTCCTCCTGAAACCAGCTTTAGTCCGTTGTCCATCAGTTCCTGTGCTAGTGCTTTTGCATTTGCAACAACCTGATGCGCATACTCCTTAAACTCCGGGCTGTCTGCTTCCTGCAGCGCAACTGCTATCGCTGCTATTGTGTGGTCGTGAGGCCCTCCCTGGAATCCAGGGAATACGGCTTTGTCAATCTTCTCTGCCAGCTCAGGGTCTTTCCGCAGCCCTTTTTCCGTGACCATTATCAGCGCTCCTCTGGGCCCGCGCAGTGTTTTGTGGGTTGTTGTTGTTATGATATGCGCATGCTCTGATGCGGAAGGGTGCGCCCCTCCTACAATCAGCCCAGCCACGTGTGCAATATCTGCCACCAGGTAAGCTCCGACTTCATCTGCTATCTCTGCCATTTCCCTGAACGGAAAGCTCCTTACGTAAGCACTCGCCCCTACCCATATCAGCTTTGGCTTGTGTTCGCGAGCCAAGCTGCGGGCTTCTTCAAAATCAATATACCCGTCAGTCTTTACATGATACTGGATGGCATTGAAGAACAGCCCTGAGAAGCTTGTTTTCCACCCATGGGTTAAGTGCCCTCCGTCAGGCAAACTTTGTCCCATTATCACTTCGTGAGGCTTGCATAATGCAAGGTAAACCGCCGCATTTGCAGGGCTGCCTGAGTAAGGCTGAACATTGGCGTGGGCAACATTAAACAGCTTCTTAACCCTTTCAATAGCAATATTCTCTGCAATGTCAATAAACTCGTTCCCTCCGTAATACCTTTTTCCCGGGTAGCCTTCTGAATACTTGTTAGTCATCACGCTTCCCATGGCTTCCATAACAGCTCTTGAAACAAAATTCTCTGAAGGAATCATCTCCAATCCGTATTCCTGCCTTTTGAGTTCCTCCCTTATTGTCTTAAAAATTTCAGCATCCGTTTCCTTTAGTTTTTTGCGGTTCATTTTCCCACCCCACAATCAATTACCCTTTCTTCTGTTATTATTTTGTCAACACAGACGTCCTTTTCTGCAGTTCTTATCTTGTCAACTATCTGCATTTCGTAAGCCAAGCCAATTTTTTTCCCTGAAACCCTTTTCAAAAACTTGTCGTAAAATCCCATTCCATACCCAATCCTGTTTCCTTCCTCATCAAAAGCAAGCCCTGGCACAATCACAAGCCCAATCTCGCCAGCCTTAACCTCTTCCCTCAAAATTGGCTCAAGTATGCCGTAAGCCCCTGGCCTTAGCGCATCAAGCGACTCAAGTTTTGATGGCAGTATCCTTTCATTGTCCAAATCGCTGATTGGAACAACAACTTTTTTCTGTGCAGCAAGCGCATCCCTCACCGCAGCTTCTGTCCGCACTTCCTTGTTTGTGCTCATGTAAAACATCACAGTCTTTGCAGTTGCGTATTCCCGCAGCTGCAACAGCCTCTTTGTTATTTCGCCGCTTTTGCTCTTAACATCCTCATCACTCATCCGCTCCCTTAGCTCTCTCAGCTTGTTTCTCAGCAACAGCTTTTCCTCAACAATATCAATAACAACGCCGTCGTCACTCCAGAACCTTCCTTCAGCAAGCCTTTTGACAGTTTCAGGATAAACCTTCCAGTCCCCCTGCTCTTTCAGCCTGTCAAGCAGTGCATGCTCGTCATTGCTGTCAATCACTACGGCATCGGAAACCATTAGCACAGGCCCGCCGTCAAGCTCAGTGGTCACAATGTGAGTAGAGCTCCTCATCCCAGTTCCCTTGTTTTCAATGACTTTCCTGACGCAGCCTGCTCCCATGCATCCTGCGTACAGCCTTCTCCCATCGCTATCAAGAATTCTAAGGTCGGCAGGGTGAACATTCAGCGTCATATACCTATCGCAAATCTTCCCGCTCACAACGCTCATATACCCGCAAAGCACAACAACATCAACTTTGTGCTTTTCCAGCAGCTTAGCAGTCTCTTTGTCATATTCTCTCCTGATGTTCATGTCTTTTCTGTCG
Organism: Candidatus Woesearchaeota archaeon; assembly: GCA_018303115.1. Lineage (GTDB taxonomy): Archaea > Nanobdellota > Nanobdellia > Woesearchaeales > UBA10216 > UBA492. The sequence continues at coordinate 13,458 of JAGVYT010000027.1, read as the reverse complement.
CCATAGCCCCTGCTGCCATAATATTCGCGGATATCACTGCAATAATAGCTGATTCCAAATTCTTCAGCAATCTTTTTGGCATTGCACTTGCTTTCGTCAGCAGTGTCAGAGAATATCATTACAACCTCAAAATTGCCCTGGGCTTCAAGGATTCTCCTCAGGTTAGAGCCTGCGCCTGACATGAAAGCAGCCACTTTCATCTTGTCATTTCCGGGTTTGTATAGCTGCTTTAGCGTCATTGGCGTGTTGCCCTCTGCATTATTCCATCAGAAGGTTCTGCGTATCTGTGTTCTTTAAACAACAGAATTCCACTCATCTCTGATGAGTGGGGTTCTGTGTGCTCAAAAACCATGATATTCGTGGAATTCTGAGCGCAACAAAATCGAAGATTTTGTGCGCAAGAAATGTTCCATTTCTTTGCGTCAAAAACCACATGCCACCGGTCTCTGACCGGCGGTTTTTGACACTCAAGCACCTTTGTGATGCTATGCATCGTTACCTCCTGTTATTTGCCTGATGTGCTCAACCCTTTTCTGCACAAGCTCTTTTGTTCCTATATCCCTGCGGTGGTAAACTGCCCCGGTAACTTTTGAGGCAGCATCCTCTGCAATCTGTTCAGCTTCCCCTATTGTATCGCCCATCCCCACAAAAGCAACGCCTCTTGAATTGGTAGTCCATATCCCGCCATCCTTTTCATCAACAGATGCATAATAAATCAGGGCTTTTGTGTCGGTTGGCACTGTTATCTTTCCTGCTTTCGGATTTTCAGGGTATCCTTGAGGAACAACATACTTGCAAACCGTAGCTTTATTGTCAAATTCTGCACTTACCCCGCTCAATTTTCCTTCAACAACCGCTTTACAGATTTCAACAAAATTAGTCTTCAGTAATGGCAGAACGTTCATTGCTTCCGGGTCTCCAAACCTTGCATTGTATTCAATCAGCTTGATTCCGGAGGACGTCTTGATGAAGCCGCCGTAAATTACTCCTTTGTAGCTTCCTAGTTCCTGTTTTATTGCAGCACTAACCTGTTCTGTAGTCTTCTTTGCTGCTTCAACATCGCCCTCAGTCAAAAACGGCAGCAGTAAATTAGCGTCTGAGTAGCTTCCCATCCCTCCGGTATTTGCCCCAGTGTCGTTTTCAAATGCCCTTTTGTGGTCCTGCACAGGCGGGAAGTGTAAAAAGCTGTTGCCATCAGTAAGCGTTTGCAAACTGAACTCCTCGCCTTCTAATTTCTCTTCAACAATAACAGACTTATGCGTTTCAAGCACTTTACTGCAGTAAGCAAGAGCCTCTCCTTTGGTTTGGAGGTGCTCTCCAAGAACTTTAACCCCCTTCCCGCCGGTTAACCCGTCAGGCTTTACAACATACCTTCCAAGCTCGTTAAGAAACGCTTCTGCCCCGCCTATATTGTTCTTGTCAAATATCCTGAACTTGGGAGAAGCGTCAATATTATATTTCCGCAGTAAATTTCGCGTAAATCCCTTGCTTGTCTCCAGCTGCGCCAGTTCCCTTGTCGGCCCTACGCAGCCTATTCCTGCTTTCTCAAGCTCGTCAGCCATTCCTGCCTCAAGCGGCGCTTCAGGCCCGATAACAGCCAGCTTAATGTCATTCTTTGTTGCAAGCTCAACAACGCTTGCATTGTCATCAAGCTTTCCAATCGCATACCCTTTTGCAGCCTTTTTAATGCCAGGGTTAACCATTGGCATAAAACAATAAACTTCTGCACCCCCGCAGAGCAGGGCATCAACTATTGCATGCTCCCTCGCCCCTCCGCCAACAACCAGCACTTTCATTCTTTTTTCCTGCAAGCCGTATCCAGGAATCTTCCAAAAATCCTGTTTACAGCGCCGTGGTAATAGTCGCTGTTCTCTATAAATCCCTGAATTACTTTATCAGTAGTTGTAGGAACTTCCTCCACTTCGTTATGATAAGCTTCTACCCAAGCCATAACCATTCTCTCGGTTGCTTCAAGGTGAAATTGCAATCCATAAGCATTTTTATATCTAAAAGCTTGAGTCATTGCGTTTCCTGTGGCAATAACAGCTGCTCCAATAGGCAAGCTGTTGAATGTTTCGCCATGCCATTGAAACACTTTCAACCTGTTTCCAAACCCGGCAAACAATTCATCTTTAACCCCTCCTTCTGTAAGTTTCACCTCGCAGCTGCCAATCTCTCTTATTTTCGCTTTTCTTACACTTCCTCCAATAGCTTTAGCAAGCAGTTGTGAGCCCAAGCATGTTCCGAAAAAGTAACCTCCCCCATCAACATGTTCTCTTATTCCCTGAAGTTCACTTATTAGCCATCTGTAACTGTCATTTGCGCTCATTGGCCCGCCCATTGCTATAATTACATCTGTTTCAGGAATTTTTTGTGTAGTTGCATCCACAGTTTCATATTTAACGCCCCTTTCTTTCAAAATGTCCTCCAGCAATCCCGGGCCTTCAATGCCTGCATGTGTTAACACTGTCGCTTTCATTTTGATTGTTACCCCCTAATTCCCTCAACTTCCGGGCTTCCTCGGTTCAGCAGTTCCCTGATATCTGCGCTATGTGCTTTTCCCTCAGCTCTGCAAGCTCTTTCGCGTGCTTTGTTGAAGTGGGATATTTTTCTGTCAGGCAGCCTGTGCACAGCTCCTTTGTTCCCAGAGCTTTCTCCAGGCCTTCAACGTCCATGTAAATCAGCTTGTCTGCCCCAATTTCGCGTTCAACCTCATCAATGGTTTTATTGGCTGCTATGAGCTCTTCCTTGCGCTGGAAGTCTATTCCGTAAAAGCACGGGCTGATTATTGGCGGGAATGTTGAGAGAAAGTAAACCTTCTTAGCTCCTGAATTTCGCAATAATTTTACTATTCTTCTTGAAGTGGTTCCCCTGACAATGCTGTCATCCACAACCATTACATTCTTCCCTTTGATAGTTGATTCGACAGGGTTAAGCTTTAGCTTTACAGCGTCATCCCTCATTTTTTGCACAGGCATTATGAAAGTTCTTCCAATATACCTGTTTTTTATCAGCCCTTCCTCGTAGGGAACTCCCAAAGCCCTTGCCAGCGAGTTTGCTGCCGGCCTGCTAGTGTCAGGAACAGGCATTACCAAATCAATTTCCATGCCAGGCCACTTCTTCTTGATTTTTTCGGCAAGCTGCTCTCCAAGCTTTTTCCTTACTTCGTAAACCGGCTTGCCTTCTATTACCGATTCAACTGTTGAGAAGTAGACCCATTCAAAAACGCATGGCGCATGGCTGTTGGCATCAATAATCCTTTTTTCAACATTTCCCTTGTCATCTGCAAAAATAGCTTCTCCCGGTTTCAGGTCAACGATGTTGCTGTAGCCCTGCATTGCCAGTGCAGTGCTTTCAGAGGCGAATGCAACGCTTTTTTTCCCGTTAAGATACTTCTCTCCACTCACCATCGGCCTTATGCCGTTTGGGTCCTTGAATGCAAGAATTCCTTTGTTTGCTATTATCATAACTACAGCATACCCCCCTATGATTTCGTCATGCACTTTTTTGACGGAATTAAAAATTCCTTCAACCCCGATATTTTTTTCATATTCATCTGCAAATACCTGCAGCATCACTTCTGCATCAGAATTGGATGTGAGATACACCCTTCTTTCCTCTCTCAGCTTTTTCTTCAGGAGGGGGTAGTTTACAACATTTCCGTTAAATGCCAGTCCAAGCCCGTCAGGCTTCTTTACAAAGAACGGCTGAACCTCCCTTCTGTCGCCAACTCCTATTGTCGGATAGCGGGTCTGGCCTATTCCTATAGTTCCTTTAAGGGAGCTGACTTTTGCTTTACTAAAAACCTCAGAAACCAATCCGACATCCTTGACGCGGAAGACTTCCCCGCTTGAAACATCGCAGGTTGTTATCCCGCAGGCATCCTGGCCGCGGTGCTGTAACTGAATCATGCCCATGTATATCTCAGCCGCCGCCTCTTCCGAGCCTGCAACTGCCATTATTCCGCACATGTTTTAAAAACCTCAATAAAACGGCTCTGGGCGCTTATTTTATATTTTGTCCTTTCTTTTCCTCTTGAGCTGCCTCGGTTCACTTTGTGAACTTAATTTCCTCCCTCCTTAACAAGTTTAAGGGAGGGAAAAATTAACCCTTGACAAGGGCCAGGGGGCGACAGCCAGGGCCAGGCATCAGCATGAAACTCTGCCATCCAAGCTAAATAGCTCAATTGAGAACAATGTATAAATCCGTATCAGTTTATATAGATTTTGACCACGTTTGTGTAACAGTAGAACGGCAAAGTTTTCGGGATTCCCGCAATAATTCTGATTATTAAGCAAAAAACCGGAGATACTGAGGTGCTTGCCGCAAATCCTCCAATTTTTCTGAAAATCTTCTCAAAATTGACCCTCAAAGTTTATTAAGCTCTAAAAGACGGAAAAATAAACCATAAAGTTTAAATAGTGATTATAATATGAGTTATAACGATATATGGGTTGAATGTTTGCTTCGTAATTTGAATAGAAAGACAGCCGAGGTTACATTCCCTCCGCATTTGTTTGACAGGAAGGAATATTGGAATCTTGACTTAGATAAGATTGAAGAAACAGTCAGAACCGGAAAGGTATCTGAAAATAAGTGTGAAAAGCCGAATAAGTTTTGCTTAAGCCGATACTTCGGCAAGGAGAACTTAACGTACAATGTAATCGCAATATTTCACCAAAACTTTATTGAGGTGAGAACCGTATGGCCACGAAAAGGAAGATAAGATGTGATTGCGGAGCGTATTTGAAGCCAAAACTGACCGATTTTGAGGGCTTTGCGGCAGAGGCAATGATTTGCCCTAAATGCGGCTTTACAACACTTACAAAGGAGCAGGCAGAGCGTTACGTTCAGTCAAGGCAGCTTCACAGAATTATTGACGCTGAGAGAAGGGTGATAAGGGTTGGCAACTCTATGGGAATCACGCTTCCTGAGCAGCTCAAAAGCTATGGCCTCAGAATCGGCAAGAAGGTCAGGACGACTGCGCTGGACGCGGATTCCTTCAAGGTCGAGTTAATTAATTAATTCTCTTCGCAAATCTTCCGGAATGCCCAATGGAATTTACTGGGAGCTTTTAAGGATCTATAAAAAGGAAATTGAACTTGTGAAGTTACGCTTCACCAATTAAGCCCAGAAGCTCATCTCTAAGGCTAAGATCTATATATCCCTCATACTCTCCAAAAAGCTTTCTAAATAGTTGTTTGCAATCATGCGCTTCGTACACTTGCCTGTTTTCTATACCACTACGCATTAACATAGAAAGCTGTGCAGGTGCCCATCCTTTGAATTTATCCAGTAATTCGGCTATCTCATTCGAATTGCGAAAATTCCCGCTGCTGCTTAACGCCCTAATTAAGCTCCCCTTAAGGGGGTAGGCATGTTCCTTGTAATACGAAAGAACTTTTATGATTTCTGCGCACGACTTAGTGCAATCATAACTTGTAATACCATCACTATCTTTTGATTCATCATAAGTAAACTTAAAAGCTTGATATTTGTTTATGAAACCATATGGGTCAACATCTGCCTTAAGAGAAATAATGAGTTTTTGTAATGCGATTGCAACACCAATTTCTTGGGCTGTATAATCGGCATCCCTGAAATTGTTTGTCAGAAGAGCAATAAGCACATTGGTCTGCTTTATTTTACTTAGTGTCTTTTTCTGCCATTCTAATGTGGGCATAATGTCTTCGTGAGCAAGGAACACATCTAAGCCAAAACGTTCAAGACACTTCTTCAATGCCCCAGCTAGAAGCTTATCCTTATTGGCATAACTGACAAAAACTCTTAATGTTTTGCCAAATGATTGTGCATTTTAGTCAGAGACCGCGACGGCAATGAAAATTTATAAGGTGCAAATTTTGTTAATGCAATTTATTTTTGTATTCCGCATATAATTCAAATAATCTTCTCTCCTGTGTCCTTCTTTATTATGTGTATGACATTGACCGGGCAGATTTCTGCTGTCGCCCTCATTTCCTCTAAATCAGCGTCGCTTATCTCAATCTCCTCCCAGCCGTCTTCCTTTGGGGTTCCGCCTATCAAGTCTGCCTTCCCGTCCCTGTCGTAGTTCATCTTCCAGAATTTCGGGGAAGCGGCGGCGCACACACCAGCACCAATGCAGTTAGTCCTGTCGTACTTTACAAGATACTTTGCCATGATCTCTGCAAACAGCTATTTCTATTTAAATTTATTCCACTGTGTGGCGTTGTCCTAAAAGAGCTTTCTCGCATGTTTATCGCTTCCATTTTACTTCCTCCCTCCTTGCCTTTTAGGTAGGGAGGAAGTAAAAGAGCGTGCAGAAGCAACAGCAGGAACAGGATTCGGGACAACGCCGCACCATGTCGAAAATCTCCGTTTTGTCTTGCCCACAACTTTTCCTTCCCTTGCCTTTTTTCAGTTAAAAGTTACTGCGACATTCTCAGGAGAAGAAAGAAAACGAAAATCATTGTAACAACTAGCGCAAAGCTTATTAACAGTCCCCTCAGAAATTCAATCGCGTCCAGCTCAGCCCTTGCGCCCTTTAGCTTTCTCAATGCCCAACCCCCCATTTTCATGCATTACCTCCTCGCTTATCATATACCTCAGCGTTATCAATATCAGGATGTTCCAGAAAAGCCCGACCAGTGCATAAAGCTGTTCCTTGTAGAATGTGAAAAGCTGCGTCAGGAATATTGAAATAAGCACCGCATACTTGAACATCCTGTAAGCGTCAACCCTTGAGCTTTTGATGCGCAAAACTCCGACAACAACGAAAGCGCCTGCCGCAGCTGACGAAACCAGCTCCCCCCATTCGGAAACAGACAGCACTGATGTTTTTGAGCTTATGAGCGAGATTGCCTTTAGCAGCCCGCCTATTGTATACGCCACAAAGAAAGTGACTATTGCCCCTGAAAACCACTTTTTGCTGATGAGCATCTTATACAGCTTGTGGAAGAAGCGGTTTGTTTTGGAAAGCAGGTTTGGCTTTTCCGGGGGAACTGAATCAATGCGGCTTAGCATTCTCTTTAAGCTTCTTACCATGGGATTTTTTGGCTCCGATTTTTTCAGTAATTCAAACGCTTTGGTTTTTTCACGCCCTTCAAGGTCGTTGTAGGCAGCCTCCTTGCTGATTTCTATTGCGTTTATCAGGTATTCCCTTTTTGTCAGCCTCTTGAAGCGGTTTATGCTCTGGGAGAAAAAGTAAATCAATACAAATATAAGGTAAATTATTGCAATCGTGGGCTGGTAAAAGTAGTTGTTGTCATGCGTTATGAACTTGCCAAGCTCATCTATAAACAGCCCGAATCCTATTCCGCCAAGAACTGCAGCGAGCCTTGTTGCCGGTTTGCTTATGAAAACCAGCAGCATTATGATTGCTGCTAGCATGAACACGCCTCCAAGAAGGACGTGGGCAATGTGAAAGTTCTCTCCCCCAAGCATAGGGTAGCCTGTTATCTTGAGGAAAAACCGGTATCCTAGCAGGGATGCTATGGCTGATACGAGGAAGCTTTCAACCAGCTCCTCTGCCTCTATATCCCTTATAAGAAACTTGTTGCTGAACAAATTGTCAATAAGCATAAACTGGTTGCTTGAATAAGGTCTTAATAAAACTTTTGCAACACGGCGTTCCTTTAGTGCCTGAAAACCCTTTTGCCTGTGAATACCATAGCTATGCCGTATTCATTGCAGGCTTCTATGCTCTGATAATCCCTCGTTGACCCTCCTGGCTGGATTATTCCCGTAACGCCTTCTTTTGCTGCAACGTCCACTGTGTCCCTGAACGGCAGGAACCCATCAGAAGCCATTACAGAGCCTTTAAGGTTGGCATTTTTCTCTGCAACCTCCCTTTCTATTTTTTCCTCTTTCTTTTTGTCGGTTAACTCCCATAATGGCATTCCATAGCGCTGAAAGCAAATCCTGTCAGCCATCTTTTTGTAAGCCTTTATTATTGCAAGCTCAGTTGCTCCAACTCTGTCCTGCTCGCCTGCGCATATTGAGACAGTTGTCCTGTCCTTTGCGAAGAGCATTGAGTTTGATATGACGCCCTGAAGAACTTTCCACCCGAAGAGCATGTCTTCCATCTCTTTCTCGCTTGCTTTCCTTCTTGTGCTGTAAACGTTTCCCTTGTAATCCACTTCAGCGTTTGCGATATTATCCCTGCTTACTTCATTGTCTGCTGACTGCTGCGCTATTATGCCGCCGTCAATAAGCGTCTTTAGCTCAACTGTCCTCAGCCTTCTGTATTTTTGCAGGGCTTCAAGTTTTTTTATTCTCATCAGGCGCATGTTCTTTTTTACGGTGAGTGCTTTTAGAGCTTCTTCATCAAATTCAGGAGCGGCGACAACCTCCAGATAATTCTTAACAACTTCTTCTGCCGTCTCTTTGTCAACCTTCCTGTTTACTACAAGCACCCCTCCGAATGCTGCTATGCGGTCGGCAAAATTTGCCTCCACATAAGCGTCTTTTATGCTGTCCCTGCTTGCAACCCCGCTAGGATTGTTATGCTTTACAATTACAGCTGTTGGCTCATCAAAATATTTCAGGATGTTAAGCGCAGCATCAAGGTCTGTGAGGTTGCTTTTGCCAATGTGTTTTCCTGTCTCTGTAAGCTCTTTCTCTGCAAGGTTGCTTACAATGCCGTCCTCAGGGCTGACATACTCGCATTCGCCAAGCCTTAAATTGCTGGAAACCAGCTCATACAATGCAGCTTCCTGCCCTGGATTGTCGCCATACCTAAGTCCAATTTCATCTCCGTTAAATTTCCATTTTCTTTTCCTGTAATGCAGCTTCTGGCTGCCGAATGTTATCGTCATCCCTTCAGGAAAGTGGTCTCCTAAGACTTCACTGTATGTTTTTTTGTAATCCTTCATTTTATTTGGCCTCAAGGTAAAATGAAGCTACGAACAAAGTGAGTTTGCTTCATAATTCTTCAGCTTTTAGTTTTCCAAAATAATTGTTTATCTCGCTTAGGTAATGCTGCAGGTGTGCAACGGCTTTCTTGGCAAGCCCCAGCCGTGTTTTCAGGTCGCTGCTGCAGTTATTCTTTTTCAAGGCGTTAATCAATTGTGCGTAATCCTCCGGGTCGGCAACAACAGCAACTCTCAGGAAATTCTTTGAAGCTGCCTCAAGCAGGCTGACCCCTCCTATGTCAATGTTCTTTCTTACGTCTTCAAAGCATTTGCCCTCTGAAACAGCCCTTTCAAACTGGTATAGGTTAACAACAACCAAGTCAAACGCTTCTATTTTATTGTCTTCCAGGTAGCTTTTCTGTTCCGGGTCTTCAAGCTCGGCAAGTATTCCTGAGTGTATCTTCGGATGCAGCGTCTTAACAAGTCCTGCAGGCATTTCCCTGAATCCAACATACTCAGAAATTTCAACAAGATTATTCCTGGCAACCGGTTCAAGCTCTTTGTAAGTGCCGCTGCTGCTGAAAATCTTAATGTCCGGATTTAATTTCACCAGCTCGCTTGCAAACTCCTTTAATCCGCGCTTTTCATAGCAGCTGATAATTGCCCTGTTTATCCTTACGTTCCTTACATTTTTCATTTCCCAAGATACTCCGAAGTGCTTCTTAGAACGTCCTTAATTACTGTTATCTCTCTTTTCGGGCTTAAGGAAATCATGCTTACAGGCACCCCAGTATAAGCTACAAGGTCTTTTATGTATTTCTTCATCCCTTCAGGCAATGCTTCATAGCCCAATTCTACCGCCTTTTTGCATTCATCTTCGCTCATGCTTGGCCAGAAGTATTGCTTAGTGCTGTAAACAGGTTTCCATTCCTCAAGTTTGAATGGAAACCGCTCTGTTATTTTCCTGTCCTTTTTGTATGCAATTGCAGCCTTGAACGTCTTGCCCCCAAGCACGTCAATCTTTGTTATTGCCCATTCGTCTATTCCGTTAATCATTGCGCAGTATTTCAGTGCAACAAAGTCAGGGTAGCCTGTTCTTCTTGGCCTTCCTGTTGTTGCCCCGTACTCGGCCCCGTCCATTCTTATCCATCTTCCAAGAATCCTTTCATCGCCCCCAATAACCTTCCTTTTTTCCTCAATTGTAAGTTTCCTGTTCCTTTCCTCTTTTTTAGCATCTTCATAGCTGCCAAGCTCTGTAGGGAAGGGACCTTCCCCAACCCTTGTTGGGTATGCCTTGGCTATTCCGGTTATCCTGAACATCCTTAAGTCAATTCCGAGGTTTGCAGCTGCCCCCCCTGAAATTGTGTTTGAAGATGTTACGTACGGCCTTGTTCCGTGAACAACGTCAAGAAGCGAGCCCTGCGCCCCTTCAAGCAGCACAGATTTTCCTTTGCTTACCTCTTCGTTAAGAATGTAGCTGGACTCCCCAACGTATTGCCTTATCCTTTCAGCATATTCGGAATAAACCTGATGAATTCTTTTGCAATACCTTTCAACATCATATTTTGTGGTAAGAACCTTTTTGGCCAGCATCTCATCCTTTTTCGCTTCGACAGTTTCTCTTATCCTTTCAAGAAATCCATCGCCAGTCATGTCTGCAACTGTTATGTCCGTTGTCCGTTCTGCCTTGTCCATTGCGCATGGCCCGATTCCGCGCTTTGTGGTTCCGATAAAGCTTTCGCTAGCCCCATCCAGCTTGATGTGATAAGGCATGATTACATGCGCCCGTTCGTCAATCACAATCTTTCCTGTCAGCTTAAAGCCGTTCTCCTTGACATGATTCAGGTCTTTAAGGAAGCTTCCTGGGTTGAAGAAAACATCTGGCCCTATTGCAACGTTCTTTCCCTGCAATACGCCTGAAGGAAGGGTGTGCAGCACCACCTTTTTGTCTCCAACGACAATGGTGTGCCCTGCATTATCCCCTCCATTATACCTCACTATCCAGTCAGCGTCAGCTGCCAGCAGGTCAACTATCTTGCCTTTGCCCTCATCCCCCCAGTAAGCTCCGACAACAACCGTGTTCATCATAAACCTCTCGCCGAGTTTATTGTTTTAAAGGGCGGTAAATCCCTCCCACTCTCAAGACGTGCAAATCGGCAAAGCTTTATATAGGTTTTGTGCAAGCATTTGTAACATGAACGCCCTGGAGGAAACCAAGATAAAGCTGCTTGCCGTGGATTGTTTGCAGGCGATGAAGCAGCAGAAGACTTTCAGGAAGTTGAGCAGGGAGCTTTCCCTGCCTGCAGGCGTCCTAAACCGCTACATAAACGGCTATGTGCTTCCAAAAAAAGACAGGGCTGAGCATCTTATCAATTTCTTCATTAAGAATTACCTCCTGAAAATCATTGAAGCATCAAAAATTAAGGGCAGCAAGTACATAGTTACTGCCGATATTCTTTCTCAGCCTTTTCTGTTGAATGTAATAGCTTACAAGGCAGTTAGGGAGCTGAGCAAAAAAGTAAGCATAGTGCTGACTGCAGCTGTTGACGGCATTCCGCTGGCGCAGGCAACTGCAAACCTTCTTGGAGTGAAATTTGTTTACGCAAAGCTCACGCAGGAATTTGCATTCTCTGACCATTACGCCTCTAAAAGCTCCGGGAAAAAGCCGATAAGCTCTCCTTTTTACCTTCCAAAGTCGCTTCTCAGGAAAAACGATAACGTCCTCATTGTGGATGATGTTATACGGGCAGGAACAACCTTTGACGCCCTGACAAGCATCTGCAGCCAGGCTCGCGCATCCATTGCGGGGATTTTTGCCATGTTCATAACAGCCTCTGCCTGCAAGGAGCTTAAGAGGCGGTATAAGGTGTATTATCTTCTTCTGGTGCAGGGTTAGAGAGTTATCTCTTCATTCAGTTCCTTGACAGCCCTTGCGGCAGCCCCCGCATAGTCGTTTGTTTCATTTTTTTTGTAAGCATAATTAATGCCGCTGCTGCTGTTTATCCTGTGGATTTTTATATCGCCAATATTTTTCAAAATTGCAGCAACTTCCTTGGCGCTGCCTCCCTGTGAGCCTACGCCGGGAATCAGCAGTGGAACGCTTTTCTTTGCAGAAGAGAAAAACTCGCTGATATTTTTCAGCTCTTCAGGATTTGTTGCCCCTACCACTGCCCCCACCCCGTCCTTGTGCCACTCAACCACTTTCTCAGCCACTTTTATCAGCATTTTTTTGCCGTTGGTGCTGATAATTTCCTGCAAATCGCTTGCCCCGGTATTTGATGTTCTTACCAGCACGTAAACGCCCTTGCCGCTGCTGCATCGGCTGATAAAAGGCTCCACGCTGTCTGTTCCCATATACGGGCTTACAGTTACCGCATCCGCCTTCCAGAAGTCAAACACCTCTCTTGCGTAAGCCTCGCTGCTTTTCCCGATGTCGCCGCGTTTCGCGTCAAGTATCACTGGAAGTTTCTTTTTCCTGCTTATGCCGATGACTTTTTTCAAAGCCCGCAGTCCTGGAAAGCCATATTGGGCGAAGAAGGCGTAGTTTGGCTTTACTGCCGATACGTTCCCTGCTACCGCTTCTATTATATCGCCGTAGAATTTAATTATTTTTTTCCCGTTATTCTTTTCCTCAAAAGGTATTTTTTCTATTACGGGATCCATGCCTAAGCAGACTATGCTGTTGTTTTTTTCAGCGCTTTTCCTGAGTTTTGTGGTGAAGTTCATCTGCACCTCTCGCATTTGTGCCTTTTTTCCCTTTTGAGCTTCTTTCCTTCTGAAGCTTCTTTTTTTCTTATTGCATCAATAACCCTCCTGACAAGCTCGTGAGGCTCCTTGTCGTAAATCATTACAGCCCCTGTTTTCTTGTTCGCTATCCTTATGACGTCATCAACAAAGTCAGCTATTCCCCCGCTTCCTTTCATAACCCCTATTACCATTCCTTCATCATACGCTATTGTGAACTCGTTCAGCGTTCCAACGTGCCCTGAAACAACTATGATGGCATCGCAGTTGCTTACGTTGACTACATTGCGCCCCTTGAAGCCAAAGCCGGTATAAAACAGTATGTCATAAACGTCTGTCGGGAACTTGTATTTGTGAGTGTGCTCGTGCAGGTTTTCCGCAGGGCTTACCCCTATTATAAAGCCGTCGGAATCCTTTGCTCCTTTGCTGGCAATGTAAGGAACGCCCCTGCACGCCCCGTTTACCAGTATGCAGTTGTGCTTTGCAATCTCCCTTCCAAGCTCGTAAGCGAGTTTTTTTGCATTCTTTGTCAGGTAAGAGCCTCCTTTCTCCACCCCTGAGCCCATTATCCCTATTTTCAGCTTCATATAACCGCCTTAAACGTTTTCTTTTCTTGTTACCTGTTTTACTTTATCAAACGCCAAGTCGAAAGAGTATACCTCTTTTATATTTTCCTCTTCTCCAAGCGCCAGAAAGGTCAACTTTCCACAGATTATTTACATCATAATCCCTAACGTATTCTTTTGGAGTTCTGTCTTTAGGAATATGGGTCCCGTATTCCGGGTTTGCCTTTAGTATCTCTATTTTCTGCTTTATTGAATTGAGCAAAGTCTGATGATCACTGCTTGTGATTCCTTTGGCAATTTCTTCACCCACAACTTTG
>JAGVYT010000017.1 GCA_018303115.1 Candidatus Woesearchaeota archaeon | reverse complement strand
TCCACTTTCTTGAGCGAAGCATCTACTGCAAAGAAGAGGTTTCTTTCGGTTATTTCAGAAGTGTATTGCTTCCCCTCGTCCACTATCATTGCGTGGATTTCATACTTTTCAGAATGCTCCTGCCCGTGCACCTTCTTCATGCTGAGCTTAAGCAGCTCGAACTTGCCGCACTTGTTGGAAAACTTCCTGGCATACGTTCCTATAATCTTTTTGAGAACTATCATCTGCGCAGGCTCCAGGTCCTTGAAGCCTGAGAGCTGTATATTGCCTCCCAGGGTCACTGTTTCGTCATCCATGTAACATGAATAGTTTGCTAGCTTCTTTTAATATTTTTTGCTAAAAAAAGAAGGTGGGCCCGACCAGACTTTCGCATTTGCTTCGAACCGGCGACATCCAGCTGTCTTAGAACGTAGCCATATAAGACTGGCGCTCTAACCATGCTGAGCTACGGGCCCATTGCTAGAACTCGTAGCACAGCTTGCTTTTTTATTCTTTTCTATTCACGCTCTGTTGAAAAACCGGCGTAATCTTTATAAAGTCACTTAAGTTGTCTTATGGCTTATGAGCAAGGAACTATTTAAAACATTAACACTCCCCGTTAAAGAAGAGTGGATAGACGGGAATTTGACGTTCTTAGGCGTTCTTGATTCCACTGGTCGTCCTTTGAAGCGGCACGAGCTGCCACCGCCATGGGCGTATGAACGATTTAAAAAGCTGCTTACTGATGAGGGGTATCTGGTTATTGACAACATGTCATTTGCTCCGGGTAGGGGAGCTCTGCCCACAAATATAGCTGTCATAGGGAATGCGCCTGAAAGCCGGTTTGAAGAAAATATAGGCTTTGCAATACAACAGGCCTCGTTAACCCCTTACACAGAAGGCAGTCTTTACAGTGACTGGTATGATTCCCTTGGCAACCGTAGCTTAAGAAGAGGTAACTGGGCCTTTCAGGAATTTAATCTTCACTTTGCAGACCCTACGCGATTTCTTATGTTTGGTCCGGAAGGAGCAAAGACTCCAGACTCATTCAATTCAGGAACCCCTTCAATTGAATGTGTAGTGCGTCAACTTGAGAAAGAAAGCCATTTTAGTTTAGTGTCTAATTCAGAACTTCGCCGAAACCCTTCTTGGAGTGTGCCTCTTAGCGTAATTATAGCTAAGGAAGGAATGGTTTTTTCTAAAGGTTTGTTTGGCTCTCTTATTAGAAATGCCGGCCTGCCAGCTTATTCATCTGGACAAGCTTATTTTTCGCAACAACAAGCTGATAAAGTGGATGCGGAATCTCCTAAACCGGCCTATAGGCTTCCTGTATAAGAATTGTGATGAGCCAATTTTTAGTTTTAATCCCCCGCAAAATAGCATTTGATATCCCCCGGCGTTATCTCTCTAAGCACGTCTCCCGGCTTGTTGCCTTTTCCAAATATGCCGTAATCATGCGAGGCTATAGCCTGCATTACCCCGCTTTTATTAGGGTCCCTGCGGGTGTGCACAACAAGAACTTCTGCTCCGCTTTTTTCAAGACTTTCGAGAAAAACCGTCATTTTTGCCTTGTTTTCCTTGCCGCCTGCTGTAGAATTATAAGCCTGCTGCAGTGTTATGCTGCATTCGGGAAGGCCTTTTGGTTCAATCAACACAGTCAGGATAATTGAGTATGGATAGTAGTCGAAATAATGCTGCTTAACCCTGCCAAACATTCTTGTTCTTCCGTTTCCTTCCATTAAAGAATGCGAGTCGCTTACAGGAATCCCGTCAAAAGACAGAACCCTTTCTATGACATCGTTAATTGAGCTGGGCATAGTGCATTTTAGTTATAGGAAATAACCTTAATTTTCGTATGTTTTGACATGAGTGTAAGGTTATTTCCTAATAAGCAAATCACTTTAATAATTGGAACTTTGTTCCTAACGAATAAGTGATTTGCCATAACTCAAAAGCGTTTATAAAAGTTGGTATGCGGCAGCCGGGATTTGAACCCGGGTGAGAGCCTTATTGCTTTGAATGGCAAGGCCCTATCATAGCCACTAGATCACTGCCGCACATGGGCTCGCCCAGGTTCGAACTGGGGACATTCGCCGTGTAAAGGCGACATCATAGCCACTAGATCACGAGCCCTTAAATTAATTGTGTTTTTACCGTGTTTTATAAATATTTCTTACTTTGGTGGGGAATGCGGTGTGCCCCTTTTCCCTAGCAAAAGTGTTCCTGAAAAGGCACTCTGCCGCTAACCACCGCTTTCAAAAAACTATTCAGATATATTTAAATACTATTATAACGTGAGTCCGTTGTATGCCTGAAGAAAAAGCCACTCACGATAAAATTCTGGATATCGTTGTGCAGAAAGACGAGGTTACTTGGCAGAACATGATTTACGAGTTGGTCAAGCACGAAAACATGAACCCTTGGGATATTAACGTAAGCCTTCTTGCAAAGCACTACCTGCAGATGCTGAAAAAACTGAAAGAGCTTGATTTCAGGGTTAGCGGGAAGGTTGTTCTGGCTGCCGCTATTCTCCTGAAAATAAAATCGCAAAAGCTGCTGAGCGATGACATAGGCGAGCTTGACCGCCTTATGAGCCTTGAGGAGGAAATGTCTGAGGAGGAATTTTATGAGGAGCTTGAATCCCCTCCTAGTGAGGAGGAAATTCCTTCCCTTATGCCAAGAACGCCCCAGCCAAGGAAGAGGAAGGTTTCCATTTATGATTTAATGATTGCGTTGCAGAAAGCGCTTGAGGTCCGGGACAGGCGAATTTTAAGAAGCATCCCTTCTGTGAAGGTCGAGGTGCCTGAGAAGAAGGTTGACATAAGCAAATTAATTGCAGATGTTCATAACAGAATCAAGAGCTATTTCTCAACTGCTGCGGGGAAGCTTACTTTCTCAAAGTTGATTGAAGGCGAGGGAAAGGCAGACAAGATTTACAAGTTCAATGCATTGCTGCACCTCGCAAACGTAGATCACAGGCAGGTTGACCTGGTTCAGGAGGAGCATTTTGGCGAGATAGAGATAGTTAAAACTGCCGCCAATACAGGACCAATTCAACCGCAGCAGGGTAAGTAAGCTGGTTCCTGTTTGCGCTTCTTTCTCATTGAGTTTCTCAGAAGGCTCTGTTTTATTCGCAGCAGCAATCTTTAAAAACACGTTATTACCTCTTAATTTGCATGCCTCGTTGGTGTAGTCCGGCTTAAAGCGCTAAGCTTTCCGGAGAATCATCCGGCCCTCTCGCGGCCGGGACCTGGGTTCAAATACTTGGCGACGATAGTTACTAGTTACGAAAAGCGCCAGGCTGAATGTCCCAGACGAGGCATACTCATTATCATTCGTAGTCTCGTCTGGGATTACGAACGCCAGTGAGTTTATCCCAGACGAGGCATACTCATTATCATTCGTGGGTTACCTTCGCTACGCTAGGTAACCATACTCATTATCATTCGTAGTCTCGTCTGGGACTACGAACATAAGTGAGTCTGTCCCAGACGAGGCATTGCATATTAGGGCGAGCCTTCGACAGAAACCTGCGGGCTTCAGCTGGAGAGTAGCTTACAAAAGACGGACCCCATCTTTATACAGAAAGATAGTTTAGGACTACCTCTCGACAAACAGGTAGTGCTTCTGTTCTATAGTTATCTCGGCTATTATTCGCTTGATTATTGCCTTTTCAGGGTCTGGCAGCAGCTTTACGCGCTTCTTAAAGTCCGCAAAGCTCTCAAAAGGCTTTGCTTTTCTTTCTTCCAGTATTTCCCACATCCTTTTCTTTCCCATGCCAGGAATAAGCTCAATTGAGTGCATTCTGGTGCTTAGCGGCGTGGCATTGTTAAAGAAGTCTAAAAAGCGTTTTTCGTTTTTCTTGACGAGATCTGTAACCACAAACTCAAGCTCTGCCTCTGCGGTTGATGTCAGCTTATTGGGGGATAATTTCCCGTTGATGTGGTGTATCTTGTCGCGCTTTCCTTCCCCTATGTAAACGTCATCGTTTGGCTGTAGTTTTATCTCTTTTTTTGGAACAAGTTCGAGCAGTATCAAATGCTTTTTTCCAAGTGCTTGCACTATCGGGGTGCTCACCTGCCCATGTCTGCTTTCAAAAGGGTAGCCGTTCGGCAGGAAGTCTAGCACTATAGCATACTCTTCTCTTGTCGTTCTTTGCTCTGTTCCTTGTTCCATTTTTCCAACTTCCAACAGCATTTTAAACACCATAACACTATTGTTTATTTAAAATTTTGCATATTGTCAGGTAAGGGGATTGGAAAAGAAGTTGCGCCGATTGGTGCAGCAAACAGGCTATCATAATTTACCGCACATCAGAAAGCATTAAATAACGCGCTCTGCTCTTCTGTCTTTATGGAAATCGTTTTTGACGTTAGGAAAACAGCGGATGAAAACGCCTCTTCTTTCTTTGAAGCCTCGAAAAAGGCGAAGAAAAAGCTTGCGGGGGCGGAAATGGCTGTTGGGAAAACAAGGTTGCAACTGCAGTCCTTGCTAAAAAAGCAGGAGCTGGAAGGGGTGGAAAACAAGGAAAGGGCAGGGAAAAAACAGGAAAGAAAGTGGTATGAAAAGTTCAGGTGGTTTGTTTCCAGCGAGGGGTTTTTGTGCATTGGCGGGAGAGATGCCGCTAGTAATGAGATTTTAGTCAAGAAACATGCAGAGAAAGGTGATATTGTTTTCCACACTGAGATTAGCGGCTCGCCGTTTTTTGTAATTAAGGCAGATGGCAGGGAAATCGGGCAGGCGACGCTGGAAGAGGCGGGGGTTGCCACGGCTTCTTTTTCCAGGGTATGGAAGCTTGGCCTGTCCCATGCAGAGGTTTTCCACGTCAAGCCAGAGCAGCTTTCGAAAACCCCTAAAGCGGGGGAATATCTTGAAAAAGGCTCGTTCATTGTAAATGGCCATGCCAATAAGCAGATGGCAGAGGTTAAGCTGGCGGTAGGCGCAGCAAAAGACGGGACGATTATGTGCGGCCCTGTTGCTGCGGTCAGGAAAAACTGCAGCAGATATTTAGAGATAGGGCATGGCAACAATAAAACATCGGATGTTGCCAAGAAAATAAAAAAGAAGCTTGGCGGAGAAATAGACGATATAGCGAGGGCTTTGCCGAGTGGCGGCGTCATGCTAACTCATGTATGAATCGCGCAAACGCCTTGCTTCATTACTGATGTCGGTTACAAGCTCGTCTAGTCGTTTTCCTTTGGACTTGATTGGACGGTCACTGATTAGGATGGCCGCCGTGTTAGAGCGCCACCTTGGCCAATAACTGGTTAAGACGCGATTTTTTTCAAGTGAAGTCAGTTCTTTCCCACCTCGCTTCCAAACAACGCTTCCTGCATAGTAATCTATGCTTTGTTCATGTTGTCTGTCGTAGTTCACTGCCCATCTTAGAAGAAGCTGAGCTGGTCTGCTATCATGAACATCGGTAAAAGGAAACAATGCAACGACTTCGCTGGAGTTTAGCAGGAACTTGAGATGGCGCAGGTTTATAAATGCGTGTTTGCCATACCTCACTTCAACACCGCCTACTAAGCGTGCAAGCCTGCTGGGAACAGCGGTGTCTCTTTTGTAAACTGGCGCAACGTAGCTATTCAGGTATGCTAATAACAGTGGGTCTGCAGAAGTCAGGTGCTTATTGGGGAATACAATCATGGCAGGTCCGTTGAGGTGGTTGGGTCCAAACGCTTGAGCGTGGTAAAGTAATTCCATTACACCCCATGCTGTTTGCTTAAGATCCCGGAAATTCTTTTTGGCTATTCCTAACCCTTCTTTTGTTCCAGCTTCTGGTAGAGGAAAGCGGTGGATGACTGGGTCAAGAAGTATCGAGGCTATGTCTAAACTGATTCTGACAGCTTTTAAGGTGCTTGTTTTCATAGAACTAGTTTATCTTTACTTTTTGCGAAATCGCCTGCCCGGGCATTCCAGTGTCAAACTTAACCCTCACCGCACCGTTGTTCCCGTGGACTGCTGTTATTTTTCCCTTTATTTCTTTTTTGGCAGGGGAAGCCCACAAGACCTGTTTGCCTATAAGCTCAGCTGCCTTTTCTTTCTTATCAACGCCTTTAACTACAACAATCATCTGGCTGTTGTGCTTTGTGTGCCTTCCGCCCCTGAAATTCGCTATTGTTCCTTCCATGAGAAACTGCTGTTTTGAGGTTATTTAAATAATTATCGCGGCTAAAAGTAGTAAATTATAACCGGCAGCATCAGGCACCCCATGAGATTGTATCTGGCTATGCTTTTTGTTATAGTGAACAGCCCTATTGCAGTTCCGGTAAGCAGGATAAGCAGCCCTGTAAGCTGTGAAAAGTAAAAGGTAAGCGCTGCTACGAACAGCATTATTGCAAAAGATATTCTTTTGTAATCTATTTTATGGATGTTCCTTGCAAAAGTCTTGCCTATAACTGACGTTAGCATTAAAGCGGCAGCCCCTGCAAGTATCGCTACGGCTATCAACAAAACAAACACCATGCCATCAACATTAACTATTTCAGACATCATTGCTATTGAGCCGTTTCTCGCCTTGTCTATTGCGAACAGGGTTATCAATCCGAAAAGCATGGATGAGGTGCTGACTGCCCCCAAAGTTACCAGATACGCCCTTTTTCCGGCTTTTCCGATTAAGTTGCGGGCAAGCATGGCTGCCTGAGCAGGCCCTAAAGCAGGGAATATGCCCATCAGCCCCCCTGAAAAGGCACCTGCCGCCACGGATTTTACTGCCTCAGATTTTTTTATTGCCTTGACTTCACTCACTTGAATCGGCACTGCAGTGTTTCTCAACGCGCTTGCAAGCAGCGTGCTGATTCCGAAAAGCCCTGCAAGGAGGGGCAGCAAGGGCTGGTTTAGGTTAGGGATGCCCAAAGTCAGCACTCCCAACATGCCCGCTGAAAGAAAAATTGCGAAGCTCCACAGCTTCATCTGCATTCCTTTTTCGCGCAGAACATTGTAAAAGACAATGCCTGCAAGGATTATGCCTATATAGGGCTTAACAGCTGAAAAAACGTGCCTGACAACAACAAGCAGCAGCGGCAGCAGCAGAATCACCAGATTCAACCCGAAAAAGCCGCCTGTCGCGGACAAAACAACCGCTTCATACCCCCTCCCTTCCAATAACAGTTTATGGCCCGGCAGCACGGCAAGCGCTGTCGCATCGCTTGGCGCCCCAAGAAAAATCGATGGAATGAAGTCAACAAAAACGTGGGTTATGGACATTGCCATTATCGCAGCCGCTAAAGATATTGGTGTGAAATATTTTAGCAGCAGCGGAGACAAGGAAAGTATCACAGCAGCCACCAGATTAATATGGACTCCAGGGACTACGCCTGTGAATATGCCAAGGGACACGCCAACGACAATTGCAGCCAAAATCTCAATAAACATCATGATTGTAGTGCGCAGGTGGTGGGATTCTCACCCACAATAAGGTTTGAGCCCACAGAAAGTGGGTGTCAACCACTCGTGTTTCCAATTACACGACACCGGCATAAAGTTTATATAGTTGTAATGCTCAACAGTTCAGGGGTGTCAACCGCTTGCGTTCAAATTATGCGGCACTTTTTTCTTTTCATTTTCAAACTTAATATGCCTTAGCCCGAACAATCTGAAAATCTTTCAAAAAAGCCGGAAATTTCTGCGACTTTTTCAGAAATCCTGCAGGCCGTATTTAAGCCTTCAAAAAATTTTTCGGAGGTATACTGATTTTTTCAGCAGTTTTGCAATAGAGGTTATTAACCAGCAACAACTCTTTTTGTTCATGGAAGAAAAAACACTGACAAGGTTATCGCTGATTTCCGGTATTTGCGGGTTATTTTTGTTATTCATAATATCTCTCTTCATTGAAGCTGAAGAAGTTGGTATTTCTGAGTTAGAAACCGTAAAAGACAAGGATGTCAATGTCAAAGGAAAGGTTGTAGCTATAAAAAAGTTCGATAACTTTGCAGTGGTTGAAGTTGCAGAGGTAAAAAGCGTTGACATTGTCGTGTTTGACAAGAGAATGCTGAATTTGATTGTTGGCGATAATATCAGCGTCAGCGGCGAGCTTAGGGGTTACAAGGGGAAAAAAGAGATTATTGCTGAGGATGTAAGGGTTACCGGCGGCTAATTAGAAAATAATGCCGTTATTCTGTTCTTGAAGCAATGATTTGGTATAAGCTTTGGCCTGGCTAGCAATGATTTGGTATAAGCTTTGGCCTGGCTGCAATGCGTCATTGGCCGCCGTTTCATTCCGGTAGCTGTCTCCGGAAGGAATTGCCCACACGGTTAAGCTTTTTCCTTTTTCAAGCACAACAGAAGTAACAGATAACACTCCGCCTTCTCTTCCATCCCCTTTCACTCTTTTGACAAACACAGTATAAAGACTGCCGCCTTCGCTCCTAGCTCCTGAAGCACCCTCTGGATCAGGGTATATGCCTCTACCAGGAATAAGATAAAAAGCTATTTCATCGATTGGTTCAGGGAAAGCCGGGACTTCCAATGGAGTTATTCCAGGTCTAATAACATGGAGAATTGCTTCAATATTACTTTCGTCAGGTTGCATTGGTTCTGTCATTGTTAAATTCTCTGCTAAAAAGACGCTCAGACTCAATTTATAAGCCTTTTCAATTGGAAGGGCTTTACATTTCGTTAGTTCTGATGCGGGTTTTAGTAAATGTGCTATTTTATAAGGTTAGTTTTGAAAGAGGTCATCATCTTGAATTTGGTAAGGACGTGTGCCCGTGACAATGTCTGCCAGACTTGTTCCCACATGTTGAGGACCGACAGTATTCTCGGACAGGGCAATCTGAACTCGCAAAGGACTTTGTTTAACGCTTAATCTAGCTATCCTTACGCTAGAGGAGGAACTGTCAAAAACATAATCTTGACCGTCGCAAGCACGTTCAAATATGATCCTTACTCTGTCTTCAGTATAGTTACTCCTAGCAAGTATGATGTAATTAGTTATTCTTGTCTCCATATCGGAAATTTGCCCAAGTCTTGCCGTTTTATCAGACTTAAAAGACAAATTTCTGAACTCTTCCTCAATCATCAAACTCAGCCTATCTGCTGCGTTAAAAAGGCCGTTAATCATTGTGTTATAAACATATCTTGCAAACTCACCCATAACCATATAAACGTCACGCAACAAGTTAAATGCCCGGCACTCTTTAGGACCTTTAGGGACATAAATCGGGTTGGGGTTGATTTCAACAGTCTCGCCCTGTGCTTCAGCGCCAGCGTCTTTATCTTGCTTCTTTATCGGAAATGTATCATCAAAAATCTGTTCTATCATTCTCTGGATTGTTCTAGAGTCGTATTCTGGTATAGGGATGCAAGCCAGTTCTTCATACAAACCCCATTCAGACGGTATGTGGCTCATGCCAGTATTGTATGCAACAACAGCCTTCAGCCTCTCAGCGAATATTCTGCCTAGTCTGTGTTCAGGGTTTATCCTTATTTCAAGCCCTTCTTCTGTATCAATAACCCTCATATTTACCACTAAAAAGTAACTAATATTTAAATGTTTTGCTTAAAGACGTCGTGCGTTGTCTAAACATCGTCAGTGCGTTCGTACGGCTTAATCCAAGAACCCTCGATTTTTGTTCTTTTGCCTTTTTTGTACTCTAGTATTCCTAGCCAGCCAATCATAGCTCCGTTATCAACAAGAAACTGCCTTTCTGGAACATAGAATTCAGCGCCTCTTTCACTGCACATTGTCCTGCACATTTCCTGCAGTCTTAGGTTGGAGGCAACCCCCCCTCCAAGCAACAACTCGCGCTTGTTGCATTGCGCCATGGCTCGCTCTGCAGCTTCCACAAGCATCGCAAAAACAGTTTCCTGAAGGCTGTAGCACAAATCAGCTTTGCTGTATTTCCCGCTGCGATACTTTTCGCTCACGTTGGTAAGAATTCCGCCAAAGCTTACATCCATGCCTTTAATGACGTAAGGCAGCTCGACATATTTTTTTCCTTTGGCTGACAGTTCCATTATTTTAGGCCCTGCAGGAAATCCAAAGCCGATTTCCCTTCCAAAAACGTCAAGCATATTACCTATCCCAATATCCAAAGTCTCTCCGAAAACCCTGTATTTGCCGTTCTCAAACGCAATAATTTGCGTATTAGCGCCTGAGACGTAAAGCAGGACAGGGTCTTTTGCTTCTGTCAACAGCTTGCCTATCTCAAGATGCCCGATGCAATGATTAACTCCGATCAATGGTATTTTATGCAGCAGCGACAAAGTTCTTGCAGCCATTGCTCCTACACGCAGGCAATGACCAAGCCCTGGGCCTTGGGAAAAGGAGATAAGGTTAACTGCGCCAACATTGATTTTGGCAGCAGAAAGCGCTTCTTCAACGGCTTCACTGCAAACTCCAATATGGTGTTCTGCGGCTTCGTTCGGTATTATGCCGCCCTTTTTTGTTACCAAGGGCTTCAGAACATTGGCAAGAACCCTGCCTTTGTCAGTAACTATTCCTACCCCGAAAGTATGGGCTGTGCTTTCTATTCCCAGGCATATCATAATAGCAGAGAACAAACAACTGCATTTTAAGTGCCGGGATCGCATAATCTGGCATTGCGCAGCCCTGGAAGCTTATAGCAAGGCTGTTTCCGAAAGGATGTCTGGGTTCAAACATACTCACTGGCGTTAGTAGCTTTGCAATGCTTGTGAGCGTTGAAAGTCCCAGTCCCGGCGTTTAACTATTCTAACACCAAAAAATCGTAAGAAAGCCGATATAAAGCGAATATGGTGAAGATGCTTTAAATAAACAACAGCAACTTTTATAAATTATTGGCCTTTGCATCTTGTCTTATGAATAAACTGCAGGAATTACAGAAGATAACAGATTCTGTTGATGGCTGGCTAACGCCAAGAGAAGGCGAATTTCTCTATAATGCAGCTAAAAAGTGCCCTAAAGGCACAGTTATTGTTGAGATTGGCTCGTGGAAAGGCAAATCCACCATATGGCTTGGCTCTGGTTCAAAAGAAGGCAACAGGGCAGTTATTTACGCAATTGACCCGCATACAGGCTCTTCAGAGCACAGAAAAAGTTTTGGAAAGGTCTGGACGTTTGGGAAGTTTAAGAAAAACATCAAAAAAGCAGGGATTGCTGATGTTGTGGTTCCTGTTGTTAAAACATCCGAAGCTGCTGCAAAGGACTGGAAGAAAAAAGTAGGTTTTCTCTGGATTGACGGGGCGCACGAGTATGAGATGGTCCTGCTTGATTACAAATTGTGGGAGCCGCACCTTGTCAATGGCGGTGTGATTGCGTTTCACGACAGCCAGACTAAGGGGCCGAGGAGGGTTGTGAAAAAACATCTTTATTGTGGAAGCAAATTCAAAAATGTCGGTTTTATTGAAGGCGTTACTTATGCGACTAAGGTTGGAAGAATCACTGCTGCTGACAAGGCGAGGAACCTTTACGCGTTTCTGTTAACAACGGTCTATTCCCTTGCAGGCAGGGTCCCGCTGCCAAAGTTTGTAAAGGTGATTGGGAATAAAATGGCCAAGATTTTCCAAGCAAACTAAAAGTATCTGTGAAGACCCAATCTAAACTTGTTAAATACTGAAATGATGACCTTAGTTTAATGGTTTTGACCATTTAAATAGCTTTGAAAACCAAACGCTAACTTAACAGCCATCAATTCCGCAAGATTTAAATAGTTTACTTGTAGGTTTAAGCACTTAATCAGCAAAAGAGGTGTGTTTGATGGCAAAAAAAGCCTTAAGTTCAAATTCCCTTGGAAGTCTTTCCTTCCTTTTTGGGGTCATAATAGCAGTTCTTGTCGGCATCATCAATCCCGGCTCGGCAAACACAACCCTCACATCCCTCCTCATACTGTTGGGAATCATTGTGGGCTTTCTCAACATAACAACAAAAGAAACCAATTCATTCCTTATGGCCACTGTTTCATTGGTAATAGTATCTGCCCTTGGAGGAGCAGTGCTTGGCCAGGTCGCTTACGTAGGCAACTACCTTAATGCTGTGCTCACGTCCATACTCACCTTTGTAATACCAGCAACAATAATAGTGGCTATCAAGTCAATCTACATGCTGGCTGAGAAGTAAGCCCTTCTTTTTATTAAATTAAAAATTAGGAAATATGTTTTTTGAAGCCTCTTTCTTAACCTCGTTAAACGTTTTCAGTTGGCGATACTTCCTTGCTGCCAAATATAAACCTTGAATTTGGCAGTATCCAAGAAACCGCGCATTCGCAGCAAACATTCCATCTAAAGAAATTACATTGTAGTGCGGTATTTTTTCTTCTATAGCTTTAAGTGCACGCTCAAGACGAGGTGGTCTGCCAGCATTAGTGAACACTCGTTTAGCATAAAGTGGTCGCAAATAACCATGAGTCCTGATATGAACTGATGCTCCTAACTATTGTTTTAGCGTGGGAAGCCCAAAGCCGTTGTAGGCAGATATAAATCCTGCTGTTGCAGCTACTACTATCCCTGTAATATCAATAGCAGGATTACCACTGACTACCACGGTGGTTAAAGAAGCAGCAAAAAGAGGGCTAGAACAGCAGTAAAGCGATTTCCTATTCCTAATACAATCAAGCCATCCACAACTTCTTTAAGTCCCATATTTTACATAGCAGTTCATAAGTATTCATAAGCTTTTGCATTTGACACTATTTATCAGTTACGATGGTCGTAATTGACTTATTTAGCTTTTAAAATACGCAAAGCTTAAATACTCAAAATGCCCCTTCTAAAAGATAGCAAAGGGCCCGTGATCTAGCGGCCATGATGCTTCCTTGACGTGGAAGATATCCCCAGTTCGAATTTTTTTTACGAGAGTCTGGGCGGGCCCATCAAAAAACAAAAGAGGCGAATAAAATCAAGTTTGAAGTAAAGCCGTTTTATGCGATAGTACTTTTTTTGATATTCTTGGCAATAACAATACTGAGGCCTTTCATATCCACAATTCTGGCTGCCATTGTCATCAGCTATGTCAGCTATCCTCTATACAAATGGCTGAACAAGAAGTTAAACAAAAAAACCATATCCGCGCTTATAACAATAATTGTGGTAGTGCTAGTTATAACAACACCCAGCGTTTTTGCTGCGAATGCATTGTCTAAAGAAATATTTGCGGGCTATCTTATCGCCAAGCAATACCTTGCCACAGGCGCGAACACTATAAAATGCGAAACCAATGTTTTATGCGGTTTTATGAAAGCAGTTGGCATAAGCGAGCCATCATTTACAAACTTCATCTCAGACTCTTTAGGAAAAGCAACTGCCACAATATTCAATAAACTAACAATTTACATCATATCGCTGCCAAAAATAATCGCAAACATCTTCATTGCGCTATTTCTGGCATACTATCTTTTGAAAGACGGCAACAAGATACTTCCTTATGCAAAATCCATAATCCCCTTAAAAACCGAAAACCAGGATAAGCTGATTAGGAGGTTTAATGAAGTCATTTATGCAGTGGTTTATGGAAATGTTATCGTAGCAGTTATACAAGGCGTTTTGACATCAATAGGCTTCTTTTTGCTCGGCGTCCCCTCGCCCCTCATCTGGGGAATTGTGACAATGTTTACTTCCTTAATCCCCTTTTTAGGAGCTTTTGTTGTGTGGATGCCAGCTGCAGTGTTCCTTATTGTGGCGGGTTACAGCTCAGGGGACGGGGCTGTTCTTTTGCGGGGCTTAGGGCTTATGCTGTATGGGTTCTTCTTTATCAGCAGCATAGATAATATCCTCAAACCAAGGATAATAGGGGGCCGTGCAAACCTGCACCCTGCCCTGGTCCTTATCGGAGTTATAAGCGGACTGGCTGCATTTGGTATAATAGGAATAATAATAGGGCCTGTTATAATAGCCTTGGCTACAAGCATAATACAAATGGCTTCGCGAAACAAAGCCATCAAGAACAGCGTCTAAGTGGAATTTACGGTTTCAGCGATATAATCGTTTACAACCCTTCTGCAGTTATCTTCAACAGACTTGACACCAATCAGCCCGCAGATTCCCGCATCCCTTTTGGCTTTCGCAACCTTCTGGAAGCAAGTCCACCCAGACCCCTTGATGTCCAGCTCATTGCAAAGGTCAGCGTTTTCGGTTGAAATAGCGACAGCCAGAAAGCACCTTTCCCTCATATCCCCATCTTTGATAAACACACAGCCCGCCCCATAATTTATTTTCCTTGCCAGTGAGTCATAACACTTGTCAGAAAGCGGGTTCCAGACTATATTCCCGCAAATTTCAGTCTTGTTCGTCGCCTCCGCAACGTCATAGTAACAGATATCCTTCCAGTCAGAGTTGTCAATGTTCTCGCAGATAGGCAGTTCCGCCCTTACCCCGGCAACCTTGGCAAGGCAATAGCTCCTTATCTTGTCGTCCTGTATTTCCTGGCAGCCCAGCCTGTTGACCGCGGAGATGCTCACCTTAGCATAACAGCTTTCAACCAGCTTGTCGTTGTCAGCAATGGAACTGCACGGCTCCGTGATGTTAAGGGAAACAGCAAGCTCAACATAACAGTTGTTCCTTTCTGCTGTTCTGTTAATCTCAGCGCAGCTGTCTTCAAAAGCCGGCTCTTTAACACTGCTGCACGAAGCAATAAACACAACCGCAGCAACCGCCAAAAAAACTACTGCCTTGTTCATAGCTCAAGGGTGAAGAAACAGCGGTTTATAAAATTTGCTGTTGGGATAATTCATTGTGCTATCACGTTTTAACTAGACACTAAGTAGCTGTCTATTTAATGCGTGATTTTACCTCACCTAACGAGGTGAGGTAAAGTGAGATTAACATATGA
>JAGVYT010000016.1 GCA_018303115.1 Candidatus Woesearchaeota archaeon | reverse complement strand
TAATAGGCTTCATGGAGCACGTAAACGCGCTGATACCTGTTTATAGTGGCGTATATCCTTACTACGAATTAGCAGAAGAAGCGGTTAGGGGCAATTATGTGCGTCCAGAGGTTGTTCCAAAGGGACAAAATTGTTTAATTATAAAGAAAGGGCGCTGGGAAAGGGCCCAGTCAGATTCTTTTTTTGCTGATGGTAAAGGAAAAGTAGTTCCTAATCATACAAGGTTAAATAATAGAACAAGAGTAGAGGTGTTGGAAGGGGTTAACGATGGCGGGAAGACTTTTGACATGCGTAAAGCCTTCTACATTGCTGCTCGTGCATTAGCTGGCACTTGGGTGCCGGCAGAATATGCTAAAGTTTCTATAAGAGACCGCATTATTATGCGTATGAAAGGCACAGGCAACACTATTTCAGCCCTTCAGCAGGATTGCAATAGTGCAAACGAGGTAATACCTTCCTCTGGTGAGTATTTGTTGATTGGCATGGATGAAACGTTTCGTTCAACAGAAGCGCATGGAGGGCAAGCATTAACTGCCGGCCTCATAAACACTGTTATTGAGCAAGGCAACTCTTTAATGATAGTCTCTAGTCACTACCCTGACTTAAGCAGAGCTTATGCTACTCCTAGTGAAGTAAAGTTTACGCATTTTCCATTTAAAATTGGAAAAGATCCTAAGGAAGAAAGCGGTGTTAAAGTTACTTTTCCTCATACTAAGCGTAGAGGTCCTATGAACGATTATTCTTATGCTATAGCTGTTGCTCGTGCTAACAGTTTTAACGAAACAGTTCTTAAATATGCAGAAGAACGTATAAAAACTAGGCAAATGCAGCAGTAACATTTTTAAACCGCTCCCTTTCTCTCAATGTCATGGTAAAGTTTCCCGAGTCTGAGCAGCGCTTTTTCAGGAATACCTTTGTCTGCAAGAAGTGCAAGGCTAAAGTCAGGGCTCCTAATCTTAAGGTTATTCAGGGCAAGGTCAAGTGCAGGAAGTGCAAGGGCAAAGCTTTGCGTCCCATAAGTAGGAAGTAGCTTAATTGCAACTGTTACTGCTGCTTTTAGTGTAATCTAAAACAAATACAAAATATTATAAGCGGCAATAATAAAAGGGGGGATAAAATGGTTTCGGAATTTGTTGATTTTTTAGTGCGTTACAAGTTTGTAATCCTTTTTTACGTGGCTGTTGTGCTGTTCGTTTTCTTGAGGAGAAGCAGGTTTGAGTTTCATTTCAAGGTAATAGCCCTTTATAAGACCAACTGGGGCTTGGCTTTGATGGAGCGTCTTGCTTCCAAGTATCGTGAGCTTATTAAGCTTGCTGGCTACATAGGCATTGGCGTTGGGTTTATCGGTATGGTTTTCATAATCTTCGTCATTATTCAGAGCGTTTACACCCTTTTTACTGTCCCTGACGCCCCGCCTGCCCTGATGCCTGTGCTTCCCGGCGTTCACATTCCCGGCGTTCCCGAAACTTTTTTCATTCCTTTGGTGCAGGGACTGATTGCCATTTTTATTGTGGCGGTTGTTCATGAGTTTTCCCACGGTGTTGTTGCGAGGGCTCATGGCATTAGGGTTAAAAAGACGGGCCTGGCGCTTATAGGGCCTTTTTTTGCCGCCTTTGTTGAGCCTGATGAGCGCGAGCTAAAGAAAAGGGATGATGTTACGAACTATTCCATTCTTGCTGCCGGTCCTGTATCAAACATATTGACTTTCCTTGTCCTGTTTGTTTTGATGTCTGTTGCGATAAACCCGGTTGTCAATGCCGTTTACGACAATCCTGCAGGCATTTCCTTTTCTTCCATAACCGGGGGCGCTCCTGCTGATGTTGCCGGCTTGGAGAAGAATGTTGCATACACTATTGTGAACAACCAGCCTGTCCTGTCTGTTGACGATTTTTTAAGGCTCTTTGATGAAATAAAGCCTGGTGAAGATGTAATAATAGCGAACTCTGAAGCGAGCTATGTTGTTGCTGCCGGAGCCAACCCGAGTGACAGCTCAAAGCCCTATCTTGGGGTTAGCATTTACAGCCGCGTTGAGGGCGATACCACGGCCGCTTACGCTGTTATTGCGTGGTTTATGAAGCTTCTTTCCCTTGTTGGCGTTTTGAGTCTTGGCATTGGCATTGCGAACCTGCTTCCTATAGGCCTGTTAGACGGCGGGAAGA
Organism: Candidatus Woesearchaeota archaeon; assembly: GCA_018303115.1. GTDB lineage: Archaea > Nanobdellota > Nanobdellia > Woesearchaeales > UBA10216 > UBA492. The sequence goes on along the minus strand of JAGVYT010000016.1, from coordinate 12,058 downwards.
TGCTTCAGCAGGCGCTGCACAAGCTGAGGGGCGAGAAGAAGGGCAATAAAACCCTTGTCAGGGTTAGTTTGCTGCTCCTCTTTATTGTTCTCCTGCTTTTAACGCCTATTTTCAGGGAGACTGCGAAAGCTGTCCTTGGCGCTTCTTAAGCATAAACTGCCAAAGATTCAGAAAGCATTGCAAAGCCAGGGGATGCAAGATAAGCACGTTGGTTCAGCCCCTGATTGGAAAAGAGTTAAATACAGGCCTTTAGTGCTTTCTTGTTATGATTTCCGTTGTTTTGGTTGAGCCGCAGACCCCTGGGAATATTGGCAGCGTAGCGAGGGTTATGAAGAATTTTGGGTTTGCAAATCTGGTTCTGGTGAATCCAAAATGCAATCACCTGGCGGATGAGGCGAGGTGGATGTCAAAGCACGCATTGCCGATTTTAAAGAGGGCTGTTGTTGTTAAAAGATTCGGCGACTTGAAGTTTGATACGCTTGTGGCAACCACTGCTGCTTTAGGGCGGGATTACAATGTTGCGCGTCTTCCCTTGACTCCGGAACAGCTTGGCAGCAAGTTTTATGAGATAAAAAAGGCAAAATCCGCCATAGTTTTTGGCCGCGATTACACAGGATTGAGGAACTCTGAACTCTTAAAGTGCGATTTTGTTGTTTCAATCCCCGCTTCTGTCAAATACGGCTCCATGAACATCTCGCACGCCGCAGCAATAGTGCTATACGAGCTGTCTAAGAAATCAGAAATAAAAAAGATAGGCGGCTTTGTTCCTGCGTCAGAGAAGGAAAAGGAAGTGATAATGCAGCTTATTGGCGGGCTTCTTAAAAGGATGCCTTTTAACTTTGACTCAAAACGGGAGACTCAAAAAAAGATTTGGAAGCGCTTGATTGGCAAGGCTATGCTCGGCAGGAGAGAGGCATTTGCCGTCATTGGCTTTTTGAAAAAGGCAGGCAGGATTAAATGATTAAAAACATTGTCTTTGACTGGTCTGGAACCATAAGTGATGATTTTGAAGCACTTTACATACTGTGATGGCAATCTTTCATGACGTCGGTGTTTCTCCAGTAAGTTTCGCAAAATTTCAGGAAACAGTTGACGCCCCTTTTGACGTATACCTGAAAAGGCTGTTTGGTGATGACCCGGAAACGCTGGCAAGGTTCTCTGATGAAAAGAAAAACCACGAGCTTTTCAACAGGCACTTCAGGGTTCATGGCTTTCCAGCTCTTTTGCCGGGTGTTGAAGCTGCTCTAAAGCAGCTTAGGGCAAAGGGCTTTAAGATGGCGGTCTTCAGCTCGCATTACCAGCGCTTTATTGAGGAAGAAAACAAACTATTCTTTAATGGCGTGAATTACTTTTCCCGCATATTTGGCAGTGCAGGCAACAAGATGGAATCTGTTTCAAGGTTTCTGGAAGAGACAAAATTCGAGCCTGAGCATACATTATTCGTGGGTGATACAACCAGTGATATTCTCGTTGGGAAAAGGGCTGGCATGAAAACTGCGGCAGTGCTTTCAGGCTACCACTCAGAAGAAAAGCTTGCCCCTGTAAAGCCTGATTTTATTCTGGGCTCTGTTTCTGAGCTGCCCGGGCTTTTTTAGAGTGTCAGAAACGCTTAGCGTTTCTGCCATGCTCAAGAACCGCCTGGCGGTTCTTGATATCAAGGTGTTCCTTAACAGCAGGGTTTCCAGAAGCCCTTGCGTTTGGTCCTAACGTGTAGTATATGCGCTCTACTTCCCCTCCCCAGCTGTAATCACCCTTTTCCTTTCTTACTCCTGCAACCTTGAATTCGCCTGTGGAAACGCCTTTTTTTAAGTGGTAGTATATAGCCCTCATTGTCACTTTTGGGAAAATGCCCTTGTAAATGGCGTATATGTTATAGCCGTGAAGCTCTTTTGCGTAGTGCAGTATTTCCACTACGTTTTGCCTTACTTTGCTTCCTGCAGGCCTTCCTCTTGGCATATGAGCCCTTTTTGCATTCCACTATAAATATTTTACTATATTGAAATGAATTGTTTTTGTGTATTGAACCGCCTCTTTCAAGAAAACCTTTATATACTAAATAGCTAAGTTTCATATAGCAATTATTAAAAATACGCTTTGAGGTGGATTTAAATGGTGCAAGGAAGATGCATGAAATGTAAGAAGTCTGTTGACATCAAGGATGCGAAAGAAGTTACGATGAAGAACAAGATGAAGGCGATGAAAGGCGTATGCCCTAAATGCGGGACAAAGGTCTTCAGGATAGTAGGAAAGGCTTAAGGCCTTTCCCTTTTTCTTTAGCGTCTTTCTGCTTCTGCGTAAAGTCAGCATTCTAAGGTAAAGTCAACTATCGCGTGTTTCGTTTTCTTGTCAAGAACCACCAGTCAGAGACTGGTGGAATGTTGCAGTTAGTTACTGAAGTAGGTGGTTCTTGAGCATGCTCAGAAGCTTCGCTTCTGACATGTCACTTCATTTCTCTCCGCCTTGTAAAGTCATGGAAGAGAAGAAATGAAGCGGCATGCAACTGAACTTGACATTGCCCATTCTGACAAGTTTTTTATAGATGTCTCTAGTTTAGTTTGCTGTGAAATTTACCCTATTTACAAATCTTTTTTATTTTGTTTTGCTACCCCTGATTGCAATTGGTTGCACCATGCCGCAAAACCAACAGGCGGAAAGGGAAACTTTGCTTATTGGCCTTGCAGGGGATGTTATGCTTGGCAGGCTTGTTAATGAGCAAATATCAGTATCAGGCTACAAATACCCGTGGGGCGATATGCTGCCGTTGATGCAAAAAAATGATATAAACTTGATTAATTTAGAAACAACGTTAACAACAAGCGACAAAATTGTCCCCAAGGTTTTTAATTTCAAAGCAGAGCCTGATAAGGTGCAGAGCTTAACAGAAGCAAAAATTGATGTTGTTACCATAGCCAATAACCACGTCCTTGATTTTTCTGAAGAGGGTTTAACAGAAACCATTGAAGTGCTGGATAATGCAGGCATTAAGCACGTTGGCGCAGGTAAAAACATTTCAGAGGCCACATCCCCTGTAATAATCACTAAGAAAAACATTACTGTCGGCATTATCGGCTATACTGATAATGAGCCTGGGTGGGAAGCTGCCTCAACTAAACCAGGAACAGCTTACGTTAGTGTTGGCGATGTTGACAAAGTTGCTGCTGCTGTTAAAAAATTGAAAGAGCAGGCCGATATTGTTATTTTCACAATCCATTGGGGCCCTAACATGCGCCAAAGGCCTACTAAGGAGTTCCAGGACTTTGCCCATAAAATTATTGACCTTGGTGTTGACGTATTCCACGGACATTCTGCCCACGTCTTTCAGGGAATAGAAGTCTACAATAACAAGCTAATCCTTTACGACACTGGCGACTTTGTTGATGACTATGTGGTTGACGCTGAGCTGCGTAATGATAGAACTTTTCTATACCTGGCGGAAGTGGATAAAAAAGGGGTTAAGAAACTGCAGCTTATTCCTGCATTAATCTATTATATGCAGGTAAACACGGCAGGGGGAGCGGATTATGACGAGTCTGTTGAAACGTTGAAGACTTTGTCAGAGGAATTTAACACAAAGGTGGCTAAAACAGATAAGGGGGTTTTTGTTTCGTGGACACAGCCATAGCAGCTGTTAACGAAGCCTTAAAAAACGGCAAGTCTGTCGTTCTCGGCTGCAATTGTTCAGTTAATTACTCAGGCAGGGCTGAGAGCTTTCTTGCAGATGGCGACCGCATTATCATAATAAAATCGGATAAGACCCTTCTGATACACCAGCCTCATGGCAGCAATCCTGTTAATTACATGAAAGAAGGCTCATCTCATAAATTGTTAAGCAGATATTGAATCTCAGCGATGGCGAAAAGCTGCAGTTGACCGGCTCTGAGAAGGATATGGCTGATATGATTTACCGGAATCCGGCGCTTATCAGCCCCGGCTTCAGGCCTTTGTCAAGGGAAGAGCACACAAAATACGGCTTCATAGACGTTTTCGGCTATGACAAGGACAACATTCTTGTTGTGGTAGAGTGCAAGCGCTACTCTGCTGATTTCAATTCTGTTGACCAGTTGTTGCGGTATGTTAAAAAGATAAAGCAGCTAAGAGGCCTTGATAGCGTTAGAGGCATTATTGCAGCCCCGAAAATCTCTCCAAATGCTTTGCAGATGCTTCACGATAACAACTGCGAGTTCCGCTCAGTAAGCCCCCCAAAGTATCTTGAGAAGTATGACAAGTTTCAGCAAAAGCTTAATTTCTAGCAAAAAATATTTATAATCGATGGTGCGCATGGTTTGTCCTTGGGGTGGTTGAATGTTGGCTGAAAAATTCGGTAAGTATTCTGATTACGCTTCTGTTGTTCTAAGGCTCGCTTTGGGGAGCATCCTGTTTTGGCATGGCCAGGCGAAGTTCATGAATTTTGCCGGCACTGCAGGATTTTTTGGGGGAATGTTCCCTGCGCCTTCGCTTTTTGCTGTTATTGCGGTGCTGATAGAACTTGTCGGCGGCGCGTTCCTTATTCTGGGGGTGCTGACAAGGCTTTCCGCGCTGCTGGTGGCGCTTGAATTCGCTGTAATCCTGTTCTTGAGAATGTTAATCTGGAAAAACCCCCTGGTTGCTTTCCAGGGAGGCAACAGCTTTGAGCTTGACCTGCTTATCTTTGCAGCTGCGGTCGCCCTCATATTGGCTGGCAGCGGGAAGCTCGGTCTTGAGCGGCAAGTGTTCAGGAAAGAGCTAATCTGAGCTTGTAAACTAAATCTTTTTAAACCTTCCAGTATCAGTTCTCTCTATGAAAAGCATAGTGGTGATAGGTGCCGGCTTTGGGGGCGCATATGCGGCAAAAAACATCTTAAAAAGATTGCCGCCGGGGTTTAATTTAATCCTGATAAACAAATCCGAGCTTTTCACTTTTAAGCCATTGCTTCATGAAGTTGCGACAGGCGCTTTCAGCGCAGATGTTGTTTGTGAATGCATTAAAACGTTTTTAAGTCATAAAAACTTAAAATTTATTAAAGGAATAGTCACTAATATAGATTTTAAAAAACGAACTGTCGCTGTGAATAAAAAAAGAATAAACTACAACTATCTGCTTATCTCAATAGGCGCTAACACAAATTTTTTCAACATTCCCGGCGCTGAAAAATATTCCTTAAAACTTGATTCGGTGGAAGACGCTTTCAAGATAAAAAATGCGATAATAAATGTTTTAAAAAGGGATTCCCCAAAAATTGTGGTGGTTGGGGGAGGTCCAACAGGCGTTGAATTATCGTCTGAAATCGCTGAATTTACAAAACAGTTCAAGAACGATTTTTCAATTACTGTTATTGAACGTTCTAATCGCATTTTCCCTCGATTCAGGGCTAAGTTCGCAACTTATGCCAACAAATTTTTCAACAAGGAAAAAATAAGCCTGCTTTTGGGGACCGGTGTTGTGAAAGTCGGAAAAAACTTTGTCATTACAGATGCAAAACAGAAAATTCCTGCAGATTTGGTTGTTTGGACTGCCGGTGTTAAGCCTTGCCCTGTTGATGTAATCCCAAAAACAACTGTTCAGAACGGCTTTTTTCCTGTTGACAGCTACCTTCGCCTCAATGATTACAAGGATGTTTTTGCAGTCGGCGATTGCGCCCTTGCGAAAAACCAGGACGGCTCGCTGGTCCCTCAGCTTGCACAGTCAGCACGTGAAGAGGGCGTAGTTGCTTCTGAAAATATTCTTGCCGATATAAACAAAAAACCTTTAAAAAAATTTTTTTTCAATCAAAAAGGCGTCATAATTCCTTTAGGAAAGGGTCACGCCATTGCAGACATTAAGGGCTTTGTCTTTTCCGGGTTTTTTGCGTGGTGGCTTAACCGCACAGTTTACCTGATGAACATGTTTGGCTTCTTCCATAAGCTTTATGTTGTATTGAACTGGACTATTGGCCTCTTCAGGAAAAGGGACGAAAAAATCAGCTAACCTGCATCCTGTCCAGTATCTCGTGCGCATTAACTGCCGCAAGGCTCTTTTTGAGGTTTTTCCATTTATTCCCTGCCGCAGCAAAAATCTTGGCTTTTACATGCTTTGCTTCCTTCTCGCTTATCCTCGCAAGCCTGTCGGCAAGTATTAGCCCGTAAGGATATCCAGGGAACGTTAGTTCGCGCGCATTTTCCTTTAACTCTGCCATCGTTTCCTGCATTTTTTCTTTATGTTTATTATAAATCTCTGTCCTGAAGACGTGGCTGCTCTTTTCGTGCAGCTTGGCAAAAAGCATTTCAGCCCGGTGGTTTTCTGAGTTTATCTCTGCGACAGGGTGGTAATACCATGCTTTCCCGCTGCCCCTCTCATTCAGCATTGCAGGGAAGGAGTCCCCTGCATCAGTTATTAAGCCTGTTGTCTTCGCAATTGCCGCAATTACGCCCCCTTTTTTGCTGGCTTCAGAATATAATTCATCAAAGTGCTTTTTTTCCATTTCATTTGCTGCTTCAAGGGTTCCGTCAAGCACGGTAATGCCTTCATTTGCCGTTTCTGTGGCAAGTTTTATCTCGCTTGATTTTCTTATGCTTTCGCAGAATTTTGCAAGCTCATTTCCTGAAGCGCTGACAACGTCTGTTTTAGTTCCGTTACTGTAAAGCCTTGCCTTAATTTCCTTCCTGCCTTCTGTTGTCAGGAGAACGTAAAACTCCCGCTTAATGCTCTTTTGCAGTTTATTGTTCTTCACAATCACGGCGGCATTTCTTACCAGTTGCAGGCTCAACCCCGGCGCATTTAGCAGCTCTGCATTCCCCCCATCTATGAAAAGCAGTGTTTTGCCGATGCTGCTTCCGATTTCGCGGTAATTGTCTTCAGAAAACTCAATTGGTTTGTGATGCCTGTCGCTGAAAACTGCATGAGTCCCTTCCGCTTTATCAGTCCTTTTGCTTACTTCCTCTATTATTTCCTTTAGCATCGGAAACTTTAATAAGCGCTTTGCTTATATTTTTTGTCATGAATTTGAATAATAAGCTGAATAATAAGCTATTAACCGCACTTGCCGCTGTGTTTTTTATGATTCTCATTTTTCTGGGCAATTTTGTTTTTTTGCTTGGCAACCAGGGCTTCCACTCGTCACAGTTTCAGAGGTTCGGGGTAAATGAGACCATAGCCACAAATGTCGTTTTGTTTGTTAACGGGAAATCTGCGTTAAGTTCAGAATTTAACCCGGCAGAGTCTTCTCACTTGGAAGATGTTAAAAGCCTTTTTTCAATGATAAAGAAAGTCTACTATCTCTCCATTTTGTCCCTTGCTGTTATCATTTTATACCTCTTAAAATCCGGGAAGTTTAACCATCTGATGCCAAAAGCCCTTGTGTATTCAGGAATGGTCTCGCTGCTTCTGCTTTTAATCACCTTCTTATCATCTCTTAATTTCACGACTTTCTTCACCATTCTTCACAAGCCGTTCTTTGCCTCAAACACCTGGCTGTTTCCTTCGGATTCTATTTTAATAACCATGTTCCCGCAGCAGTTTTTCCAGGGCTTTGCCCGCATGCTTTTTCTTTTGGTTCTCATAAATTCCTCGGTATTGCTCGGAATTGGCCTGTTTGTCAGAAAAAAATTTAAGCAAGGGCATCTTAATCAGGGATGATGATTCCCCGCAACTGCAACTTCTGCGGCCTGTGCTGCACTTTGATAGTCAAGTTGAGCCGGAAGGAAATTGAAGCGATTGAATCGCTTGGCTATAATCGGAAGAAATTTACTGAGACGGATGATGTGGGAAACCTTATCATAAAGAGGCCTGAGGGGCTGTGTTATTTCCTTGAAAGCAAAAACGATGTCGGATACTGCAAAATTTATGACAGGCGGCCAAGGCCTTGCAGTAATTTCCCCGGCAAGAAACTTTGCGGCTTAAAAGGCAATGTCATCTTTAAAAACTGGAACAACAAGCACCCGAAAGTCAGGCAGCTCTGGGACAAAGCCCCGAAGAAAGACTGCCCGCTTCCAAAAGGACGGCCGGAGTTTCCGTTACGGCAACATGCTGAACCATTTGTGTTATGATGGAACGTTGGTGGTTTGTTGAAAATCCCTCAAATATCCCGCAATTCTTTTTTCCATTAGCGCTTCCGTTAGTCTACTCTCCGCTCCTCCGCAGTGAAAAGCAATCCTATTCTGAGCGGCCAGCAAGTCAAAATATAACGCAGCGAATTCTCTTTCTTTAGGGGTCAGCATGTGTAAAGCATTCTTGTATTCGTCATGATACTCCTTTGTTGCTTTCATTTCCAGCATTTGCGTTACTTTAACTGCGTTCCCGCTTGGCATGCTGTTTTGGTAAGCCCAAAACAGCCAAAACGCTCCGCTCTTTAAAACCTCCCGCAGTTCTCCAGAGCTTTGGATTTCAGGCTCATTCAGCAGGGCTTCCAGCCCCTGCACAGCATATTTGAAACCATTTAGGCCTGTCTTGCTCATTGACAGCATGAGATTTGAGAAAGGTAAGTGTTGAAGGAAGGGAACTAATAGTCTCATGTTGCCTACCAGCGAATCTTCAACCGCCTTGTTCCCATCGCCTGGCACGATAGAGCGATACGCCCTTTCTGTTTCTGTTTGTTTAATTACGCTCTTCCATATCTGGTAAGCTTTTGCTGCATCGGCTGGCGCTTCTATCGCTTCGTCCATAATTGATTTGGGTGCTGAATTGTAATCACTTGGTTCTTCAGCTTCCTGGTATCTTGTCCTTTTTGCCTGGGCTCTAATTGGCAGCAAATAGCTGGCTGGGTCGTTGCCAAAGATTTCACCTATGCGTTCTGCTGTAACTCGCGTATCCGCTGAGAAATGTTCCAGGCCAGTCTTGTAACGACTTCCTGTCGATGTGTTGGCTAAAAGCAAGCCAACAGCAATCCTCTGGGCTTCTGTCCCTCCTCCCAGTAAGCCTTTCCAATAACTGCCTAGTTTTGCCATATATGGCTTTGTAAATACAGCCCCTATTTAAACCCTTCTTTTTTATTACTGGCAGATGGTATCCTTAAAAACAGTGCAATTCCGCCAAAGACGAATATTCTTCAATATTGATAAAAAATTATTTGCCCTGCTAAATTGTTGTTTTCCTCATATAATATTACAAATACTCTCCCAATCCCTTCTGCGGCCCTAGCTTCTGCTGGAACTCTCTTGGTTCACCCTTTTCTCCGATTAAAGGCACTCCATACTTCCCGTCGTAGCCTGGCGTTACTTTAATATTGCCGCTGCGGTTGTTTATTATGGCGCTTACTAGCTTTTCATCAGCTACTTTCTTTAATTCCCCTTCAGAAACATCAAGCAAAACCGCATACTCATTTCCGAACTTTTCAATCAGCGGATTGTAAACAGCCCAGGTTTTCTTGCCGTAAAGGGCCCCCCCATTTACCGCTACTATTATCTCTGATAGCGGTATTAAGCGTTTGAACTGTATTGCCCCTTTTGGAACAAAGCCTTCCCCCCTGTCCGCAAGTTCATTCACCCTGTTCAATACCCCGATTGTCATCTCTCTTTTGCACACCGGGCAAATCTTATTAACTTTCTTTGATTCGGCAGGGCCCATGACAACACCGCAATTCCTGTGCCCGTCAAAGTGGTATTTTCCATAGCCGGGGTCCACTTCAATCGTCTCTAAAAATCCCTTTCTCTCGCGTATCGCTGCCAAAATGTTTCTGTAACTCAGCTCTTTCATTTCAAACACGTTTGCTTCCCTTCCAATGCGCCAGGGCCAGAAGCTGTGCAGGTCTGAATTTGAAACTAGTGTTATGTTGTCCAGGTTGCTCAGGCGCCAGTTCATCGCAGGGTCCGACGACATCCCCGTTTCAATAGAATGAATAAGCTTTGTCTTGTCTTCAAAGCATTCCTTCAGCGAGTCAAAGCCTGATTCTGAGCCAAACACACCGAACCACGGCGTCCACGCATGGGCGGGTATTACTTCCGCTTCACTGCTTATCTCGTTTAGCTTCTCAGCAAACTCTATGCTGTTAATCCCGAATATGGGCCTTCCGTCGTAGTCAACCCGTCCTTTTGTCAAAAGAAAGTCGGTTATCTGCTTGACAACTTCCAGATTCGGAGCGAGCACAACGTGATGGATGCGCCTTCCTTTGCCTCCTTGCGTATAAACCAGTGAAATCTCAGTTTGCATCACAAATGGAAAACCATTATTGCTCTTCAGAATTCCTGTCTCATCTTCTTTCAGGTTACTTCTGATTTCATTTATCCAGAACGGGTGCGTAAAATCTCCTGTTCCAAGCAGTCCAACCCCTTTTATCCTTGCATACTTCTCAAGGTTTTCCAGGTCAAGCGCTTTGCTTGTCGCCCTTGCGTATTTGCTGTGGACATGTAAATCTGCTATTACTTTCATGCTGTATCGCAGAAACAGTTGCTATTTAATATTTTCCGCTAAACTCGCACCCCTTTATTTACTTTGCACTCGGTTTTGCCGGGAAGTTGGACGTCCCCGCGCCGGCGCACTAATTACCGCTTTTGCTGTGCCTTTTCGTTCAGCTCATCTCCATCTTCTGTGCTGGGGCCGTTGCCTTGGCCTTTGCTGCATGCCGTCTGTGTTGTGCCTCGCATGCCCTTCCCTTCCCTCACTTTCCCAGCGCGGCCTTGCCCTTGGGCTTCGCCTTCCCATGTTTTCAGGCCTGCTGATTGCCGCCAGCATTTTCACGAACGGCTTCTCTGCCTTTTCTATTGAGAAGTCGCGGTATTCGCTGATTACTCTTGAAAAGTTGTCGTAGTCGTAGTCTGCTATTATGTTGACTGCTTTCCCTTCTTCCCCTGCCCTTGCTGTTCTTCCTATCCTGTGGACGTAGTCCTTGGCGTTTTTCGGAATCTCGTAGTTGTAGACGTGCGAGACGTTTTCTATGTGCAGGCCCCGTGAAGCCACGTCAGTGCATACCAGCACGTGCGCCTTTGCGCCGTTGAACGCCTCCATCGTCCTGTTCCTCTTGTTTTGGGAGAGCCCTCCGTGGATTGCAATCGCGTCTATTCTGTTAGCTTTCAGGTTCTTTGTGACAAAGTCTGTTGTTCGCTTGGTGTTGCAGAATACCATTACCAGCCCTGACTTTTCATGCTCCAGAAGGTGCGCGAGCAATGAAAGCTTCATGTTTCTTTGCACGTCATAGTAGACCTGCTTTAGCTTGCTCGGGTCAACATGCTTTTCAGCTGATGTTGTTACGGGGTTAACCATGTGCCTGTCTGCCATGCCTCTTACGTATGTCTGCATTGTTGCTGAGAAGAAAAGCGTCTGCCTTTTCTTCGGGCACTTGCTGATTATCGCCTCAACGTCGTCTATGAATCCCATGTCAAACATCCTGTCCGCTTCATCCAGTACAAGGATTTTGATTTTGGACACGTCAATTGTTTTTCTTTCAATGTGGTCAAGCAGTCTGCCTGGCGTTGCAACCACTACTTCTGCTCTTGGCAAATATTGTATTTGCGGCTCAATAGAAACCCCTCCGTAGACAGGCATAATCTTTAACTGCTTATGGTGTGATAGCTGCCTTAGCGATTCTTTTACCTGCTCTGCAAGCTCTCTTGTCGGGGTGAGCACCAGCGCCTGCAATCCCAATCCGGGCCTTACATTCTCGACTATTGCGCATCCGAATGCGAGCGTCTTGCCGGAGCCGGTTGCAGACTCCCCTATTAAGTCCCTTCCCGCGATTATGTGGGGGATTGATTTCCTTTGTATCTCTGTCGGCTCGCTTATCTCCATCGCCCTGATGGAGCCAATCAGCTCTCCGCTTAATCCAAACTCTTCAAATGTAGTCATATTTATCTTCCCTCTTGCTTATATATGTTTATTCAGCACTACTTGCCTAGAAAAAGCGAAATGTCACCAGTATGAGCAAGTGCTCTTTCTTTTCCCGTCAATGCCGGTCAAACAATGATTTATGGTGTCGGGCTCCACTTAATAAAGCTTTTGGTTTTGTGCCAGTATTCTGTTATCCCGAAACTGGTTAACATCACGAAAGTGGTTTACATTCACTCCATATTTGCCGTGGTGTTTTGAATCCTAAGCTCATGTGCGGCCGTTCCTCGTTGTAGTGCCGCACATAGTCTTTCACTGTGGTGAAAGACTTAGTAGCGTATTCTGTCT
>JAGVYT010000042.1 GCA_018303115.1 Candidatus Woesearchaeota archaeon | reverse complement strand
CAGAAAAGCGGCGAAAACTTCGCGCGACAAGTTATCTTTGAAAGGAGGATGCGTCAGAACTCCGTCAGCTTTTTCTCTTTTCCGTAGCTGATGATTGTTGTTTTTCCTTCCTTACCGCCTTCTATCTTTTTTGTTGTTATGAAACGGTCCTCCTCAAGCTTGCTTATCTTGCGCTGGAATGTCTTGTAAACCATTTTCCCGCCGCTTTCCTGGTAAGCCCTGTATAAGTCTCCGATTTTTTTGCCGCTGTTTTCCTTGATAATGCCCAGAATCAGCTTAACCTCTTCTTCCAGCTCTTCTGCTTTCTTTATGCTGAAGTCATCAAGCTTTTTCATTGCAACGCTTACATCTGCAGCGGTTATTTTCCTGGAGCTTCTTTCCTCTGCAACAAGCGCCGCTTCTTTCATCATGTAAAGGCCTGTGCGTATGTCCGACATCTTTGCTGTTTTCTGGACTACTGCCTCAAAAGCATCATCTTCCCATACGCCCTGAACAAACGCATAATCCATTCTTTGCTTCAGCACCCCCCTGGTTTCGCTTAAGTTATACGGCTGAAACTCCAACATTTCTGCTGTCAGCCTTGATTTGATGCGCTCGTCAAGCTCTGCAATGAACTCTTTATAATTGGTTATCAGAACCACGGATTTCCTGAAAACATCCTCAAGGACGCTGTATATGAAATCAAAATCCTCTATCTTATCCACTTCATCAAAAACAAAGACCGCTGAGCGCTCTGACTTGTTGACATACTGCTTTACAATATCAAAAAGCTCCTCGGTTCTTTTGTTCTGCACGAGCTTATAGCCGACAACATCACACATTTCCGTAAGAATCTTGAAAGCAGTGTTCTTCTGCCAGCAGTTGATGTAAAAAGGGGTAACGTCCTCTGATTCCTCCTCTATTTCCTTGAGGATGTGCTTGACCGCTACTGTCTTGCCGACTCCCGGCAGCCCGTAGATGAACATGTTCCTGCCGTTTCTTTTCTGGAACAGTGGCTTGATTGCGGCAGCAATAGTTCTCATCTGGCCTTCACGGTAGGGAATCAGTTTGGGAATGTAGCTGTAATCCAGGGCAAGCTCATTCTTAACAAGAGACTCGCCTCCCTTAAGCATGCCGTTGAAAGCCCCCATAACCGCACTTCATCAAGGAAGGTTTAAATAGTTTGTGCAAACTTTACAAAATTTAATTATTATTAAGTAGTAAAAAGTGGAAAGATTTAAATAGGGGTTTTGGTAACCAGAACATTATGGAACTTTCAGACTTAACCCTGGGATTTATAGGCTTTGGGGGTATGGCCCAGAAGGACGCCCCTCATTATGCTAAACACGTTAAAAGAGTGCTGGTTAGCGATATCAACCCTGAACAACTCAAAAAGGCTGCAGGCATGCCAAACGTAGAAGTCAGAGAGACAAATGCAGCCGTAGCCAGGGAAGCTGACATCTGGATTGTTGCAACAACCCCAATAAGCGAGGTTGACAGGGTTTTTACCAATGCCTTACAAAGTGCAAAGTTGGGCAGCCTTGCTGTTGACTATACTTCTGTAAAAAGCCATGTTGAAAGGGCTGCAAAAGCGCCAACAACACCAGAGGACATTAGTTACACGTTAATGCACCCTATGAGAGGGCCAACTTTGGCTCCTGAACGCCAAACTCATGTGCTGATACATGGCGAAAGAAAAAGCCCCCTTCAGCAGTCTCTTGAAAGATTGGTAATGGCTGTTGGCGGCAGGGTTGTTTTTCTTGATTCTGCTGAACAGCACGACAGAATAGTTTCGCGTGTTCAAAGCAGCACCCACTTCACTTATTTTGCCCTTGCACAGGCTTATTTGGCTGCAGGCCTTGTTTCTGAAAAAAGCTTAGACATGCCTAGTATGGGTTATGAAAGAAACACACTAGACCATCTTAAGTTATTACTTTCTATGCGTCTTTGTTCACAGCACAAAAATAACAGGAATATTTATCCTGCCATAGCTGCGCTCAATCCTTTTGTTCCGAATGACTTGGACATAATTCTAAGAACTGGCAATGACATAATGACGGCTGCTAACGAAAACAATGCGCCATATCTGAGAGATGCTTTTGGTGAGGTTAGGGACTTTTTAGGCCATGGCAACATCAAAGAAGCTGAAGGTGAGCTTGAAGAACTTATGCAAGGGGAATTTACTCTTGCTGATGATACAGGAGATTCTAATATCAGCCTTCTTCACGTAGGAACAGCGTGGGCTGCTATGGGTGATGAAGCTCATCCAGCGAAGAACATGATATTTGCAAGCCCTCCTTACAAGATTATGGCTCTGGCAACGTTGGCATCATTTGGAAAGGGGCTTGATGCCTCAATAAGAAATGCTCTAAAGCCAGCTGTTAGAAGCAGAGATTTACATTACTGGCTTGCCTTGCAGAGAACTTCAGTGCCTTTGATAACCAGCCTCCCTCCCAAAGGTAAGGAGGAATTTTACTCGCAGATACTCACAGACACTGCAACAGCTATTCCGCAAAATGTTTTGGATTACTCGGCAAGGCGCAGCAATGAGATAATAGAAAGAATGAAAAGTTAAAAAAATAGCCTTGTGCCAAGTTAGGTAATTGCGGGGAGAGGCTCTACAGTCGCATATTTTTCACGTAGCTGCACCATTAATGGTGCAAATACATTCGGTCTTAACCCCTGGGCGTAGTCAACGAAGCCAGCGTGTCTGGTGTCTCCGTTGACAACAAATTCAATAGTGCCTTGTTCTTCTTGGCGCATTATGTCCAGTTCTAATCCGTGAGCCCCTGCAGCCAGTGATGCTCTGGCATTGCCTGGCACAAGTTGCCATTTTCCTGCTGAATGGCTGGGATCTCCAATTACAGGCAGATAGGTCAAAGTTCTTACTGTAACAAATGCCTGCACATCTAGGCTAAACCTGCCTCCTGTCGGATTTGAAAGTGTTCTTATGCCCCGCTCAGTTAGCACGATTTCAAGGTTTCCGGTGCTGGCGACCCACTCTGCAGATTGCAGCCATTCTTCAATAGTCTGCCAGTATCCGCGTTTTAAAAGGATGGGCTTACCGCTCCGCCCGGCTTCCAGCAGCAAATCCTGGTTTTGAGAGTTTCTTGTTCCAAGCTGTATCATGTCAGCATATCCTGCTACCAGTTCTACATCTCTTACGCTTAAGGCTTCTGTAACAAAAGGAAGGCCAGTTTCTGCGCGCGCTTCTGCAAGCATTTTCAGCCCATCCTCGCCTATGCCGCGGAATGTATGCGGGTTGGTTCTTGGTTTGAAAGCGCCTCCGCGCAGCATATCTGCGCCGCATTCTTTTGCAATCCTAGCGGTCTCCATCACCTGTTTCTCGTTGTAAACAGTGCAAGGCCCTGCTATTATTACAGGCTTTTCCCCTCCAAAATCCACACCACCCACACTTATTATCTTTGAAGCCCCATTCATGCCGTATTCAGGATGGTGTTTCCGACTAATCAGCTTGTAAGGAAGGTTGACTGGCCTGTATTCTTCTACTCCAGGCATTCCGCCAAGAAAAGTTTCCAAATCCGTAGGTTCTTCTCCAATAAGTTGTAAAGTTGTAGCAGTAGCTCCTACAACAAGCAGCGTGGACAAACCATAATGTCCAACAGCCCCGATAATTGCGTTTATTTGAGCTTGCGTAGCATCCTTTCTCAATATTATCATTTCCCATTCCCCCGCATAATTTTGTTTTTTAGCTTCATTTTAACAGTGCTTAAGGACTCAGAAGCGTAGTCCTTTAACTAAAAGAAATAATAGAATCCTGAATAAAAACCGAAATTTGAGTTCATATTACCAGCAATGGTAGCGAGACTCTGTTTTTATAGTTTGCTATATACCAGCATATAGTTCTCTAATGGGCTTTGAAAAAAACAATCAGACTCTCTGAAGGAGGGCAGTTTCGTAGCCAAGCCGTTCCAGTAATGGCAAATTGAATTTTATAAGGTCCGCAACAGAGTTCACGCCCTTCCTTGCGCGAACAAGCGTTAAAGCTGTCCAGTTGGTCAGGACGCCTCTAACTGCTTCAATTCCTCTTTCGCCATAAGCTTCTGGAGGAACATTAGGAATATCATGCATATCACTCACAATGTAAGCTTCAAGCCCACACCGTTTTAATGCAGCAACTGCTGCCCTATTGTCCCCATTTAAGATATAGCCATTAGGCACAAGAGAGCTTTGGAGGACTATTATGCCATGCGTGGACAGCACTTCTTAACCGCCCCTTTTTTGGTAACTATAACATGTTTTTAAAAGTTACTGCTCGCTGGGCGTTGCCCTAAAAGCGCTTTCCCGCTTCTGCCATGCTCGCTATCACCCGTCAAATCTTCTTCTTCCCCAGATACTTCTGCAGGGCTTCGGGAATGCTTATCGAGCCGTCCCTGCTCTGGAAGTTTTCCGCTATTGCGACTATCATTCTCCCGGTTGCTATTGCTGTTGAATTTAAGGTGTGCACGTAATCTTTCTCGCCTTTGCCATTGGCATACCTCACATTCAGGGAAACTGCCTGATAAGCGGTGCAGTTGCTGCAGCTGATTATTTCGGTGTACTTGTTTTGCCTTGGAGACCATGCCTCTATGTCATACTTCTTTGCAGCTATTGCCCCTATATCGCCGCTGCAGACGCTCACAACCCTGTAGGGAATCCTTAATTTTTTGACAATGCTCTCAGCTATAGCAAGCAGCTCTTCATGCATCTTCCACGAGTCTTTTGGCTTTGAAAAAACAAGCATCTCCACCTTGTTGAACTGGTGCACCCTGAACAGGCCTCTGGTGTCAACCCCGTGGCTTCCTATTTCCTTCCTGAAATTGGTGCTTATCCCGCAGAATTTCATAGGCAAATCCTTCTCATCCAGGACCTCGTTCATGTACATTGCAGCAATCGGGTGCTCGGAAGTGGCAATTAAGTAGTTATCTTCGCCTTCTATCTTATACATGACGTCCTTGAAATCCTGCAGCGCAACAACGCCTTCATACGGCTTGCGCCTCATCATGAAAGGCGGCTCTATGAGCGTAAACCCCTTTTTTTCAAGCTCGGTAACTGCAAAGTTGATTAACGCCAGCTCCAGCTTTGCCAAATCGCCTTTTAGAAAGTGAAAGCCTGCCCCTGAAATCTTTGAAGCCCTGTTAAAATCCGCCAAATCTTTTTCTTCAAAAAGCTCGCCATGGCCTTTCAGGCCTTCGGCCCTGACAGGCTTGCCCCATTTTTTTATTTCCCTGTTCTCCGTGCCGTCTTTTCCGACAGGCACCGAGTCATGGAGGACATTCGGAATGTTGTTGAGGATGTAAATGACGCGTTCCTCAAGCTCATGCAATTTTTTGTCAGAATCAGATATCTTCCCAGGCAGTTCCTTTGCTTCCTTTACCTTTGCTTTTATGTCCTTTCCCTGCTTCTGCAGCTGGTTGATTTCCCTTGTTATGACGTTTCTTTTGTTCCTTAACTTATCATTGTCGTCTTTGAGCTTCTTCCACTGCCCGTGCTTCTTTACCGCCTCGTCAACCCATCCAATTTTATCCCTCTCTCCGCGCTTCTCAAGGTCTTTCTTTATCAAAGAAATGTTCTCTTTTACGAACCTTACGTCAAGCATACCACTGAAATTGCATTGCTGTTAATAAATATTTTCCTACTGAGAGCTGCACTAATGAAAAGGCTTAAATAGGCAGTCACCCAAAAGATGGTTGCAACATTTCCTGAGGTAGCCTAATTGGCCAAAGAACCGGATTCCCTCACTGGCTGTGCGTCTAAGGCGTTTAGAACTCTAGGCTATCACGTAATAACCAAATCTTCTTTAAGAAGTAACGGCCATCATGAAATGCCGGCAATTGGGATGAAAAAGGGCCCTGCCGCAACGCTTGTGCTTAAGGTTTTGCAGGAAATGGCCAGAGGTAGCGGGGCGCAGGACGATTACGGGCAGATAATGCACGGACTCCCGAAAGTTTCTATCGACTTTAAGCAGAGCGTCAGCAGCCTCACTGGGCTGGTTTTGGATTGCGACCAGATTTCCTGCCTGATGCGTGCGTTGTTTTTGCGTATAGGAAGCGAGAATTATGAGATGGCTAAGGGCGTAAATCATAGGCTGCAAAGGGGTGTGACTGAAACAAGAAGAATATACAACCACAGGCAGTATTTGGACACCACGAGGCAGGAGTTTGACGACTATCGCGCCCTTTTAAGCGCTTTTAGGGAGATTGGGAGTGGCAGGCCTCTTATTCTTTTTCTGCCGGTAAAAACTGCTGAAACGCCCTCGCTTGAGAGGATAGTCGCGGCTTAAAATGTCAGAAACGAAGTTTCTGAGCTGCTCAGAAATGCGTAGCATTTCTGGCACTAAGAAGCGCAAAGCGCTTCTTATGACTAAGAACCACCAGTCTATGCTAACATAATGTTAAATCCCGCCAGTATTTGACTGGTGGTTCTTTAGAGGGCTAGATGAGTAGCCTGACCCGCTTGCCGTTTACCGCTTCCGTGATTATCTTGCCTGACTTGTTCTTCCTGCTTATCTTCAGAACCCCGCTTTTTCCTACATTAGCGGTCATCATGTAATCCCCGTCGACGTAAACATTGACATTCTTGTTTGCAAATATTTCATCCACCTGAAACACGACATGCTTCTTGCTTATCTTTGCGTCAAACGCAATCTGCTTACCCTCTCCTGTTTGCATCTGCTTTTTTCCAAGCGGCTGCAGGTCAATTGACACTCCAAGCTTTTCCTCAATGGAGTTTATTGTGCTGCCTTCCTTCCCTATTACGCGGGCCATGTCTTTTTCAGGGATGTAAACAACAGCTTTGTGGTCGGAAACCATCTCCACATTAGCCCGCTCGGCATACCTTGTTATCTCGCTTTCTATCGTTTTTGACGCAAGGTGCCTCGCAGGGCTCTTGCTTCTGCCTGTTACCGGTATCACTACGGTTTCCTCGCCGTAGCTGTAGAGCTCGTACTCCATCCCCCCTGTTTCAAAATCAGTTACCACAACAACAGGCCTTGCCAGGTCTGCCTCTGTCATCCCTTCGGGCACCTTTACAGTCATCTTAAGGCTCAGGACCTTGTCGACAACTCCGTTTTTTATGAATATCACGGTGTCAATGACCTGGGGTATAACCCCCAGCTCAATCCTCCCTACAAACCGCTGGATTGCGTCAATCGGGTTTGTTGCGTGCACAACACCAGCAAGCCCTATGCCTGACAGCCTTAAATCGCTGAAAAGCCTGAAATCATTTGTGTTCCGCATTTCGTCAAAGATTGTGTAGTCAGGCCTTGAGAGCAGAAGAACGTCGTGAATCTCCTGCGGTGAGCCCTGGCTCACGGAATACTGCGTTATGTTTTCAGGCAGTATCAAATCACGTGGAGCCTCGATTGTCTTCACTATTTTTCCTTTTGAGGAGTAGTGCTCCGCTAATGCCATTGCCATTGTGCTCTTGCCATGTCCTGGCGAGCCTGCTATTAGAATGCCTTCAGCCTGTTCTGAAATCCTGCTCGTCAGCTTTTCGCTGAGCTTGTAGTCTGCAAGTGAAAGCTTTTTTACAGGCCTCACCGCTGTTATCTCCCACCCGTCAGAAAACGGAGGCCTTGTGATGACTATCCTGAACGTGCCAAGCTGGACAATAGTGCTCCCAGGACGGTCTATTTCAACAAAGCCGTCCCTTCTCACGTTGGCTTCCTCAACTATCTCCCTGCTTATTTCCTTAACCTCTTCCCGGTCTATCTCCTTCTCGTCTATTACAACAAACTCCCAGCTTCCCGGCTGGCCTTTCTTGGCGGCTGGCTTAACATTCTCGCGCAAATGGACGCTCATTGTCCTGCTGTCAAAATACTTTTCAAGCTTAAGCGTCGTCACCAGCCGCTCAACTTCCACAAAGATTATTTTCATGTTCTTCGCTTTTCCGACAGTAGCCTGCACCTTGTCTGCGGTGAACAGGGTTGCATCCTCGTCGTAAGCAAGCTGCCTTATCAGGGCGTCAATTTCCCCTATGCGGGCGTGCCTTATCTCTTCAGCCCTCGGCCTTACCCCTGCAAACTCTACCTTGAACCCCTTTTCTTCAGAAAGTTTCTTAATAGCCTCAATCTCTTCCAAACCGAGAAATCCTATATTACTGAAGTGTCTGGAACTAATTTTTCCACCCTGCCATTGCTGTTCTTCTTGCCCATATTACTCAAAAGAAGCAAATTCAGCGGCTTTATAAACCTTACGAGAAATGGCCGTAGACAGATACTTCGGCCCTTCTTGGACCGCTTAACTCAACGTAGAATACCGATTGGCCTTCACCCAGCTTCAGCCTCCCATCAGCCAGGGGCAATGTAAGATGAATGCCTAATGCCAGTGAACCGAGGATGCCGTTTGAAGCGTTATATCTGGTTCCAGTGTCAGCAATCATTACCCTGCTCATGGCTTCCGCTGAAAGAAGCAAAAAACCTTGTGAGCCTCCATTATTACCAGGAATAAGTCCTTTGACCTTGCTGGTGATGTCGACCATTTCACGTGGTTCCACGCTTTCCACCACTATTGTTCCTAAATCAGATACTCTCATGTTCATCCGGAGTTCTTGATTGTTTTATAAATCT
>JAGVYT010000044.1 GCA_018303115.1 Candidatus Woesearchaeota archaeon | reverse complement strand
ATTTCTCTAAAAGGGCGTGCAGCAGTTGCGGCTACGGCAAGTCAAAGAGACTGCGTTCTTACAACTGGAAGAAGCCTAGGAAATGACACAAATATAACTCTGCATATCTTTCTTAAATTATGTTTTAAATTATGTTTTGTCTGAAAAATAAGTAAAAGAATAAATTTATATATTAGTATACAAATAGGTATATTAATATATTTTTGATTTGCGAAGGAGGCGTAGCTATGCAGCTTTCTAAAACAAGGAAGTGTGATCAATGCACGATTGCAACACCGTTTGAAACAGGGGCTTCATCAGTAAAGAGCGTCCCGGCAGTAAAAGCTGCAGAGTCCAAGGCTTCCCAAGCAAAGGAACAGCAGCAAAAAGCCATGCAAAAGGAAGCCCTTGTTTGCCTTCACTGCAACTACAAGTTCAAGGCAGATATGGATAAGGCAGGGGTTTCATACAATCTGAGATGCCCATACTGCGGCAGGAAAGACGAGTTGAGGATGCGAAATAGCCTGCTGCCCTAAAAGAGCCTAAGATGCTTTACGTGCACAGGCTTTCAGACCTGAACATGCGGCTTGCAGATATAGAAAGCATAGAATTCGTAAGGGAAATAAGGGCAAAAATGAACCTTCCGGTTTCCCCAACAAGCATATACGAATACCTGTCAAGCTGCCTCATATCTGAGCAGGACATAGAAGCTGCAGAACAGGCGCTTGAGGCAGCCAATCCTGCACTCGAGCAGCTAAGCAGCATACTGCTGAGAAAGGACAGCCTTCACGAGCCTATCAACATTCTCAGGACGCTCCAGATGCTGAAACAGGTTCCCGAGCCGCTGGCAAACAACATAAGATACCTTAAGGAAATACTCTCCATGCAAGCGCAGCTCATTAACGACTCAGCGCCACTGCTTAATTCTATCCCCGCACTTAAAACCGCTGAAGAAAAAAAGAAAGCAAACGCTGCATTGAGCGGCTTTTTTGAGAAGATACTGCGAAACAAGGACTTCTATTTCAGGCACATCGATATAATCTATGAGGCGCACACAAGCATAATGAACTCCCTTGAAGAGAGCATGTCCAAAGGATACTTCTTCCATGTAACGCTTGAGGAAGAGCTGGGGAAGGCAGATTTCGCCCAGATAACGTGCAGAATCCCTGCAGAAAGCCTTGCAGAAGCTGAAGAAATACGGCAAAAGCTGCGAACAATAAAGCAGGGCGTAGAGACTGCATACAAGGCAAACATGAAAATGGTTACGTGCGCAGTGCTGTTATACTCGTGCATAAAATTGGCGAATGCGAGGCAGGGAAGTGATTTTTAGCTAAAGGGCTGGTTTAGTGGTATGTAAAAACCTCTATCTTGGCATTGTTGGCATATTCTTTTTGCGTCTGAGATTTTTTCTGCAGCATTCAGTACATGTTCACGGGCAATAAAAACATAGGCTTGCAGCGCTTGAGCTTTTTTGCTCATAACTTGATTTACAAATTCGTAGAAGGCCAGAATTGATTGAGCATAAAATAACCCGCCCCATTCCTCTGAGTTCATGTCCGTAAGGTTATGAACGATAGCATACGCATTTTCACTTTCCAAGTAGCCAAAGCCCCTGTTATAACGGACTTGCATTTGCTCGCCGCTAGAATGTTCTACAGTAAACGCGACTTCCACAGCAAACATAAGTCTTCTCTTTTTCAGACCATCCCACCTAAGCAAAGGCCTACAAGACTTTTTATCCATCAAGAACTTAGCACTTTCCCAGTTCTCTTCAACTAGCCTTTTAACAAGTTCATCTACTGTTTTAATTGCACTGCTTCTTCCATCCGTTAATCTTTGAAGTAAGTTCATCAAGTGTGAAAGTTCTGGTAAAACTTGCTTTCCCCTGGCCCTTCCTGGCCCTGGTATTTGCTTCCCAGCTTTTTTGAGCCGTAAGGGTTTTCAACCTGCGTGGTCATTCTCTGGAAGGAAATCTGCCCTATCTTCATGTTCGGATAGAGGGTTATAGGCAGGGGGGAGACGTTGCTTAGCTCCAGTGTGAGGCTTCCCTTCCACCCGGCATCTATGTATCCTGCGGTTGAGTGGATAAGCAGCCCGAGCCTTCCTAGCGAGCTTTTTCCCTCTATCCTTCCGGCAATGTCAAGGGGCATCTTCACGCTTTCCACTGTGCTTCCGAGAACGAACTCGCCAGGGTGGAGTATGAACGGCTCGTTTTCTTTCACTTCAACCATTTTCATCAGGCCATCCTGCTTTTCTTTCAGGTTTATGACTGCGTGCTGCACCCTGTTGAAAATAAGAAACCTGTTGCCCAGATGCACGTCTATGCTGGAAGGCTGCACGCAGTCAGGGTGGTAAGGCGTGATGACTATGCTGCCTTTCGCAATTTCCTCTCTTATGCTCTTATCGCTGAGAATCATTTTTCCCTTGTGCTGAATGTGCTCAAGCATGATTGGCTTTCTTGCCAATTTTCCTCAGCGTAGCCTCCATTTTTTTATAAAGATTTCCTAAGCTCAAGTTGTTGTTTATCTTAAAGTCCGCTTTTTTCATGCACGCCGCAATCTGCTGCCCTGCGCCTTTCCCGTGAAGCTCTTCCTTCTCTTTCGCTGTAAATTCAAAAAAAGTTTTCTGGTCGCGCCTGCTCATCCTTTTTCTGGCGCGTTCAAAGCGCATTTTGACAGGCGCATCAACTGCTATCAGAATAAAGCCTTTAATTTTTCTTAATTCAGCAACCTCTCCAAGGTTTCTGATGCTGTCAACTACCGCTTTTTTTTTCCCGATTTTTTTGGCAACAACAGCGGCTAAATAACCATTTCCATACCTCTCCCTGTAGTGTTTTCCTGCTTCTATCAGATTCTCCCTTGTAGCAGGAATTTTCCTTTTCTTAAGAAGCGCTCTTAATTCGTCAGAAAGCGAATAATATGCAAATCCTTTCTTTACAAAATATTTTGCAACCGTGCTCTTTCCAGAGGCGTTGGTTCCTGTGAGGCCCAGTATCATATGCTTCAGGCTCTCTGCTGTTTTTATATAGTTTGCGCAAGAAACAAACATTACAACTGCAAGCTTTAGTTGGTTATTGGGCAGGGTAATGTCAAGTTAAGCATCAAAACTGCTTTCTCGCATGTTTACCCCTTCCTTTTTACTTCCTCCCTCCTGCTCTGCCGTATGTGAGCCATAGAGTGCTCATAGAAGTTTTGGAGAACAGGTTTGATGGTATTCAGTAGCTACACGAACAGGATTCGGGGCAATGCCGCAACAACAGGCTCTGATGAAAGTCTATGCCATCAGCTTATCCTTAGCTGTGCATTCCTCTGTTTTCACTCCTCCTTATCTTTGTCAGGAGGAGTGAAAACAGGTTAAGCAAGCCAAGACAGAGAAACAGCATAGACTTTTTCATCTAACCCAGTTAGGCAGTTACCTTTAAATAGTATAATAGGCTAAACATAAAGAATGCTGAATGTTTGGGTTTATTCCTTGCTGAGTGTTTTCATAGTAAGCCTGATTTCTTTTGCAGGAATCCTGACGCTTTCAATAAAAGCTGAAAAGCTCAAAAAAATCATCCTTTACCTTGTGAGCTTTTCCGCAGGCGCCTTGTTTGGAGACGCGTTTATCCACCTGCTTCCGCAGATTGTTGAAGAGCTGGGTTTTAGCCTTGTGATATCATTGTATATCCTATTGGGCGTTGTTGTTTTTTTCATTCTTGAGAAGGTTGTTCACTGGCACCACTATCATTACCCCCACACTAAGGAGCAAATACACTCTTTTGCAATTACCAACCTTGTTGGAGACGCTTTTCATAATTTCATAGACGGGCTGATAATAGGGGCTAGCTATCTATTGAGCCTGCCTGTAGGGGTAGCTACAACAATTGCAGTTTTTGTTCACGAAATACCGCAGGAAATCGGGGATTTTGGGGTGCTGCTTCACGGCGGCTTTACGAAGGGCAAGGCATTGTTTTTCAACTTTATCACAGCTCTTACAGCGGTTGTAGGTGCTTTAGTAGCCCTGCTTTTGAGCACTCAAATAGGAAACATCACTACTTTCCTAATACCGTTAGCAGTTGGCGGTTTTATTTACATTGCAGGCTCTGACCTGATTCCGGAGCTGCACAAAGAGATTCAGATAAAGAAGTCTCTGCTTCAGCTGATGGCATTTATTCTTGGAATAATGGTTATGGTTGCCCTGCTGGCATTTGAATAAACTTTATAATGTTTGCCAAAACCTTTTTGCTTCATGATAGCATTGCTTACAGACTTTGAGCACGGCGATGGTTTAGGGGTTATGAAAGGGCTCATTAAGTCAATTAGTCCTGCAGCAGAAATAATTGATTTATACAACCATATTGGGCATTATAATGTCAGGAGCGGTGCGTGGATTCTTCTTAAAGACTGCGCGTTTTTTCCAAAAGGGACTGTCTTTTGCTGTGTTGTTGACCCCGGCGTTGGCAGCAGCAGAAAAGCCGTAGCTATAAAAACTGCAAACTATTTTTTCGTTGGCCCTGACAACGGCTTAATGTACCCTGCTGCCAGTTCTGATAAAATTGAGTGCATAGTCCAGTTGGATACTTCTTCAGGCTCAAAAACCTTTCACGGAAGGGATGTTTTTGCCCCTGCTGCTGCAAGGCTTGATAACGGCGTTAGTATAGGAGAGCTTGGCGTGGGAATGTCACAACTGCAAAAATTAGAAATCGCTGCGGTAGACGGGAACGGCGAAATTGTTTTAATAGACCATTATGGCAACGTAATCACCAACATTCCTCAAGCAGAAAGCAAAGGAAGCTATGAGGTTTCCTGCAGTAATTTCAAAAACAATTTAAAGTTCCGCTCTACTTATGCTGAGGCTGTCGATGTGGAGCTGTTTGTCATTGAAGGCAGCAAAAACACCCTGGAACTGTCAGTAAAGCAGGGCTCTGCTGCCGAGACGCTTGGATGCAGCGTGGGAAATAAAATAACGATAAGGTGAGCATAATCGCTGAGGAATTCACTGGGGAGGAAAGGAAGATTTTAGAGCCGTACTTTACCAATGTTGACAGGCCAATTTACGCTTTTACAGGCCGCGTTCCGGAGGAGGTCGTTGCCGTTCTTTTCTCAAAATACAGCCGTTCCGCAGATAGCCTGAGAAGGAATTTTCTGAAGCTGGTTAAAGACCCTGATTCAGGCTTCCAGGAAATACTTGACAGCCTTGGAAGCGGCGGCGACATTGGCTTTGCTGCAGCGCTTGCCAATGCCCGCGACTTTTTCCAAAGAATACTTATCGGATTTGGCGATGATTCAGTTGGGGAGTTGGGGATGGCGCATGTCGCCTGCGAGGACGTCTCAAACATTGCCACAAAGCGCCTTGAGAGTGCTCGCCTAACTTCCCCTCTGGAGAAGTCAACAAGGTATGTTGTTTATGACAAGGCAAAGTTTCTTCGCGAGCCAAGGCTTATGCAGTCAGAATTTGCTGACGGGTATATAAAAGTGAATGAGCTGCTGCTTAACACGTATGAAGGGCAGATTGAACCTATGAAGAAGTTTGTAAAAAAGCATTGGCCTATTGGGGAATTTGACTTGTTTGGAAAGAAAATAACAGACGTAACAGACGAAAGAGAACTAACTCGCGCTAAAAAGGCATACGAGGCTGCTGTAAAGGCCAAGGCCCTGGATGTTCTGCGCTATTACATGCCTGCTTCCACGCTTACAAATGTCGGTATTACTGCAAACGGCAGGGGATTTGAATATCTCATCACCAAACTTATGTCTGACGAGCTTGAGGAAGTGCGCAGCATAGGGAAACTGATGCACGAAGAGCTTTCCAAGGTGATTCCAAGCCTTGTGAAGCGCTCTGCCCCTTCTGAATACTACACTGAAACCATGAAAGGCATGCAAAACCTTGCCGCGGTAACTTTTGAAAATGAAGCCCATAAAAAATCAGGAACAGTGACATTAGTTGACTATGATAAAAGTGCAGAGGAAAAGGTTGTTGCTGCTGCACTATATTCCTTTTCAACCCTTCCGATGAAGCTTATAAGGAAAAAAGTTAGAAAAATGACTTCAGAGGAAAGGCTGAAAGTTATAGACGCTTACATTGGGAAAAGAAGCAACAGAAGAGAGAAGCCTATGAGGGCGGCTGAAACGGCGTATTACACTTTTGACATACTTTCCGATTACGGCGCTTACCGTGATTTGCAGAGGCACAGAATGCTGACCCAAATTGCGCAGCCTCTTACTGTCGTCAATGGCTACGATACACCCCCTGAACTGGCTGAAGCCGGTTTTGAGGAAAAATTCCATGAGTGCATGAAGGCAGCTGCTGATTTTTACAACAAAGTATATCCAAAATTTCCTAATGAAGCCCAGTATGTAGTGCCTTTTGCTTACAGGATAAGGTGCTTGTTTGTCCTTAACCTGCGAGAAGCCTTTCATTTAATCGAATTAAGGAGCATGCCGCAGGGCCACGCATCCTACAGGCGCATTGCGCAGGATATGTTTGAGCAGATTAGGAAAGTGCACCCGGTTTTTGCTCACTACATGCGCTACGTTTTTCTGGACAGGAGGGATTCGCTTGGCCGCTTAAGGGGCGAGCTTGAAACTCAGAAGCAGCTAGCAAAGCTTGGAGGCAGGGAGATTAACGTATGAAACACAAATTTGTCATGGTTGATGGGCTGGACGGCTCTGGAAAGGGGACTATTGTTGACGGTTTGGCAGAATGGGCTGAGAGAAAGGCTATGAGCATCCTTGATATCAGGAATTACTGCCGCGATAAAAACGATTTTCCTTCAGTTGAAGAGATTGAAAAAGCAGAGGTGATACTGTCGTGTGAGCCGACTTTCTGCTATGTTGGCAAGGCGATAAGGGAGGAGCTTGTCCGCACAAGCGAAAGAAGATACTCTGCGTGGTCGCTTGCACAGGCCTTTTCCCTTGACCGCGAGATATTGTATAGGCGAGTTATTATTCCTGCTGTGAAGGCTGGAAAGTATATTTTCCAGGAGCGGGGGCTGACAAGCTCGATTGTTTACCAGCCCGTGCAGGAGCGCATCCAGCTCAGCGAGCTGCTTAAGCTTCCTGGCAACAGGCTTGCCGTTCAGAACGCCCCTTCCCTGCTGCTGATTGCAAAAGTATCCCCTGACACGGTTGTTAAGAGGCTTGGCCTGAGAACAAAGAAGGACTACTCCATCTTTGACAACCTTGCTTTCCAGCGCAAGCTTGATGAGCGCTATTCCTCAGAGTGGCTTCGCAGATTGTTTGAGCAGCACGGCTCAAAAGTTGAGTATATTGACACCAACGAGCCAAAGTCAGAGGAGGACACAAAGCGCGAGGCAGTGGAAATCCTCGAGAAGTTTATCGGAACTTAATGCTTTTTCTCAATCAGCGCAGCAGACACAAAACAGTTTACTCTGCCTTTTCTTCTTCAGCTTCGCTTTCTTCCTTTTCAATAACCTGAGAAAGAGTCTTGTTCTTCCTTACCGTGGCGTAGCTTATCATCGCGTTAATTTTTTGATTTACTTGTATTTAAATTAGCCGCAACTCTAAAATATAGTTTGCAAAGAGTTACTACTGCGAGAAAATAATCACTGTTTACCCACTTTAGCATCCATACATGAAGCTTCTTCTCAGGGGAATAGACGGGGTGATTGCAAGATTGCAGTCCTTACCTGAAGACTTAAATAAAGATGTATCGTATCTTTTAGCTTAACTTTTATTTGACAAATTCCACGCCTTCCATGCCTTTAAACATGTAGTCGCCTGTCAAGAATTGGGCATTGTATTTTCTGGCGGTTACATAGCCGATGGCATCTGCAAAACTGAATCTTCTTTTAGAATGCGTTAATTTGAATTTAACTGCCCCTTTTATTATAGAGTCATCTATCGGAATTACTATCTGTTTAACATTTCGGTTTAGTCTATTGGCTTCTTTTTCTCCGAATCTCTTATAATAAACAAAATACGCTTCTACTAGATTGAAAACTGTTGTCATGGTTTTTATCGATTCTAAAGCATATTCTTTGTAATTGCGGTTACCCAAATCTATTTCTATAATCGCATAAGTATCTAGAAAAATCACCATTCCTTCCTTAACTCATCCTTTATCTTTTGTGTGTCAAGCTTTAATTTCTTGCCCTGTCCGAACATTTTTTTCAAGTTCACTGTCTTAAATATCTGATATTCCACACTCTCTCCTATGTGTATGTTTCTTTCTTTTAGAATTTCAGGAGGCAATACTAGAACAGTGCTGTTTCCGGACTTTCTTATTTTTGCAATTGGCATTTTAATAACATCTCGGTATTACATATGTAATACGCTGCTTATATAAATCTTTCTATTTGCTGGTAAAGTAAACTATTTCGTGTTTGCTGTGCCAAGCTGCTTAGCTTCTTTTCTTCTCCCCTGCGCAAGTTAAGGGGAGAGAAAAGAATAGGAGGCAGAAAGAACAACAGCCCTCACATAACTTTACATCACCCTATTTTCTCTGCATGAAATCAGAAATGTTTGACATGCTGTGCGAGATTTTTTTTGCGTTTATTGCTGACAGCTTTATGTTGACGACTTTTAGTGTTGCGGTTATGAACGTTACGTTCCACAGCGGCTCGGTTTCAAGCTTTTGCAGCACCATGATGGTGCGCTGCACCTTTTCTCCCGGGTAGTTGGCATGCAGAATCTTGTTTGCCGCCTCCACAGCCTTGTCATCATTAATCTTGACTTCAAACAGCTTTAGCTTTGGGATGTCCTTTTCCTTCTTAAACGCCTCTTCATGCCCCTTTTCATTGTTCAGGGAGAAAGTAGTCATTTTTTCGCTTTTGCAGTTGTAGTAGCTTGCGAGCCACTCCCGTTTTTCCCCTTCAGAATACATGGAAAACGCGCTTGTGAGGCAGGCATCCTCGTTCACGTCTTTCCAGCGCATAAAATTATCCTTAGATTGTATCTTTCTTATGGTTGCCATGACATCCATGCTTAAGCTGAAGGCGTGAGAATATAAAAACTTTTGCTGCGATTGGGCTTCAATTAAAACGTCCTGGTTCCTTCTTCTTTGGCATGTCAATTTTCCCTCCTCCTCATCTTAGTCAGTAAGAGGGAAAATTAGTTAAGCAGATGCGGCAATAGAGATTTAGCAGAGATTCATAAAGACACTATATTCAGAAAGCTTATATTTCAGGATTCTTTGGCTTTGAATGCTTCCTCTTTTCATACGACACTATGGCTGCTGCCACGATTATTACAACCGCTGTCAGCGCAGCATATACCCACCACGATGGCAGGCCCTGCTTCCGAGGCGCTTCTGCAACCACTTTTGGAGGCTCTTCAACTACAGCTCCGGTTGTTGGTGCAGCAGTCACTTCAGGCTCTGCCTGGGACTCTTTCTTTGCTTTTGCTGCAACGGCAAAGTAGCTGAGCCCCGGCGATTTTGCCGAATAATACGCTTTCTCAGCATCGCTTCTTAAGTGCGTAGTCGCCAGCTCATCCCATTTTTCTGCTGTCTCGTCATACCTGTAAAGTGCGATTTGGCTTGCTTCAACGTCATTGGTTGAGAGCCAGTCAAGCGTTACCTCAAATTCTACGCTCACAGACGCTACGTAACTGCTTGGGATTTTTGCGTGAATAACTTGCAGGTTTTGGTAAACCGGAAGCCCGGTCGGCTTTACGGCAGAGGGCAGCTCTGTAAGAGTGCCTAAAGTCACTTCTGCATTAGTTACTTCATTGGAGAGTGAGAATGTCAGAAGCGAGACGCTTATCTTTTCGCTATTTACGGTAAGGAGTTTCAACTCGTCTGCAGCAATCACGTCCCAAACCTTTGAGACTTTTGATGCAAGCGTGCTTGTTGCAGCAGCAGTTCCTCCGCCTCCACCTCCGCCTCCACCGCCACCGGTTGATGATGATGAGGTGCCGCCTCCGCCGCCTGAGCTCCTTGGCTCGTAAAGTGAGAAGCCAAGCCCCTGCGCAACTGATATTGAGCATTCTGCAGAAATTGAGTCAAATGTGCAGGTAACCAGTTCTGAGCTGTCCACCTGGTAGCAGTTGCTGACATTATCGTCATCGCAGTGCCACAGCTGGTTGGCTGTTGATGAGGTTGGAATCTTTACCTTTATGTTTTTGCACCCCAGCTCCTGCGATACCTCGTTCCACTTGTCGGTATCCATGCCTGTCGCTTTTGTTGACTCGTTGTAGACGAAAGCGTTGGAAAGATTCACGTCAAACGCCTCTGTCACGGTGCAGTTCTGCATTGTTATGCCGTAGTCGTGGAAGGTATCGTTAACGGTTATTTCGAGGTTCTTTGTCTGGGACTGGTTGAGCTTCTTTCCGTAGGCGAAGGTGTTATTTATTATGCTCAGGTTCGGGATGCTCATCGTAATGTTTTCTGGAAGCACTGGCTTGAAGATGAAGCTCTTGAACGAGGATGCGGTTGTGAAGTTGCCGCACTGGCTTACAATGCAGTTTCCGCACAGGTCGCACATCTTGTATTTGTAAAAGTAATTGGTGCCTGGGTCCAGGTTAAATCCGATGCTGCCTGCGTCTATCTCCGTGTCATGCCACATCTTGTAGTCGTTGTCTGTAAAGCTGTCCATGAGTCCCGTGTCCCTCAGCGTTGCGTTGAGCGAGGTGCAGGCGCTGCTGAGGTTGTAGAATAGCAGGGTTCCGTTTGCCGGCTCGTTTGAGTCAAACGCTACATGGGCAGAGTCCACCAGCGCGTTTACTTCGTGCCACTTTACACTTGGAGCGCTCTTGTCGTTCGTGTCACAGGTTAGCGCAAACCCGCAGCCCGAGTAGGGGTCGTACTTGCAGCTGAAGTCATTGCAGTCTGTAAGGCCGTTGCCGTCGTTGTCCTTGCCGTCATTGCATTGCGGGCCGCCTTCAAACGGGATGTAGCCGAGCTTTATGAACTTCTGGCAGTCAGGGTCGTTCTCCGCCTTCAGGCCGTCCCCGTCAAAGTCCTGGCCTGTGGCAGAGCAGTCCTCGAATTTGAAGTCAATGCTTCCTGGCGTGTAATACGCTGGTCCTGCGCTGTCCAGTGTTGAATTGCTGCCGTTGTGCGTTGCAACGTATATCCTTACAGGCACTTTCGGGCTGCCAATGTCTGACTTTTTGATTATAAGTATGTCCACTCCGCTGAACAGGGCTCCGTCCGAAAACGAGCACCCTTCAGGCATTGAGTTGAGCTTGGCCGAGTAGGGAACCCAGTTTTCTGAGACGCACTTGTAAGCGAGCTTGTTGTCAAAAGTGGCGTTGTAGAACGGGTATATTGAGGAGTTGCTTTCGTTATTGTTTGCCGTGTGGATGAACTTGTATTCAAATCCCTTTATAGTGCTGTCATCGTCGGGGTTGCAGCTGTTTGTTGTGTTGCCGTCAACGTCAATGTAGCGGTAATATCTGCCGGAGAAGTTGTAAGTGTTCGGGTTGCTTTTGTAGCAGCCGGTGAAATTGCTCATGTTTGATACAGCAATTCCTATGTCAAACGATTCCGGAGAGTCGTGTAAGCCAAAGCCGACAATGTCAAGCCATGGGTCTGCAACATCCCCTGGCTGGTCAATGCCAATTATTACTGGAGGAGCGTCCATATTCATCCCTCCAGAAGCTTCCTGGTTAAATATAGGGTCGCACCAGTTCCCTGAGCCGTCTGGCGCCGGGTGGTAGTAGCATATGTTCTCGCTAGCAAGCGGCGTTCCTGCAGGTCCAGTTTGTCCGGTGCATCCTGCCGCGTCGTTGTCGTGCTGTATGCATAGCCACGGGTCTATGTTGCCCATCCCAAGGTTTTGGTTGCCTCCTGAGCCGAAGCCGCAGGAAGGTTCCTGCGCACAGGCAGGGTCAGCGCAATCATATAACCCGTTTCCGTCCTCATCTCCTGACAGGAAACAAATCTCAAGGGGAGTGGCTGACGTGTTTGTGCAGTAATAGTTCTGGCTGTTCCACGTGCACCCGCCCTCGCTGACATTTGCAGCACTTCCTGCGCAGGAGGCGTTTGTAGAGCAGGCAAAGCAGTTCTGGCTGCAATCCTTCTTGGCTGCAAGCGCTGTCGGGTCGCAGAAGCCGTCTGTCTGGTTGTCAAACGAGCTGTTTCCGTCAATATCGAAGCCAAACTGGTCGGATGTCCATACGCAAGTTGCAGCGCTTGCTGCGCATGTTGCATTGCTGAAGCAGCCGAAGCAGTTTGATGAGCAGTCCATGAATCCAAAGCTCACTTTTGAGGAAGGCTCGCACCATCCAAGCCCGTTAACTGCATAAGAATCCTGGTAAAATTCGCAATAGCCGACTGAAGAGTTCAAACACGCTTCCTTAGCAGCTGAAACGGCAGAAGCCCCTGTTCCCCAGTTTGTGCCGTCAGGCTTTCTTTCGCATGCCCAGCACGAGTCAGCGCAGGTTTCCTTTGAATAGTCTGCAAAGGAGGGCTCACACCAGCTGTCGGTAGATGTCTGGACCTGACCATACGAGTTGGTATATGAATAAGTTTCTGTTTTCCACGTTCCTCCGACTGCCTCGCAGGCAGATTTTGTAGTGATATCGAATATGTCTCCGAAAGCAGCTCCGCCGTAGACTGAGTTAAGAATAGTGAAGCACTTGCTTGTTGAGACGTCCCACTCGCAAGGCATGTATGCTTCTGTTGTGAGATTATTGCACTCTGCCTGTGTTGGTGCCAGGTTGCAGGTGGAAAACACTGGTTGAACCGTATCACTGGCAGTTTTTGTGTTGTTCGTCAGGCATGATGCGCCATCCCATGAGCACAATGGATTTGAGTGCGGCTGGTTGTCGCACAGCGACTGGTTATTGAAAACTGAGCAGTTAAGTCCTACTTGCGTGCTGAATCCCCCGCCAGGCGTTGGGTCGCACAGGCTGTTGGCATAGCTGCAAACAGTGATGTTTCCGCATGCCTTCTGGTTGTTGTCAAACTTCGCGCAGTCAACAAATCCCGCTCCTCCGCTGACTGGGCCTCCTGCGCCTCCGCCTCCAGAACTGCCCGCCTCGTTACACATGCTAAGCCAGCTGTCCCAGTAGCATGACGCCCCTGTCTTGGCAGAATCATAGCATGCCTGCTCGGTTTGGTGCTGTCCGCATCCTGTAGTGGGCTTGTCTGAGAACAGGTTTGAGCCGTTTGCGTTGTAATAATAGTCAACTGTTATGTTCATAGCTGCCGTGCCGTCCATTTGTATTTCCATGACAACAAACGCTGCATATGTGTTGTTTGCAAGCCTTACCATCAGCCCGTCGCCGTCTTGGTATAGCGGGAAGGTCTGGTCCACGTAGAAGGTATCCCCCCATGTTGAGGTGTCGCTTGCGTTAGGCACCTTGTATGTTTTGTTAAGGTTCAGGTTTGGGCCCAGTCCGTCTATGGTGTTTGTCGTGGCATTGAAGAAGCCATACATGCCTGAAGTGTCAAAGTCTAACGTGATGCCTGAGCGGTTGTCGTAAAACACGTGCCCGCTTGCATCGCTTTCAGTCCCGTTTGAAATGTTAAAGTACTGCTGGCCTGGTATCGTCACGGTTCCTGTTTGCGTCTGCGCGTAAACCGCTGCATGGGCGGAAGCCAAGGACAACAGGAAAAAAAGTGCAGAAAACAGCAGCAAATTCTTTGTTTTCAACAAACAACCCCTTTTTTAATAACTGTTGAAGCTTCTTTGAAGCTGCCTATATTAATACTTTTCGGTTAAAAGCGGTTTTCAATAAAAAATAATTTATACGCTTGCCAGTTATTTTTGTTTATGGATGCTGCTTACAAAAGGCTTCTCCAGAAGCAAGGCTATAAGTTTATAGGCGAGCATTCTGCCTGCAAAACCTGTCTTTATACGTCTAAAAGCATCGCATCTGGAGGGAGCTGTTACAAGCAGCGATTCTACGGCATCCAGAGCCATCGCTGCATACAGATGTCTGTTGCTGTTAACTTCTGCGACCTTGACTGTATTTTCTGCTGGAGGAAGAGGAACAACTCGCCCTTTGGAAAACTGGACAATCCGAAAGAGCTTGTTGACAATGCTATTGAAGCGCAGAAAGCACTTGTCGCAGGGTTTGGGGGCCACCCGAACGTCAACCTGAAAAAATGGGGGGAAAGCAGGAAGCCAATTCACTTCGCAATCTCGCTGAATGGGGAAAGTACTGCTTACCACCGCCTTGGCGAGTTTATTAGGGAAGTTCACAAACAAGGCCATACAACATTTCTTGTTACCAACGGCCAGTTTCCAGAAGCTATTGCCACGATAACACCTCCCACACAACTCTATGTTTCTTTGTCAGCCCCGAATGAGAAATTGTTTAAGCAGATTGGCAAACCAATGCACAGAGACGGCTGGCAGAGGCTTATGAAAAGCCTTGACGTGCTTAAAATCCTCAGAAAACAAGGGAAAACAAGAACAACAATAAGGCTTACGCTGATGAGAGGTATAACAATGCTGCCTGAGTATGCTGAGAAGTTTGCAAGGCTTATCAAGCGCGCCAATCCAATGTTTCTGGAGGTCAAAAGCTACTCATGGCTTGGCTCAAGCAGGGAGCGGCTTGAAAAAAGCAATGCTGCTTCTTATGCTGAAATCAAAAGATTTGCAGAAAGAATAGGCAGGCATTGCAATTACAGATTCTTTGACGGCCAGCCTGAAGCCAAGGTCGTCCTGATGATGCAGGAAGAGATTCCCGGCAGATTTCTGAATATTGAGAATTAAAACTGCACACGACATGCATACATGTAAAGTCAACATTCCAACTACCAACCCGCTGGCTCTGGTTCTACGAACTTAGCTTCTCTCCCCTTAACTCAATAAGGGGAGAGAAGCTAACCCAAGGAAGCACGCGAGCGATGCTAATGCATCGCAAGTGCGAGCTTGGGCAGAGCCAGCATAAGGCAAAGATGGGCACTTAACAACTTGACTTAACAACACAGCAATTATTATAAATGCCCCTGATATCCTTGTTTATTAGTGGGTTTTATGGGTCCTGAGAAGGAAGTGGTTGAGCTGTGGCTGAACAGGAAGGGTTTCTTCACTATCAAAGACATTAATGCAGGCAAGCGTGTTATTGACATGATTGCCATCAAACAGGACGTGCAGCCGAAGATTGCCCACGTCGAAGTTGCCTGTTACGTTTCAGGCTCAATCGCCACAAAGTCTTCTGATTTGATGAGAAAGTTTGAGAGCAGCGGTGTAACCAGGAAAATAAGGCAGGTGATAAAGGAGCACATTGGTGAAGACAGAGAGTATGAAAAGTTCCTTATTACAACTATTCCCGGCATTAGGCTTGAAGGCGTTAACGTGATAAGCTTTGACAAGGTGCTTTTTGAGTTCGTAAATCAGCTTGACAAGCAATACTACAGCAACAACACGATGAGAACCCTGCAACTGGTCAAGTTTGTGCTGCTTTCAAGCCCGAGCTACACAGCTAAATTAATAGGTAAGGACCATGATTACAGGGCGCTGACATACGCTGCCCGAGAGCAGTTCATAAAGGATTTGTTTGCGCAGGACGTTGCAAAAAAGCTTTTCGGCAAGAGGGCTAATGAAGGGCTTATGATTGAGCTTTTAAGGAGCTCCACCCTTAAAAGCCCAGAAAGGCTTGCTGCGGCAATTGACAAGGTCCTCACGAAGCGAACTGCAACCAAGTTTCTCAACACCCTTATGAAACAA
Organism: Candidatus Woesearchaeota archaeon; assembly: GCA_018303115.1. Lineage (GTDB taxonomy): Archaea > Nanobdellota > Nanobdellia > Woesearchaeales > UBA10216 > UBA492. Next base: position 26,627 of record JAGVYT010000044.1, on the reverse strand, counting down.
AAGGGCATCAAGACAGCTGTTAAGAAAGAGATAAAGGACAGGAATCTCCTGCAGTTCGTTGAGGTTTAGCTGCAGCGTCAGTTTATAGAGCTTTTTTCATCAGGAAAGGGCGGTAAAGCCAACTTCTGCGTGTTGCCCAGCTGAGCGTGCCTAAGCATGCAAAGCCGTGTAAGCTTTCACACTTAACTTGAAATTACCGAAAGCGGGGCATTGTTGAAAGTCTTGCCTGTTTGCTTATTCGCCCTTGCCTTTTTTCCTTCTCCCCTTAACTTGTTAGAGGGGAGAAGGAACTTTGGAGGAAGAAGCGACAGCAGCAAAACAGGCAAAATTGACTTTTTCAACAGAGCCCGAAAGCGGCAAACATATTTAAACTAACAGCGGCGTCCTTATTGTATGAAGACGAAAATAATACTGGATACAAACTTTTTGCTCATTCCTGCGCAGTTTAGGGTAGATATATTCTCGGAAATCAGGAGGGTTTGTGATTTTAATTACGAACTGGTTGTGGTTGCCGAAACAATAGCTGAATTAAAGAAGATTATTGCGAGCGGAAGAAGCGGCGGCAGGGATAAGAAAGCTGCAAAATTGGCGCTGCAGCTATTGCGAAAATACGGGGTGAGGGTCTTAAAAAATTATAGAAAAGTATTTAAAAGGGCCGATGACGCCATACTGGATATTGCTGATAAAAAAAGCCTTGTGGCGACTCAGGATAGAGAGTTGAAGAGGGCGCTGCAGGCAAAATGCGGCCTTATCATTTTGAGGCAAAAGCAATATCTGCAAATTTGTGAGTGAAAAATGTTTTACCGCGTTCAGGTTGAAGACCACGTGCGTGTTCCGCCGTCAATATTTAACCTTCCCGTGGATGATGCCATAATAGAAATGCTTGGGAAACAGTTTGAGGGGTATATCTCAAAAGAGTTGGGGATTGTTATAAGCGTGTCAAAGCTTCTGGATGTGAAGGAAGGCGTTATCATCCCCGGCGACGGCGCTGCTTTTTACAAGTGCAATTTTGAACTGCTGGTGCTAAAGCCTGAACTTCAGGAGATTGTTGCCGGAAAGGTGAGGGACATAGCAGACTTTGGGGCGTTCCTGAACCTTGGCGCAATTGACGGCATGATTCACATCTCGCAGACAATGGACGATTTCGTTAGTTTCAGCAAGGACAAGGTTCTTATCGGAAAAGAGTCAGGCCGCTCTTTGAAGGTTAATGACGTGTGCAGGGCAAGGATTATAGCAATAAGCTACAAGGACGTTGCGAACCCAAAGCTTGGGCTGACTATGCGCCAGCCAGGGCTTGGAAAGCTGGAGTGGCTGAACGAGCCTGAAAAGCCAAAAGCTACTGGCCAAAAGAAAGAGGAAAAGAAGGCTAAGGCATTTAAAAAATCAAAAAACAGGGGTGCCGCATGAAAAGGGCTTGCAAAGAATGCAAAATACTCGTTGAAACAGGCGTATGCCCCATCTGTAAAAACAGCGACTTTAGCACGAGCTGGAACGGCCGCGTGACTATTATTGACGTAGAAAATTCTCAAATCGCAAAAAAAATGGCTGTCAAGGCAAACGGCGATTTTGCCATAAAAGTAAGGTGAGCTTCTTGGAGATAAAAATTTCTAACAAGGCAGAACAACCGTTGCTTTCAAGAACCGAGCTTCAAGGCGTGGTTTCTTTCGAATCCGCAACCCCCAGCAGGATTGAAATTAAGAAAAAAATTGCAGATGCCTTGAAATCAGACGCGTCTTTAATAACGATAATATCCATAAAAAATTATTTTGGTCAGAAAGCAGCAAGGGTTACAGCACACATATACGAGACAAAAGAAGACCTCGAAAAGTACATTTCTAAAAAAGTCAAAAACCGCAATTCTCCAAGGAAAGAAAAGAAGGAGGAAGCAGAAAAACCTGCCGATGCAGCAGCTCCGGCTAAAAAAGAGGGGCAGGTTAAGGAAAAGAAAGAGGCTGCTAAATAATGGCAAAAAAACAAAAGAAGCCAAAAAAGCCGAGTCAGGTGTGGAAGCTTTACGATTCAAAGGACAAGCTTGCAAGAAAAAACGCTTCATGCCCAAAATGCGGGCCAGGCTGTTTCATGGCAGCCCACAAGGACAGGGTTAGCTGCGGCAAGTGCGGATATAGTGAGATGTCAAAAAAGCAATAAAAGTTTATTCTACCAACAATTTTATAAATCAATCATGGTTGCATTCTTTTATGGCAGAAGAGACTGAAAAGTGGAGGAAGGCCTGCAGCATCTCCGGAGCTGCGCTTGACTTTGGAGTCGCTCTAATCAAAAAAGGCGCTGCTGTAATAGAGGTTTGCGATGCTGTTGACAGCAAGATTGTTGAGTTGGGTGCAAAGCCGGCTTTCCCTGCACAAATATCCCTGGATTACGTTGCTGCGCATTACTGCTGCCCTAATGAAGACAGCACAATTCTGGACCGCCAGGTTGCAAAACTGGATGTAGGGGCTCATATTGACGGGATTCCAGGTGATACGGCAGCTACTGTTGACTTATCCGGTAACAATGCCGAGTTGGTTAAAGCCTCAAGAAACGCTTTAAATGCAGCTATCAAAATAGTTAAGCCCGGTGTTAAATTGTCGGAGATAGGGGCAGCGATACATTCAGAAATTACAGCAGCAGGATTCTCTCCGATAAGGAACCTTTCGGGCCACGGCATTGCGCAGTTTGAACTGCACACAAAACCCACAATACCCAATTTTAACAACAACGACCACACCGAACTGGCCTCTGGCCAGATAATTGCCATAGAGCCTTTTGCGACTACAGGAGAGGGCATCATAGTGGAGGGAACGAACGCAGAGGTTTTCATGCAGATTTCCCACAAGCCTCTAAGGGACATGACTGCCCGCAAGATATTGGAACAAATCGAGACTTACCAAAACATGCCTTTTGCTAAGCGCTGGCTGATGAAGAAATTTCCTGCAATAAAAGTGGAACTGGCATTGAGGCAGCTGCAGCAGCTTAACTCAATCCAAGGCTTTCCCCCACTCGTGGAAAAGGCGCGCGGGCTTGTAAGCCAAGCAGAACACACAATCCTGGTGACAGACTCCGGATGCGAGGTTTTGACTAAAACTGGTTAAGCTAACTTATGCTATGCCTGATGCTTCCCACACTCCTGCTTATTTCCTCCTCCCTTCGCAAAGTTAAGGGGGCAGGAAATAAGGAAAGTGCAGACAGCAACGAAAACAAGCGACAGTTGACTTAACCCCCAAACTATTTAACAGAAGCTGCTACTCTGCTCACAGAAACCATTTTTTCCTCTCCGCTCACCATATTTCTCACTTTAACCTTGTTGGCTTTCACTTCCTTCTCACCCACAAAAATAACATAAGGTATTTTGTAACTGTCTGCATACTCAATAGCCCTCCCGACTTTTCCGGTGTAGTCTGTGTCGCAGTTTACTGCGTTGTTTCTAAGCATTTCAACAACTTCGGAGGCAATGCGCTCCTCGCCTATTGAAATAACCAATGCCTTGACAACGCTCCTTGCACCCCGCTCTTCGCTCTCCAGCTTTATTGAATCTGCAATAACATCCAAGCCGAAAGATATGCCCACAGCAGGGTAATCGCGCGTTTCACTTAAAAAATTGCCAATCATTTTGTCGTATCTTCCGCCTGCTGCAACTGAAGACTTGATTTCCGACCCCTTAAGAAACACCTCAAATACAGTGCCTGTGTAATAGGCAAGGCCTCGCGCTAGCGAAACGTCAAACTCAACATTTTTACTGCCAGATGCTTTAAGAACCTCTGCAATTTCATTCAAGCCGGTGGTTTCACCGATTGTTTCCTTTAATTTCCCGATTTTTTGTTTATTTGTTCCTTCAATTGAAAGGTATACCATTAATTTTTCAATAACAGAAGCGTTTATTCCCTTGCCTGCCAGTTCTTTCTCAACCGCCTCTTTCCCGAATTTTTCCAGCTTGTCAATGCTGAGCATGACAGTCCCGACATCTTCCTCCTTCACTCCTGCTTTTTCCAGAAGTGCGTCAAGAACCTTCCTGTTATTTACTTTCGCAATAACATTCAGGCCCAGTTTTTCAAACACTGCAAGCGCTATCCTTATCATCTCAGCATCTGATGCCAGGTTGCTGCTTCCAACAACGTCAGCATCGCATTGCGTGAACTCGCGGTATCTTCCTGCCTTAAGCGGCCCGTCCCTGAATACACTGCCTAGGGCATACCTCTTGAACGGCATCTTTAAATTCTGATTGGAGGCTATGAACCTTGCAAGGGGCACAGTCAGGTCATACCTCAGGGCAAGCTCGCGGTTTCCCTGGTCGCGAAGCCTGAACACCTCCTTCAGTATTTCCTCCCCTCCCGCATACTTTGAAGAAAGCGTCTCATACCTCTCAAGCATTGGCGTCTCAAGCGGGTTGTAGCCGTAAAGCTCAAACACGCCCTTCAGAGTGTCAACTACCCTTTCCCTCAGGATGGCATCCTCCCCTGAGATGTCCCTTGTTCCGCGGGCGTTATTGAGTTCCATATTGCACATTCTCTATTCAGTCTCTATTAATTGCATTTAATAAGCTTTTCCATGCGTATAATAAAATGTCAGAATTTTCCAGCTTGTGAAGTCGAAAGCAAGCGAAGCTTGCTATCAATAATAGACTGATGGAAAATTCTGAGCACTAAGAACCACCAGTCTATGCAAATATTACAAGTAAATCCCACCAGTCTTTGACTGGTGGTTCTTTAGACCAGAAAAAGCTATACGACTTTTAACCATGAATGGCCTAATTTCTCTCTCAATCCAGTTTCCCATCTTGGGATGCCTTCGCCATAATCTTCTGATGCTTCACCCGGGTTGAGATTATTGACAACCTGCTGAAGGTCTGGATTGGCACTGTACTTAGCAAGGTCTACAGCTATTACAGACATAGTAACTAATAACGGGTTGCCTACCAGTTTTAGTCGCTCTCTCTCTCTACAGTGCTGCCAGACCTGACTAAATCAAAGCAAAAAGTCTTATCGTCCCTTGCCGCTTGCTCAACATGTTCAGTTGCTCTTCCATCAACATCATTACCCAGAAGATAATAAAGTAAACCTTCGTTCTGCCCTTTAACGTATACAGGTGTTCTGCCTGACCGGATGCCTAGCAAATAATCTGCGTTTACATCCACTGATTCACCCACCATCAGAAAGAGTCCTGCATAGTCCCTTATCCTCGTTGAACCTATAACATGAACATCAGTTGATTTTGGAACTATCCGACTATTCAGTTTGTCCCATTCGGGCACATTCATACCTGGGTAAAGATAGCGAACCATTGCAGCGACAAGCTCATCGTAACCTATTACTGCCACATCACCCAATCCTTGCAGTATGCCATTAATTGATGGAGACTCGCTTCCATAAACCGTAACTGGATTGCCTCTCATCTCAGCATCCTTTGCAGAAAACGCAGCCCTCCACCCACTTCTCAAATCATACTTTAGCGTTACACCTTCAAGCCCTTCTTCCCATATTCGCTTTACAGCATCTCTTGCAGTTTTTTCCTCTGGAAGTTTTTTGAAATCATTTATGGTTTTCACTACTGAAGTTACCCACAACGTTTCCAGCACTCCCAGACTGGCAAGCCACTCAAGAGCTTCCTGGGCTAACCGGCCTGTCGTGGGAATTGCAAGTTTAAACCCTCCATTTTCCATTTTCATTATCTCCGCAGCTTTTGCTGCAATATTTTATAATAACATCATGAAGCTACCGCGACTTTTAATCGCAGCAGCAGAAACTAACAGCTATGGCTATGGGCTGTTAAGAGGGCCGTAGCCGGGAGTCGAACCCGGTCCATAACCGCCACAGGATTACGTGCTGCCGTTGCACCACTACAGCCATAAAAGAAGTTGATGCCTCTAACAATGAAGGTGAAGGCGACCACTCAACATATTGCTAACTATATTAGAATTAAATTCTCTTGCAATGCCGACAATCACTGTTTGACATTTCGACTCATTGACTAGCACTCAGGCAATCTTTATAAACCTTTCTCTATACTTTATAGCTCATGGGACCGGAAACTATATTTGAGTACGATTTGGAGAAAGGAAAAGAAAGCAGTGATACATATGGAAGCTATGCGGTGAGATACTTAAAAGACTCTGGCTTCTGTGTCGAGATTGGAGACGGCTACAGACACAATATCCGTTTGGAAGCCAAACATTGGAATCGTTTGCTGAGGATTATTCGGGATGGCGAGTTGGATGCCGACGGCGTTGCTGCGATTATTCACGGTTTAATGTGGCACGGTTTGCGCAAAGAGCACAAGAAAACCTTTATTGCAGCAATAAAATCAGGTGCAATAAAGGAAATCAAAGAATGAAATGGCGACGCAGCCGGCTGTCAAGACTCTGATTTGTGCTGCCACAAGGAAGCGTGTTCAATAAGCCACTGCAGCGATTATTGCTAACCCTAAGCAGAAACAATCGTTTAAGCATTTACTTATGCCTTGCCCTTTCAAACGCCTTTTGCAGGCCGTCCTCTTCAAGCACGGATATGTCTATCTTATCAAACCTGCCCCTTCTTTTCAGAAACTCAAACATAGCCACCACCCCATTAGTAATAGGAATAGGTCAGGTAAATTAGTTATATAAACCTTTCCATAAAAAGTATGTGCTAACGGCAAACCTAAAAAAAGTTGTAGTAGTGGTTGCAGTAGTAGTTGTTTATGCTATCGTGGTAGCAGCAAGTGAATCACCTGAAGGTGCGTCTGCACCTACAACAACATTAGCGGGCAACAGTTTAGCTATGCAGAAAGCTCAAGCTTCTGCCTTTCCATCTCTTCCTGCAGCAACTTTTTTGAAATGCTGTTATCCAGGGCAATTAACTGCTTCACAAGCAGGCTGTCCATATTCAATTTATAGAGCTCTGCGCGTCCAATTTTCCTTGTTTTCGTAACAACGCCAAGCTTTACAATATCCTTCCAAAAGCCGTGCAGAGTACTCCAGCCAATATCTGCATTTTTTGCAATATCCGTTAAGCTGTAATCAAACTCCCTGTTCTCCAGAAAAAAGTCTATAACTTTGATTATCGGGGAGTCTCCAAATACAAGCCTGAATGAGGGTTTTTCTTCCATTGTAGTATCCAGTTAGAATAACTTGTTTATATATTTTTCTATATTTAAACATTCAGTATAGTGAATAAAGGCATAAATATCAGAAGCGCATAGAAGACGAAATGGACATAAAAAAGATAATTCTCAGAAAACTATTCAGGCACCGAATAATCGGAGGCAAGCATACTGCTGTAGAGAACCTCACCAAAGGCATACCCAAGCACATAGTTGGAGAAGCTAAGGAAGCGGTGAAAGAATTAATCAAAGAAGGTTTTGTAATTCCAAAACCAACCTCATACGGCTTGCAGGTAAGTTTGAATCCAGAAAGAATTGAAGAAATCACAAGAATAATTGAAGATGAATAAGTAATGTGTAAGTTGTGCAAAAGGAGACTTATACGACAAAGCACTTGCCCTGCTTAAAGGGCTTGTCCAAACTCACCCCTTTGCCAGCGGAAACAGAAGAACGGCGTTTGCAGTTGTTGAAAATTTCCTCATTTACAATGGCGAAAAAACAAAAGTTAATAAATCAAGCAATCCCAAGATAATGCAAGGTATAAGAGAAAATTATTACAGTTATGAAGAAATTAAGAACTGGTTGAAAGGTGATGAAATTCGTGAATTCCAACGTTAAAGCGCAGAAAAGCAAATTCCTGATTAGCTTTAAGACTGTTCTGAAAGAATACAGAGAATTTCTAAGAGAGGCATACAACCTTTGACAACCCTTTTATATCCGCTCTCCGCAGAAATTGCCAAGAACACCAGGGCCAATGTCAGAAATGTCAGAAGCAAAGCTTCTGAGCACTCGGAAACGCTTAAGCGTTTCTGTTGTGTCAGGAATAAGTTCCTGAGCACCATCAGAACCATTAGCTTCTGATGCCATAGGTTTCTGAGCCTCAGAAACGCTGGCTTACTTACTACACCGACGTTTTACCGCTATGTTTAAATATTAGCTATATGTTTGGCTTAGTATTCTTTGGGGTTGAACAATGAAAGGCGTAAAGCTCATAGCTGGCAATTCCAACAGAAAGCTTGCTGAAGATGTTGCTAAGCTGCTTCACATTAAACTGGTTAATGCAGATATCGGAAGGTTTCCTAATGGCGAGGTAAGAGTTTCTATCAGAGAGTCTGTGAGAAAACAGGACATATTCATAATACAGTCAACATGCCCTCCGGTCAATGACAATTTAATGGAATTGCTTATCATGGTAGATGCCTTGAAAAGGGCCTCCTGCGGCTTCATAACAGCAATAATGCCATACTTTGGATATTCAAAGCAGGACAAGAAAAAAACAGGGCGAGAACCAATCTCATCAAAGCTGGTTGCCAGAATGCTAGAGACGCTGGGGGTCAGAAGGGTTGTGACGTTTGACTTGCATGCAGCGCAGATAGAAGGCTTCTTTGACATCCCTGTTGAAAACCTGACAGCACTAAACATGATAGCAGATTACTTCAGGAAAAAGGGCATAAAGAACTCAGTTGTTGTTTCGCCGGACGCGGGTGGCGTCAAGAGGGCCCGTGATTTGGCTAATGCCATGAAAGCCAATCGCATAGCCATCATCGACAAGTATCGTGAAGACTTCACAAGGGCTACGGCAATGAACGTGGTAGGAAAAGTGGATGGAATGAACGCCGTAATCATTGACGACTTTATAGACACTGGTTCAAGCATTGTAGAGGCAGTGCAGGCTGTCAAGAACCACAAAGCAGAAAAAATATGGGTGGCATGCACGCACCCGTTGTTTACAAATCCGGCAACTTCAAGGCTTAAATCGTTAAAGGATATTGAGGAGATTATTGTGACAGACACCATTCCGCTGCCAAAAGAAAAAAGGTTCGGCAAGGTAAAGGTATTAAGCACTGCTCAAATAATCAGCGACGTAATAAAAAGGCTTGCTGCAGGTAAATCACTTTATGTGCACAGGGCAAACAGCCATTAGCCAAAGCTTTTTAAATGACTTGGAATTCTAGAGGGTTATGGCGGATGAAGAGATAAGGCAGAAGTATCTGGAGCTGCAAATGGCTGCAGAGCAACTGAAGCGTATGCAGATGCAAATGCAGGCGCTTGAAACAAAAAGCCAGGAAATAGAGGCAAACATACAAAGCTTTGACGAGCTGAAAGGCAAGAAAAGCTCTGAAATGCTAACTCCCATAGCGGAAGGAATTTTTCTGAAGGCAGAGCTAAAGAGCGACAGCCATGTCATCGTCAATGTGGGGGCAGGTGTTTGCGTCAAGAAAACAATTGAAAAAGCCGGAAAGATGCTGCAGGAAAGGCGGGATGAGATAAACCAGTATGCCAGAGAACTCACCCTTGAGGTCAAAAAACTGGCTGAATCAATGAAGGGGCTTGAGCAAGAGCTTGACAAAATGGTAAAAGAGAGAGAGTAAAATGTTCAAATTTTTAAAGAAGAAGCTGAAAGGCGTAATTAACAATTTCTCGCAAAAGACGGAGGAAGAAATCAGAAAAGCCGTAGAGAAACAGCTGAAAGAACAAAAGGCAAAAGAAAAACTTGCGATTCTGAAAGAACAGGCTAAGAAAAGCGAAAGCCATGAGCTTGCCGAAAAGGCTGAAGAAGAAAAAGCAGACTCTGCGATAGGCCAGATTGTGAAGGTGCCGAGCAAAGAAACAAGGGAAGCTAAAGAGGAAAAGCCCGGAATCGAGTCTGCAATGGAAGATGTGAGAAAAGATTTAAGGCAGAAAAGTTTTGAAATAGAAGCTGAGGACAAAGAGAAAAAAGAAAGCAGGGGGCTATTTGGAAAGGTGTCCTCTGCCCTTAAGAAAAAAAGCGGAGATAAGGGGCTTCTTGGAAAACTTGCAGGGGTTGTGACAACAACCAAGCTCTCCAGTGAAAAATTCGACACCTTATTTGAGGGAATGGAGGTTGTGCTTCTCGAGAACAACGTTGCAATGGAAGTTGTTGACAAAATAAGGGAAGACCTTAAGGAAAAGCTTGTCAACACGCCGCTCCAGCGGGGAAAGGTTCGCGGGATAGTAATTAAAAGCCTAAAAAGAAGCATTGAAAGCCTTTTTGAAGTTGAAAAAATCGACTTGGTAAACAAAGCGAAAGAGGGCAAGCCTTATGTGATTATGTTTGTAGGAATAAACGGCTCGGGAAAAACCACAACAATAGCAAAATTAGCAAAGGCCTTTCAGAACAAAGCGGTAAAATGCGTCATAGCAGCCTCGGACACCTTCAGGGCAGCCGCAATACAGCAGCTTCAGGAACACTCGGATAAGCTCGGGGTGAAGCTGATAAAGCACGACTACGGGGCAGACCCGGCAGCAGTTGCATTTGACGCAATAAAATATGCACAAGCAAAAAACATCGGAGCTGTTCTTATAGACACTGCTGGAAGGCAGCACAGCAACAAAAACCTCATGGAGGAAATGAAAAAAGTTGTAAAAGTAGCCAAGCCAGACATGAAGATATTTGTTGGGGAATCAATTACGGGAAATGACTGCGTGGAACAGGCAAAAAGGTTTAACGAAACGATTGGCATAGACTGCATAATACTGTCAAAGGCTGACGTTGACGAGAAAGGCGGGGCGGCAATTTCCGTAAGCTATGTTACAAAAAAGCCAATTGTTTATTTGGGAACAGGGCAGGATTACGGCGATTTAACAGAATTCAAACCAGAGATAGTTGTGGAATCTCTTGGGCTGGCTGTTTAGCCTCTCTGTTTATGTTTCGATTTCAGACTGTTGCCACGTCTTTTCTTTCCAGTCTTTGTAACCCTGTCAAGATATTGAGTTAAATAAGCTTCAAATGAGCAAGCAAAAGGCGAAGATTTTTGCGTTTTAGGGGAAACTGCCACAAGAACAGCCTGCTCAGAAGGGCTAACCAGCGCATTGCCGGCATACATGGCAGCAGAATCTAAACTAGAAAATTTACGACCTCCATTATAGAACCGCAAATCACTGCCATTAAGCTTTAGAACAACATGGTCAATATTGTTTGGGTCAAGCCTTTTTCCAGGAATAGGGGTGATGTTTCTTACAACCCTGATTGCATGAGGGCTATTTGCCGGAAGCACGTATAAAACCGCAATTTGGGGTAAAGAAATGACTGTCTCAGGCAGCTCTCCTAAAGCCGCAACATGATACTGCCCCCTTACCCCACGCGGCCCAATGGGAGCATCAGGCGTAGTGTAAAAAGCCCTTACCTGGCCTTGGTGTGTTGTCATTTTGGTTTTTTATGGTTCCTGCCAAGACACCTTTTCAGAATTTCAGAAGGCGTCTTGAGAAAATTTAGCGAATAATGATGACAAGCAGCAAAATAATTACCAAAATCAGCGAAATACCAGATTTAGCCGCATTTGCCATAATTGTCAGACTACGGGAATTAATATTTAAACCTTGCTATATAGATTATAGATGCAGATAGATGCAGAAAATTTTTAAATGGCGTTATGCACTTGTATCAAATAATGAAAAAGAAAACAGCCAAAGCAGATGTAGCAGATGTGAAAAAAGCGGCTAAAATAGCTTCTGTGAAAGCTGAAGGCAAAAAGCCCAGCATGGCACTTGCTGTTGCTTCCTTGATAATAAACGCATTCCTTCTGCCAGGCCTCGGGACAAGCCTTGGAGGCAAAACAAAACAGGGGATACTGCAGCTAGTCATATTTGTTGGCGGTTTCCTGATAGGCATTTTTGCTACATTAATGGCAGTTCTTACCATGGCTGTTTCATCAATATCGGGAATTATCTTGGCGTTTTTAGCAATTTCCGGAGGGGCTATGATGCTGGCAGGGTGGATATGGGCGATTATAAGCGGAGCAATGCTAGTGAGAGAAGCCTCTTTGTGAAGATTATTTCTTAAATTCTATTCTATCATTTAGGTAAATGCCCTGGTGGAGCTTTACAGGCCTCCAGGAATCGGTAATCAGCTTTGCCTGAAGCCACTCTGCCAGCTCCTCAGCGTTTCCGATTGTGGCTGACAAGGCAATTAACTGCATGTTTTTTAGAACCTGTTTCAGAATGGTGATAAGAAGCTCCAAAGTAGGGCCGCGCTTTGGGTCGTTAAGCAAATGGATTTCATCCACTATTAAAACCTTAACAGAGCCGAGCCAGGGCGAATGGTGGCGCAGCAGAGAGTCAAGCTTTTCAGCAGTGCACACTATCAAATCATAATTTGCAAGGTAGCTGTCAGAAGAGTCAATATCTCCAATTGACAGGGCTGTTTTAATCAAGCTGCCGTATCGCTTTTTGAAGTCGTTGTATTTTTCAGAAGCCAAAGCTTTCAGAGGGACAATGTAAACTGCCTTGCCCTTGCCGTTAAGTATTGCTGACAAAGCTGCCAATTCTGCAATTAACGTTTTTCCTGAAGCGGTGGGGGTGCAGACCAGAAGGCTTGCCCCTTCCAACAGCCCTGCCTTGATTGATTTGGCCTGTGCAGGCCTGAGCTCACTCATGTTAGAATAGATGACATCATACAGCTGCTGCGGTATCTTTCCTTCCAGTTCAGAAACTTTCATAATACGAAGGTTTCAGATGAGGTTTAAATTGTTTTTCTAAAGGAGATGGTAAGCCATTATTAAAGGCGCCGCAAGCAGCGCTATCGTGTTCAAGACCTTTATCAGGGGGTTGAGCGCTGGCCCTGAGGTGTCCTTAAAAGGGTCGCCTACAGTGTCGCCGACAACAGCTGCCTTGTGGGCATCGCTGCCTTTTCCGCCCAGATTGCCTGACTCTATATACTTCTTTGCATTATCCCATGCGGCTCCGCTTGTAGTCATTGTTATAGCGAGGAGCAGTCCTGAAACTATCGCCCCTGCCAACAGCCCCCCAAGAGCCTCAGGGCCCAGTATGAAACCGACAAGCAAAGGCGATGCAACCGCAACGATTCCGGGAAGCACAAGCTCCTTAATGGCTGCTTTTGTGCTTATGTCAACGCATCTCGCATAATCCGGCTGCGCCTTTCCCTGCATAAGCCCCTTAATCTGCCTGAACTGCCGCCTTACCTCTTCAACCATCCTGAAAGCTGCATTTCCAACAGCCTTCATCGTCAAGGCCGAGAAAACGAAAGGAAGCAAGCCCCCAATGAAGAGTCCGGCAACAACGCTAGCATCATAGATGTTAATGACATCTATGTGCGTGATATCCTTGTAAGCGGCAAAAAGGGAAAGCGCCGCAAGACCGGCAGAGCCGATAGCAAACCCCTTTGTAACCGCCTTTGTAGTGTTGCCCACAGCGTCCAATGGGTCAGTTATCGCGCGAACAGACTTGGGCATTTTACTCATTTCAGCAATGCCCCCGGCATTGTCAGTTATTGGACCGTAAGCGTCAACTGCAACAATAATTGCAGTCATTGCAAGCATTGCCGTTGCAGCTATAGCAACGCCGTAGAAGCCACCGCCAAAAGTGAACGCCAGGAAAGCGCCCAGAACTATTGCCATGACAGGAACCAGAGTTGATTCCATTCCCTTGGCAAGCCCCATGATTATTGTGGTGGCGGGGCCTGTCCTTGCAGAATCCGCAATCTGCTTCACAGGGCTGTGCCCTGTAGACGTGTAATACTCTGTAACCTGCCCAATGATGACTGTAACCGCAAGCCCAATGATGGAAGATATGAAATAACGGTAATGCTCAAAGAGCGCATAATTAACAATGAAAAAGCCAATAGCGGATATGGCTGCGCTGACGTAAATGCCCCTGTTAAGTGCAGACCAGATTTTTGCAGGAGAGTCTGCCCTTACGAAAGCGCTTCCAATAACAGAAGCTATCAGGGCAATTGAACCAAGCAAGAGCGGAAGGATAAGCTCATTAGAGCTTTTACCGAACGCAGCCCATGCGAGCAGCATGCCGGCAATCATGGTTACAGTATAAGATTCAAAAAGGTCTGCAGCCATGCCTGCGCAGTCGCCAACATTATCGCCAACGTTATCCGCAATGACTGCCGGGTTCCTCGGGTCATCCTCAGGAATGCCCTTTTCAACCTTGCCAACCAGGTCAGCGCCCACGTCAGCGCCCTTTGTATAAATGCCCCCGCCGACCCTTGCAAACAGGCTTATCAGGCTTGCGCCAAAACCAAAGCCGATTAGTATATTGGGATCCCTGAAAATCAGGTATAGCACTGTCACGCCAAGCAAGCCAAGCCCTGCAACAGCAAACCCAGTAACAGCCCCCCCTGTAAAGGCAACGGAAAACGCCTCTTTCAAACCCTTCGTTGCTGCCTGCGCAGTCCTGACATTTGCGCGAACGCTAACCATCATTCCAACATACCCTGTGACAGAGGAAAGCAAGGCGCCAAGCACGAAAGTAACCGCCATGGCGTAAGACTTCAGCACAACAGCTATTAATATAGCAAGTATTACCGTAATTACCGCTATTGTCCTATACTGCCTGTTAAGATAAGCAACCGCGCCCTCCTTTATCGCTGCAGAAACCTTCCGCATCGCCTCACTCCCTGAATCGCGCTTAAGGACGCTTGCGGCGGAGAGAAACGCGAACAGAAGCCCTATGACAGCCCCAAAAACAGACAGAGCAAAAAGAATTGACGCCCTATCCAAAACAAAAGCCATACTTCAGCCACCCCAGAAAAAATTACGATAAAAGGCAATTATTTAAAGGTTTCTCTCATTTTGGCTTTGTCCTAAAAGAGCTTTCTTACATGTTCTCCCTGCTCTGCCGTATGTGTATTGCTACGCTCACTTAGTCCCCTCCTAACTAGATAAGGAGGAGGCTAAGTGAGCTATAGAGTGGTCATAGAAGTTTTGGGGAACAGGTTTGAGGGTATGCAGTAGCTACACGAACAGGATTTAGGACACCACCCTCGAGATGAAAAAGTTTTTATAATATTTTCACTACGCCTGCCTGTAAATGCAGTTGAATGGCTGCCAGATATCCGTTGGAGGTTGACCGACAAATGCTTTTAATGCCTATTACCGGTTCTGCAGGCTACAAAAAGGTTTCTAACCTGCTGTGTTACCCATACTGTGGCATCGTATCAATGGCTTTGGCTTCGGCAGCTGCAGAATCGGGGATTGCTAGTTTCCATGTAAGGGGGGTTTACAGAACCATTGGCGACAAACGCCAGTGTGGGTGTATCAGACTAAAAACTCCTGACGGAATGGTTAGCATAGACCTAACTTGTGGGGACGAAAGCGTCGAATATCCGCATGCGTGGGCCAAGCTAAAAACTAAATTTGGAATGGCTAGCGTAGATATGACCTACGGGCAATTTGGAAGCCCTTTTGCTAGTATTTCGGTGCCCACAGAAGAAGAGGCAGACTATGGTTTGCATCCTAGATTCGAACTGCCAGTTGAGGCTGGGGATTTTGAGACAATGCTTGAACTTGCAACCAGAGGCGGCAATTGGGAAAAGTTCTTAGCACTAAAAGACTATTCTGCCAAGTTTATTCGCCAGATGGATTCCTTTGGTGCTTACAAGGACATGTTTATGTATTATTCAGAAATAATCAGACTGTTCATAAATGCGTTTTATACGCCAAATGAAGGTACGCAAGATGAAAGGCATGGCACGCTTGGTATCGGAGTGTCCCGTACCCTTACTTCAATTGAGAAGATAGTTAGTTCTAAAAATTCGTCGAGGTGGCAGCAGCTTGAAAGCGGAGTGCCACTAACTGGTGAGTTAGAGCAGGGATGGTTAAGAGGTATGAGGGATATAGGGATGCTGGTTACGTTGGGGGATATGCCGGGCATAGGGGATTGGCAGGGTAATGGGCGGTACGAAATGTTACAGGGAACCGGTGAGTGTTTCTGAGCTCTTGAAGATGCATTATGTGCAGTATGAAGGGCTTTGTAGAATGACTCAAAGGAAAGTGATGTCTAATCAATGCAGTTGTTTGCTCCAACGGCCACTGCCCCTCACGCAATAAACTTTTTAAACACAAATTCCCAGAAGCAATCCGTGGCCAAGAGCAGGAAGAGGGCATTAGTTCTCTGGTTTGACGAGACCGGCATAGATGATGTGCCGCTTGTTGGCGGGAAAAACGCCTCGCTTGGAGAGATGCACCGCGAGCTCACAAAAAAGGGGGTTAGGATACCTGACGGGTTTGCAACCACCGCATTCGCTTACAGGAAATTCATGGAAGAGGCAGGCATTAAAAAGGAAGTGAGAAAGATTCTAAAGGGATTGGACGTCAGGAATTACGGGCAGCTGTCAGATGCAGGGAGCCGCATAAGAAGGCTGATAATCAATTCAAAATTTCCTGAAAAGATGGGAAGTGAAATCCTCAGGCACTATGCGATTCTGGGCAGGAAATATGGGATGAAGGATGCTGACGTTGCGGTAAGAAGCTCTGCAACTGCAGAGGACCTGCCAAATGCGAGCTTTGCAGGACAGCAGGAGTCTTACCTTAACGTAAGGGGCGAGAAGAGCTTATTGGAATCCTGCAAAAAATGCATTGCCTCATTATTCACAAACAGGGCAATAGCTTACAGGCAGGAACGGGGCTTTAACCATTTCAAGGTTGCGCTTTCCATAGGCATTCAGAAGATGGTGAGGTCTGACAGGGCAGGCTCAGGGGTAATGTTCACCATAGACACTGAAAGCGGGTTTAACAAGGTCATACTTATAGATGCCGGCTTTGGCTTGGGGGAGAACATTGTAAAAGGACGCATTAACCCTGATGAATATTACGTCTTTAAGGAAACACTTGACTTAAAGTATAACTCAATAATCAGCAAGAAAGTCGGCAGCAAAACAATGAAAATGGTTTATTCAGGCAATAAAACAAGGAATGTTTCGACAAGCGAAAGCGAAAGAAGGAAATTTGTTCTTAACGACCATGAAATAATGCTTCTCGCAAGATGGGGAAAGATGATAGAAGACCACTACAGCGCCAAGCACCGCAGGTATATGCCCATGGATGTAGAGTGGGCAAAAGACGGAATTAGCGGGAAGCTTTTCATAGTGCAGGCAAGGCCTGAAACCGTCCAGTCAAGAAAGGACGTAACAAAGCTTGAGAGGTATGTGCTTAAGGAGAAAGGGCATGCCCTTGTAACAGGGAGCAGTGTCGGCAGCAAAATAAGCTCCGGAAAAGTTCACATCATTGAGTCTGTAAAACACATAAAGGAGTTCAAGCCAGGAGAAGTTCTGGTAACACAGATGACAGACCCTGACTGGGTTCCGGTGATGAAAATGGCTTCTGCAATAGTAACAAACCGGGGAGGAAAGAGCTGCCATGCAGCTATTGTAAGCAGGGAGCTTGGGGTAACCTGTGTTGTTGGAACAAATAACGCTACAAAGGTTTTAAAGAACGGCGAGGATGTTACTGTCAGCTGCGCAGAAGGAGAGCAGGGATACGTGTATGACGGGAAGCTTAGATTTGAAATCAAAAGTTTTAACCTTAAACAGCTTCCAAAAACAAGAACAAAGATAATGGTTAACATAGGCAGCCCGTCAGAAGCATTTTCAGAGAGCGCCCTGCCAGTTTCTGGCGTTGGCTTAGCAAGGGAGGAGTTCATAATAAACAGTTACATAGGAGTCCACCCATTGGCGTTAATAAAGTTTAACACGCTAAAAGATAAGAAAGCAAAAAAGAAGATAGCGGAGCTGACTTACAACTATAAGGATAAAAAAGAGTATTTCGTACAGAAGCTTGCAGAGGGCGTAGCTACCATATCTGCAGCGTTTTATCCCAGAGAGGTTATAGTAAGGCTTTCTGACTTCAAGAGCAATGAATATGCCAACTTAATAGGGGGGAAGGAGTTTGAGCCGGAAGAAGACAATCCAATGCTGGGGTGGAGAGGAGCTTCAAGATACTATGATGATAAATACGAGGAGGCCTTTTCCCTTGAATGCAAAGCCCTTCTTAAAGTAAGGGAAGAAATGGGATTAAACAACGTCAAAATCATGATTCCAATGTGCAGGAGTGTTGAGGAAGGAAAGAAAGTTATTGCGGAGATGAAGAAGAACGGCCTTGTTCAGGGAAAGAACGGGCTGGAACTATACGTCATGTGCGAAATCCCTGCAAACGTCGTGCTCGCGGAGAAGTTCGCAAAGATATTTGACGGCTTCAGCATAGGAAGCAATGACTTGACACAGATGACGCTGGGGGTTGACCGCGACTCAGAGCTTGTAGCGCACATTTTTGACGAAAGAGATGACGCCGTGAAGTGGATGGCGGCCCACGTGATAAAGGCTGCGAAGAAAGCAAAAAGAAAAATAGGCATTTGCGGCGAGGCCCCAAGCACCTATCCTGAATTTGCAGAATTTCTCGTTGAATGCGGGATTGACAGCATATCACTGGCGCCGGATGCGGTAGTCAAAACACTTTTAGTGGTTGCAAAAAAAGAAAAGAAAAGGTAGCTATTTAACAATATTAACCGGCTTTTTTCTCAGATATGCGCTAACGTTGTCAATGGTTGTGTTAAGAATCCTATTAAGGGCTTCAATGCTGTTGAACGCATTGTGAGGCGTGATGATGACGTTTTCATTGCCCAGCAAGATGTGGTTTTCCAACACGGTCCTGAGATTCGGGATAAAGCGCTTTGCCAGCAGTTGCTTTTCCTCCTTAATAGCAGACTCTTCCTCAAGCACGTCAATGCCAGCCCCTGCCAGCCTGCCTGAGTTAAGCGCATTAAGCAGGGCTTCTGTCTCAACCAAGCCGCCCCTTGCCGTATTTATCAGATAAGCATCTTTCTTCATCTTCCTGATATTATTGTTGTTTATCATATGATGTGTTTGCTTGTTGTAAGGGCAGTGCAAGGTTACAAAATCTGATTTTTTAAGGAGCGTATCAAGGCTCACATATTTGAAGCCGAGCCTCTTAGAACCGGCTACGTCTTTTTTAACATCATAAGCCAGCATTCTCATCTCAAATCCCCTGGCCATGCGAAGAACATGCATCCCGATATGGCCTGTTCCTATGACTCCAATGGTCTTTCCTTTAATGTCAAAACCGCAAAGGCCATGCGGAGAGAAGTTGCCGCGCCTGGTGCGTTCAGCCGACTCTATAAGCTTCCTGGAAAAGGCGAGTATCAAGGCAAATGTGTGCTCTGCGACTGTGTTTTCACCATAATAGGGGACATTTGAAACGATTATGCCGCGCTTTCTGCAGGCTGCCAAGTCAACATGGTCAAAACCTGTTGACATAGTTGCAATGAACTTAAGCTTGGGAAGCTTCTGCAGCAACGCCTCTGTTACTTTTGAATAGATGAAGACGGCAATGCCATTAACATTCCTGACTTTATTGACATTTGATTTTGACAAAGGCCTGCTGAAGAACTGAAGCTTATGGCCGGCCAGCCTTTGTTTTACGATTTTTTCTTCCCAGTTTTCAAGTTCAAAAAAAGCGAGGCTTGCCATTTAAATTGCCCTCACACGCAACTTCTTTTCATAGACTTTTAAAAATTTAATTACTTGCGGAGGGAAGCACTGCACCTCAGCCTCCATTTTTGACAGCTTCATTGAAGCGACACAGGTAGCTATTTTTAGCGCTTCTTTAATTGCCCCAGTTTTGTAATAAGTGTTAACAAAAGCGCCGCAAAATACGTCTCCGGCTCCTGTGGTGTTTTTTATCTTGACAGGCAGGCTGTTCACAGACAGGAAAGTGCTGCCTTCTTTTGCGTAAGCGCCTTCCCTGTCCTTTGTAACTACGGCAACCCTTGCAGGCAGAGATTTCAGAATTTGCTTCACTCCTTTTTTATGCGTAAGGAAACTGCCTTCCTCATAATTAAGAATAATTGCGTCAAAAGGATAGTTCAGATTCTGCAAATCGCGCTTAAACGCTTTCAGCATTGTTATGCTGGGCGCAAAAATAACAGGAACGCCATATTTTTTTGCCAGTTTAAGGATTTTGAGGAACAGGGCGTAGTTCTTCCTCGAAGTTATAGACGTAAGCAGGATGTGCCTCGAGTTTTTCACCATAGCCGGGCTCAGGTCATCAGGGCCAAGCATGTCAACCGCACCATGGTAAACAAGGCAGGACTTTTCCCCGCCTGAGATAAGGTTTATCCCGATGCCAGTCCTGGTATCGACACGCTTTACATAAGAAGCATTGATTTTTGTTGTTTTGAGCTTTCTAAGGAGAAAATCCCCAAAAACGTTTTTCCCTATGCATGTAAGAAAAGCGTTTCTGCTGCCCATGCAATCCATAGTAACGGCGACATTCAAAGCAGAACCGCCAGGGCTGAGCTCCACGCTTTTAAGACTGGTCTTTGAAGCAAGTGAAAGGTATATGCGGTGCTCAACATACTTCCCGGGCAGGACAACCCTCTTCATCGGCGTGGTTGTCGCAATTAAGTCGACAAGAGCAGCGCCAATAATCAGAAAATCATGCTTCACCATGCTGTTCTTATCAGGAAAAGCATATTTAATACTTTCTGTTCAGACTACTTTTCGCCTTGCCCTGAGCTGCTACTGATTTAATCTTTTTAGCTATTTCTTTTAGGTTACCCAAGTAATAATGCCTGATTGGCTTTAGCTTGCGGTCAAATTCGTAAACAAGGGGAACGCCTGTCGGAATCGTGAATTCAGGGATGTCCTTGTCAGGTATCCTATCCAAATATTTCACCAGGGCGCGCAAACTGTTGTGGCTTGCCACAATAAGAGCCCTGTCGCCTTTCCTGGCTTTTGGCGCTATCGTATTTTTCCAGTAAGGAAGGAAGCGGCGGACAGTGTCTTTCAGCGACTCGGTAAGGGGAATGTCCCGCTTGTCGAGGTTTTTGTAGGCTGCAATGAGGGAAAGGTAGCGCCTATCTGTTTTCTTAAGCGCCGGAGGCCTCAAGGAATAGCTCCTCCTCCACAACAGAACCTGCCTTTCCCCGAATTTCCTTGCCGTAGCCGCCTTGTTCAGGCCCACCAATGCCCCGTAATGGCGCTCGTTCAGGCGCCACGACTTGTAAACAGGAATCTCCGTAAGGCCCAGCTCTTTAAGAATTATATTCAGCGTCCTTAAAGTGCGCTTATGAAGGTTAGTGAATGCAATATCAAAGGCATAGCCTTTCTTTTTGAGAAGCCTCCCCGCCTGGCGTGCCTCGGCAACGCCCTTTTTCGTCAAGCCCACATCAGTCCAACCGGTAAAGAGGTTTTTCCTGTTCCAAGCGCTTTCACCATGCCTTACAAGCACCAGCTTAATCATTTACATCACATTCCTCCTGTAAGCAGCCTTTTTCCCAAGCTGCCCCTCTATCCTCAGCAGCTGGTTATACTTTGCAGTGCGTTCTCCGCGAGCAGTAGCCCCTGTCTTTATCAGGCCACAGCCGAGCGCAACCGTCAAATCCGCAATAAAAGAATCCTCTGTCTCCCCGCTCCGGTGGCTGACCATTACATTCCACTTGCTTTGCATCGCGATTTTGGCTGCAGTTACAGCTTCCGTCAAAGTTCCTATCTGATTTACTTTAAGCAAAAGCGCATTACAAGACTTCTTTTCAACACCGGTTTTTATTCTTTCAGGATTTGTCGCCAGCAAATCATCCCCGACTACCTGAATACTGGAGCGCTCTGTAATTTCAGCAAAAGACTCGAAGTCCTCCTGATGGAAAGGGTCTTCCAAGGAGATGATATTGTGATTTTTTATCAGTTCCAGGTAATAGTCAATTAGTTCGCTGCTGCCGTAAGCTTTTTCCAGCTCGTAAACATCTTTTCCATTATTATAAAACTCTGAAGCGGCTGCATCAATTGCAAAGGAAATCTTCTTTTCATAGCCGGAAATGGAAACTGCTGATTCAAGAAGCTCAAGGGCCTCTTCGGCAGACTTAAGGCTTGGCGCAAAGCCGCCCTCATCGCCTACGTTAGTTGATTGCTTTCCGTATTTTCGCGCAATTATCTTTTTCAGCTCATGGTATGTTTCTGCCACCGCAGCAGTGGCTTCAGCAAAGGAACTGAACTTTTCAGGAACAAGCATGAACTCCTGAAGTTTCAGGCTGCCCCCGGCATGCCTGCCGCCATTTATGACATTGCTGAAAGGAATCGGAAGCAGGAGTTTTCTGTTTTTAGTAATACCAGTTAGGTAACGGTAAAGCGGCTTTTTCGACGAAGAAGCAGCTGCCCTCGCAACAGCAAGGCTCACAGCAAGAACGGCATTAGCGCCCAATAAAGACTTGTTTTCAGTGCCGTCAAACTCTATCATTAAGTTATCTATCTCTTCCTGGTTACAGCAATCCCTGCCAACAATCTTCTTAGCAATCACGTCATTTACGTTTTTAACAGCGCTCCTTACCCCCATGCCATTATACCTTTTTCCTCCATCACGAAGCTCAACCGCTTCAAACTTGCCTGTGGAAGCCCCGGAAGGAACCGCAGCCCTGCCAAAACCAGAACTCGTAAAGACATCACACTCCACGGTAGGATTGCCCCTCGAATCAAGCACCTCGCGGGCAACCACCCCTTTCACCTTAAAGGACATAATGAAAAATAAGGAAAAGGGGTTTATAAATTTTTACACCATAAAACTTAAAAACCGAATAATAAACTTTTTTAAAGGCCGGTTTGCTTTTATTCTTTCATGAAAACCGAGAAGGCCACGTTTGCTGCAGGCTGCTTTTGGGGAGTGGAAGCCGCTTTCAGGAAGGTAAAAGGCATTGTTGGCACTGCTGTTGGCTACATGGGAGGCAGCCTTAAGAATCCAACGTATAAGGACGTTTGCTCGGACAAAACAGGGCATGCTGAGGCTGTGCAGATTGAGTTTGACCCCGTAAAGGTTTCTTATGAACAGCTGCTTGAAGTCTTTTGGGAAAACCATGAGCCGACGCAGCTGAACAGGCAAGGTCTTGACGTAGGAAGCCAGTACCGCTCGGTTATTTTCTGTCATAATGAAAAGCAGAAAGCTGCTGCTGTTGCTTCAATGAAAAAGCTGCAGGGCATGTACAAAGGCAGGAAGATTGTAACGGAGATTAGGAAAGCGCCAACCTTCTACATGGCTGAGGAGTATCATCAGAGGTATTTGGAAAAGCGGGGATTGAACACGTGCTAATCAATCAGCTGCCCTTCAGAATCGGTTCGCTTAGTTATATCAAGTTTGGTAAATACTGGAACTTTTTGGGATTGCATTTGTTGTTGATGCTGAACTCAACTTGATTGAAGTTAATTTCGTCAACTCCCTATAAATAAAACAAAAGATTTATATTTGAGTGATGTGAACTAAGAATCATGGTAATGCTCGAGAGAAGAAAGGACTACCTGAATATGGTATCAAAGAGGCAGTTATATTATTTATTGGGCGGAATAATAGCACGCGGGTTTGGCATTGCTCAGCCCATTGTTCCAATGGAAGCACATTATTATGAGATTCATGACGTTTCTGATAGGGGAATGAGCGAAAAGATAGGTGGTATAGATGTGAAAGTGGAAGAAGGTACATCAAGTATATCGTTAGACGTTCCATATGGAAACAGATATGACCCCTTATTTGGTCTTTTTTGGGATACTCCCCCTAGAAAATCAATTCTTAGACGTTAAGGTATCAAAAGTAAGTCAGGGTAAAGTAATATTTTCGCCAGTCGAATTCCAAGTTTTTTATGAAAGGAGAAGGATATTCTGACAGGTCTGCTGTTACTGCTGTTGCAGCGAATACAAACATGATCAATATTAGCAAAAGTTTCATTTTTCATCCTCGACTATCCTGAGAACGTCTTCTATCTTGTTCAGTTCGTAGTCTGCTTTTATTGTCACTTCTTTTATTGCGCCGTATTTGGCAAAGGCTGTTTTCATACCAAGCTCTTTTGCGCCTTTGATGTCGCGTTCAGGCCAGTCCCCTACCATCAGGCACTCCCCTGGCTTGAGCTTAAGTTTATTCAGCGCAACCTCAAACGGTGCCTTGTCCGGCTTTCTCTTTTTCGTGTCTTCAAACGTTACAACGACGTCAAAGAAATCGTGTATGTGCATCTCAACCAGCCTTATCCATGCGTTGAACCTCGGGGCGTCAGAAACTATCGCCAGCTTGAGCCCTTTCTCGCGCAGCTTAATCAGGGTTGGCATGACCATTGCGTACGGCTGCAAAACTCCAACTTGCGCTTTCCTGTAAGCAACAACGCCTGCTGCAAGTATTCTGTAGTCTATCTCTCCGGTTACTTTCTTAAGGAACTTCTGGAATATTTTTTGATGCTCGATGCCGTGCTTTGAGTATAAGTCGTAAAGCTTTTTTGAAGCCTTTTCCTTCTCCATCTCCAGACCAGAGCCAAGCATGGCGTTCAGGGCAGCGTCTATGGAAGTCCTCTTCATCCTCATGAAGTCTATCAGCGTATTATCCAAATCAAAGACCACTGCTTTTATCATGGCAGGCGTAGATTGGCGTTTATTATTAAATCTTTGGGAAAAGACTGGAGAACAAAATAGCATCGGGGTAACTCACTCCTTTTTTGTGGCGTATCTGTCATTGTCTTCTGCTGTCCAGAACATTGCCTCTTCCAGGGCCTCTGCAACGTATCCGTCAGGCAGGCCCATTACATGGTGAAGGCTGTATTCGTGCCCTAGTGTTTTGTGGAGCTGCGCTATGTCCTTGCGGAGCAGTTGTTCGTTTATTGTCTCAACCTGGGTCATTGGAACGTACATGCCGTATACGCCCCTGCCAAGGTCAGCCCAGAAGAAATTGTGAGGGGGCGGCAGGTTCTGCACCCTGCTTTTGTTCTGGTAGCCGCCGTAAAGCCTTGTCTTGCTTTGCTGCGGCAGTGAGGGCAGTGAGTATAGGGGGCTCCTTATCAACGTGGCAGTCTGCTGTAACTGCGTCCCTTCAAGGATTTGCTGAACGTTTATTTCACCACTGCTAATATTGTTAAATAACTGCAATGGTTCAGTAGCTCCAACATTATTTTTCACAAAATTAAACGCGATGTCGTGCAGCCCGTTCCTTGCCGGGGAAAATGCAGCTGCGTTTATGGATGCGCCAAGCCCGGCAACGTCATTTTCAAGGATTGCCTTTGCCCATGCCGCCTCAAAGGCAAATGCCTTGGCCTCCTCTTCCTGGGAAGTTTTGGCGCGCTCTCTTATTACGTGGCCCAGCTCGTGGCCGACTGTGAGCATAACCTCGTCCATGCTGCCGGCTACAGCGAATATTTCACTTGTTTCGCCTATTGAAATCCCGACGACAGATGTGTTGATGAAGGCGATGTTTCTCTTAAGCAGCTCCTCCCTCGCCGCGACGGTTATTGTTATGATTTCGGGAAGCGTCCCGCCGGTTGTTAAGAGGAACGCCTGTTTTATCGGCTCTGCTATTTCAGCCGCATGGCTAATAAAGGGGGTGTTGGGCCGGCGGGGGTTCAGGAAAAAGGCCGGCTGCTCTTCCGCAATGGTTTTGTAAGTGCCATAACTGCTTTGTTTGACATACGTTTGCACTCGTTCGTTTGGCATTTCTACAGAATACTGCGCCACGATGTTTTCCAGGTTAGAGCTGCCATAACCGCTGGAATTGCCGTAACCACTGTTAATTGCTGAATACATAGTTAATTGGCTAACACACCTCCCTTTTAAATTATTTGCAGTTTAGCTGGCTCTGATGAAAGTCTATGTCATCAGCTTATCCTTAGGCTGCGCATTCCCCTGTTTTCCTCCTCCTTATCTGTGTTAGGATGAGGGGAAAACAGGACGAGCAGAAGAAAGAAAGCTTTTGGCACTTAACTTGACTTTATCCAATCAACGATAGCTTTTTAAATACAAAGCACAATATTGGTGCAGGGAAAAGAGGAAAATGGAATTTAAAATTGAAAAGAGGTCTAATCCTAACATTAAAAGTTACAGCCAGGATGAGCTTTCTTTAGCCTATGATTTTGCCAAGAAGGTGCATGAAGAGTTCGGGGACATGATTAAGGCGCTAATCCTGTTTGGAAGCGCTGCCAGGAAGAAAAGCGCTAAAAAAGGCGATATAGACGTATTGGTAGTTTTTGATGATGTAACGATTAATTTAACCCAAGAGATTGTAACCACCTACCGCCTCATAATCGAGAAGATAATTTCAGACGTTTCAACAAGGCTGCACGTAACCACTATAAAGCTGACAACCTTTTGGGAGTACATAAGGGCCGGCGACCCTATAGGGATGAACATACTGAGGGACGGGGCTGCGTTGCTCGATACAGGATTCTTTGAGCCATTGCACTCCCTGCTTGTCAGGGGAAGAATAAGGCCAAGCCCTGAGTCTATGTGGTCATATTTTGCCAGGGCGCCCAGGACAATTCACAACTCAAAATGGCATCTCATGCAGGCTGTTATTGACCTTTACTGGGCTGTTGTTGATGCCGCCCATGCCGCCCTGATGAAGGTCGGTGAGGTTCCCCCAAGCCCTGAACAGGTTGCAGATGTTCTTGACGAGAAGCTTGTTAAGCAGAAGCGCATTGAAAAGAGGTATTCAGACACTATGAGGAAGTTCTATAACCTCCAGAAACAGGTGCTATACAGGCAGATACGGGAGATTCCTGGGAAGGACTACGACAGCTACCTCAAGGAAGCCCAGGCCTTTGTGACAAGGATGGACAAGTTTATCAACAAGAAATAAGTTAAAATGTCAGAATCATCAGAAACAGCAGTTTCTGAGTGCCAGAAAGCGCTATTTCTGAGCATTTCCATTAGTCTATGACTGATGGCAAGCTTCGCTTGCTTTCGACTTCACAAGCTGGAAATGTCAGAAGCGAAGCTTCTGAGCACGCTCAAAAATCTTTGATTTTTGACGATTCTGAGC
>JAGVYT010000037.1 GCA_018303115.1 Candidatus Woesearchaeota archaeon | reverse complement strand
ATGGCAAGCTTCGCTTGCTTTCGACTTCACAAGCTGGAAATGTCAGAAGCGAAGCTTCTGAGCACGCTCAAAAATCTTTGATTTTTGACGATTCTGAGCACTAAGAACCACTAGTCTATGCAAATATTACAAGTAAATCACACCAGTTTTTGACTGGTGGTTCTTTAGGCAAACTTTTTATATTTTCAACTACGCCTAAATACAGGGTGATGACTTATGAATATAATGAAAATAGCTGCTAAAATAGCAGACAAATTCTCAAAACCAGGCGTTGCATACGCGCATTGCGACATACCCTGCGGCATTTATGACCCGCATGCTGCGCAGGTTGCAGCCCATACTGTAGTGAGAATGGCGCAGCTTATTGGCAAGACAGGCGATGACGCCCATGCTGTGGCGAGGTATGCCAAAGTAAAGGAAGAGCATGCAGAGCTGTGCAAACATGAAATAAGGATTATCTGGGGAGACTATTTCAAACCCGAAATGCTGGAGAAGCACAAGGAGCTGCACGGGCTTGTCTGGAATATAATGAAAGCTGCCTCCAAAGCAAGGCAGGAAGCAAGCGCGCAAGCAGCAGAGGAACTTCTTGAGCAAGTGAACAGGTTTGCAGAAATTTTCTGGGAAACCAAGGGCGTAAAGACTTATAAAACAAAAGCCCCTTACCCTACAGAAAAGGAAATAGTCCTGCCAAGGTTGTAAATGCTAAAACGCTACCTCGTAAAAGGCCACAGCATGGAGCCAGCATTTCGCAACGGAGACAAGCTGCTTGTCTCTTCCTTGCTTTTTAAATTAAAAAAAGATGATGTTATTGTATTCAAGAATGGTAATAGGGATTACTTGAAGCGGATAAAGGCAGTATTTGGCAAAAGCGGCTTTTTGGTGACAGGGGATAACAAGGGTCATACCGGCAGTTGGAAGATTGCCCGCAAACAAATAAAAGGAAAGTTATTAATGAAATATTAAGAAGCTGCAAAGAAATTATACAGGAATTATCTCGGCTTATTCAGTTAAACGATAACTTTTTATAAGAGCCTGCAAGTGTTAATAAAATGCCGAAAGTAACCGTTTACACCACGCCAACATGCCCTTGGTGCGTCAAGACCAAAGAGTTTCTTGCAGAGAATAAAATAGAGTTTGAAGAGGTAAATGTTGCTGCAGAGCGGAAAGCAGCCCAGGAAATGTTCCGGAAGTCAGGCCAGATGGGCGTTCCTGTGACAGACATTGACGGCGAAATCATAGTGGGATTTGACAAGGCAAGGCTGAAAAAGGCGCTGAATACGGCATCCTGATTTTCTTGGGCTAGCCGTTATTCACAAAACTTTTATAAACTTCTTCCCGCACTGCTGTTAAGGTAAAATGCCAGCCCTAATGCCATTTGGTATGGTTTTATTATTAAGCGCCGTGCAGTTTTTCAGCGACCGCATAAACATAGAGCGTTCAACCCTAAAGGGGCACATATCATCTTTTGCAGCGGCAATAGCGATAACCTACTTGCTTTTTAATTTCCTTCCTGAAGCATATAAAAAATCAGAAGGCTTAGTGCTGTTTTTCCCTTTAATTTTAGGGTTTGCTCTAATCCACCTGCTTGAGAAATTCTTTTACAAAAAATACTCTTCAAGGTTCTCACTGAAAAAAGCAAAAACATACCATGACGAGCTTCATGCGGTTGTCTTATTCATTTACCATTTTGTTATAGGAGCGGTGCTTATTGGAATCCTTGAAACAAACCTGGTATCCGGACTCCTTTTTATGCCCCCCCTTTTGATGTTCACCACAATAGGCAACTGGTCTTTGCATCACGCATATCTTCAGCAGATTCCTCATAGACGGCTTTTACTGGCATCTTCAACAGTTTTTGGAGCGCTATTTGCAAAGTCTGCAGCCTTCAGCCCTTTAATCGGAAATTTAATGGTTAACTTTACAGCCGGTATTCTGTTGTTCGTTGTGGTAAGGGAGTCAATACCCCAGCCAAAGGAAGGCAACCCGTTCCTTTTTGTTCTGGGAATAGCCCTCTATGGGGCAATGTTATTCTTTCTGCACCAGATGCCTTATTAAGAAGCCCCAAAAACAATGCCAAAGGATAAACTGAAATGCGTCGGCCGGGAAATTCAGCTTGAGGCTGAAATCCTTGTTGGCTTCGTCCCCAAGTATTTGAACCCGGACAGGTGCCTTGGAAGGGCACAGTCATAGCCATTAGACCACCGACGCATTAAAGGGAAAGAACTTTTCCTGTTATTTAAATGTTTTATTGCTGCGGTAATCTCACGTTAAATGGAAAATTGATTTTTTCACATTACCTGTTGCTGTTGCTATCCTAAGTTACAGGCAGGGTATTTATTCCCCCGATTATCGAGGAAGCTATCGCATTGAAGACAACGGTGACTGCAAGCGCTATGAACACATAAACTATCGTGCTTTTCACAAGATTATTGCCGACTGTGTAACGCTCGCTGAGCCTGTCAGAGCCTGACTCAATGCCGTTTATCAGGATGCTCATTATGTAGATAACCTCTATGATATAAACCCCTATGATAATCTGCAGGTAATATGTCGGAACGCCTTCTCCAAAAAGGCTTAATAACCCTGCGGGAATAGTGCTATCTGGTGATAATGCACTTATGTTGGCTATTTGCTTGTTAAGCGAGCCAAGAATCCCCACAATCATTGACGTTATCCCGACAACTATGCCTGCAATTGCAGGAGCCAGGATGCTAACCTGCTGCTTCATGTCTGAAATGATGTCCGCCATCAAATCGCGCAGCCGTTCGTTAACCCGGTGGATGTCCTTAATGTATTCTGAAACGTTTATCAGGGCGGATGACGCCGACTTCGGGCCTTTCCTTGAGCTCTCAAGCAAAACCTTCATTGCGCTCTCAATAACCGGTGAAGGGAAATAGTTAATAGCGCCTGTTTTTGAATCAAAGATAGCTCGTTGGAGGTCCATGCCGCCTTTCCTCATGTTTACGCTTAAAAGGCTGAAGAACTCTCCAGAAGCGGTTCCCTTCATCATATCAGCAACCTTTTCAATAGCAACCTCAACCGGAATCCCGTCGCCAACCCTGTTGCCAAGATGAAACAATGCAGATGCAAACTCGTTCTCAAGCTTCTTTGAGCGCTCCCTTATCTTGAAAACGTTCTGGGAGCGCAGCAAAAAGTAAAGCCCAATGCCAATTCCGAAGGCAAGAGGGACAAACATGCTCAAGACAGAAGCGCCTAAACCGTAAGGCCCGATGAGGCCTCCGTCTGAATACAGTCTGTAATCCAGTAATTTAAACCCAAAGGCGTTTTCAAACGGCTGCTCGCTTAAAAGAACCTGTTCGGATATCGTGAACTGCAACGCCCAGGGAGCCAGCCCAAACAGCAGCATCACACCCCCTGCCAGCAGGCTCAGGAAAAGAGGGCTGATAAGCAGCTCACGATTACCTAACCTTAGCACAATGTTCCTGTATTTCTTCAGGGCAGGAATCTCTTCGGCAATGTCAGCCTCTCCATACCCGGTTGGCCTTTTTGACAGGGTTGTTTTTGTAAGGTAATAAAGGAATATCGGAATGGTCAGATTGTAAAACAGGGCTATGTAAGCAGCAATTGTTAACGGTGCAGTATCAGAAGTCATAAAGCTTGCAACCATTGGCAATATCACCAGTCCTAGAATCGGCAGCACAAGGCCAAGCATGTAAAGCATTGTTATGGGTGATTTTAAGTCATGGGTGTAGCGCAGCATGCGCTCGTAAGTTTCCTCAAGCATGAGGTTCAAGCCCTTGTCAATCATTCCAACCCGCTTGTCCTCTGAAGGCTCATAAAGAGAGCCCTCAAGAAGATGGACAGACTCAATAAACTCTAGGTTCCAGTCCTTCCAGGTTTCCAAATAATTGTCAAGGGACTCCTTTAGCGTCTCATACTTTTCCGTCTCAACATCCCACATCACTTTTTTAAGGTCAAGCGACAACGGCGGAGATAAGCGGTCTGCTGAAAATCTTACTGCCAGTTCAATGTTTGATGTGTGGCGCATGAACGCAGCCATGTAGAATATGCACTGCACCATCTGGTTAGATGCCTGAAGCCTCCAGTTGTTTGCAAAAAAGTCAGGAAGCTTAATCAAAGCAATCATTACTACGAGTCCGATGATGAGGGCGTAGCCCAAAACAAACAGGGAGTTTGTTAAGAACCATGCTGCGCCTCCCAGAATAAGAATCAGGACAAAAACGATAACTGAAAAGCTTACTGTTGCCGAGGGCGTGGTGTTTAAATGGGAAAGGGTTATTAATTTTTTAAGCTCCTCTGTGCGCTTTTTCCCCGGGTTGACCTTCAGAATGCGGCCGCAAAAATTGCAGGCCTTTTCGTAAAGCGTAAGCTTCTTGGGCAGGTTTTCCTTTTTGAACTGCTCGTAGTTTGAAGAATACTTTTTTGCATTGGCAACAACCTTTGACGTTTCTGCATTAAAAGTTGTGTCATTAACTCCAAGTTCCCTGGCAAGCCTTAGACTATACTTTCTTGCCAGCACCTCTTTTTCTTTCTTATCCGCACCCATGTCAAAAACCACTGTTTTTGATCACTCAGAAATCCAACGGATTTCTGATGTTTCTAATCTAACTGACTGTAAGCAGCCTGCACATTGCCTTTCAGCTTTTTCCTAAGCCACTCATTCCAGTTGAAGAATATCCTCTTGTTATCAAGATAGTCTATTTCACTTTTTACCTCGTCTGAAATACGGTGAAACTGGTCGTTTGCAGCAACAACAAAGCCTGCTTCAAGAAGCTCGGGCATCTTGGCCTTTTCAGAGGCAGAGACAATAGCTTCCTTAACTTTTGCCCTTAGCATTATATTGTCCCAAACCGCATCCCAGCTGCCAGCCCACTCCTTGACGTTGGAAGCGATTGACTTCAGAACTTCAGAATCTCCGTTCATAAGTTCAGGGGTTGTTTCAAGCATGTCAGAAGCAGCATCATACTTCATCAAATCAGTAAATCCCTTTTCAGCCAAGGGGTCCTGCTCCCACAGCTTCCCGACTTCTGTGATTTGCACAACCCTTCTTTGCCTGTGCAAGCCGTCAGGGCTCTTAATAGGGTTGGCTACAATTATAACGTCAGTTGCCTTGAATGAAGTTCTCGGAACCCCCAAATCATTGACAACGCGGTCAAACACCCCGTAAGGGCTTTCTCCGTGAATTGTTCCAGCAACCACATTTGCCAAAGCGCCAACGCGCATTGCCTCATACAAAGCGCGGGCCTCGACCGAGCGAACCTCCCCAACAATCAATCCCGAATCCCCCAAGCGGAGAGTTGACCTTATGCCCTCATCAGCGCTAGCTTCCTCTGTCCCTGTTGTCAAAGCCCCTGCAACCTTTAAGGACTGGATATTGTAGTTAAGCTTCTTCAGCGAGGCAACGGGCAGCTCCAGCGTGTCTTCAATTGTAATCAGCCTGTACTTTCTCATGACTTCTGTCATCAGAGCGCCCAGAAAGCTTGTCTTTCCAGCCGAGCGAGTTCCGGCAACAAGCATTGTCCTTGAGCCGTCAATAAGAAAGCTAATCAGCCCTGCAGCTGCAGTGGTTATCATCCTGTTTTTAATAAAAAGCGGCAGTGTCCAGGGCCTGTCACGATGCCTCCTAAAGGCGTAAGCAATGCCACTCGGGTTTAGTGGGCTGGTTATTGCAGCAACTCTTGCCCTTGCTTTAGGCAATACCAGTTCAGTGTCAAGAATCGGGTTTGCCTCGTCAAGCGGCCTGCCTGAGAGCAGGCGCAGCTTTGTTGCCCAAGACTCGCCCTCATTAGAAGTAGGAACAATGTTTGTAATGCAGTCGTCGTATTCCTGGTGGACGATGAATGCAGGCATCCTCCCCATAGGGCTGTTGATTGTTATGTCCTGAACCTTTTCATCCTGCAGCAGCACCTCTACCAGACCGAATCCGATAGTATACCTAACCAGGATGTTTGCAAGCTCCTCTATCTCTTTCGAGCGCAAACGAATACCTTTGCTTTCAGAAAGCTCGTCAATAAGGTCATTGCCGACATTAAAGAACACCTGCCTCATTCTCTCAGGGTCTATAAACTCGGATTTCTCCGGCTTATGCTCTGAAATTATGTTTCTCGCCTCATCAAGAAGCTCGTAATTGTCTTCGGAAAGCTTGAACTCAGGCGGTATTATGTGGTAAAGTTTCTGAACCGTATTCGGAAGCCTGAAAATAGTCACTCCTGTATCGTTAACCGTATAGCTGTCTATTTCTTCCCCATCAATCGGGAAAGAGGACATCAGCCTGGTGAACATGAAATCCGGCTTTATGGACTGCCTTAGCACTTTCCTGTATATGGAACGCTCGCCATACTTGTAAGGGAACTCCCTAGCAAGGGATATTAATTTGGACGACTCAATAAGCTTTACCGCCCTTCCAAGAAAAGCCGCTGCCATCAAGGAAGCATTGTCTTTCTTTGTCTGCTCTGACTTGTAAAGCGTTTTAAGCTCATAATACGCGGCAAGGGGGTCTGACTTCATTTTTTGATAGAAAATATTTTTCAGCCTAACAAAAAGCGTTGACTTCGAAGTAGCGAAAACAGGTTTCTGGCGAGAGAGCTGAGACTGGATTACTGCAATCTCCCTAAGCATCCTTGTCTGCTCATAATCGTACTCGTAGTCCCTTTTCTGTGAGAGAACAATCCTTGTCGCAGACGGATTTTCGATAAGGGCGTCCAAGACTGCGGCCATGCTTGTCTCGTTATCCTCGATTGAGGGAAAGAAAGGGCATTCCTCGCAGTCAAAGCGCAAAACACTGTCCTCGCCCTCTTTTAAAAACTCATAATCAAGGCATTTATTGGCCATTTTCAACAGCAAAGATTTTTATAGACAACTTTGATTATCCCTGTTACATAGCAAAGTTGTCTAAGAGAACTTTGAACAAAAGTTATAAATAGGCGGTTATTCAAAGTTCTCTATATTAAACTGTTTATTTAAATTATAACCTTTATAAATGTATTGTAGTCAAAATGCCGCAACAAGGATTATTCAGAAGAAAAGCCGCCCCAGAGCCTGAACCTGACAGGAATATTCTTGAGATTACAAGACGATCCAGAATTCTTGAAGAGCGCTATTCAAATCTTGAAAGGCGTTCGCAAGTAGTGGAAGAAAACATGCTGGAGCACCACAAAAAGATTTCCTCTGAAATAAGGCTCCTCAATGACGACGTGGCTGATGTTAAAAAAGCAATTAGCGACTTAAACGAAAAAATCCAGTACCTTGTAGCAGAGCTGCAGGAATTCGCCAGAAAGGATGACGTCCAGGTCATGAAAAAATACATTGACTACTGGGAGCCTCTTAATTTTGTAACCCAAAAGCAGGTTGAGAAAACAGTTCGCGAAATAATTGACGAGAAAAATAAGGAATAAAAACAAAACTTTATTAAAGTAAAAAATTCAGTTGGGATAACATGGCATTGTTTGGCTTGGGAAAGAAAGGAGATGCAGGAGAAACGAAAGTGGCTACGCCAGTTGATGAGATTCTCAGAATGCGCGAGCAGGGCTTTACAAACAACCAGATAGTCCAGGCCCTGCAAAGGAACGGCTATAAGACGCACCAGATTTTTGATGCGATGAACCAGGCAGACCTAAGAAATGCAGGCCCTATTGAAGGTGCGGTTCCTCCAGAGCTAGCGGAACAGCAACCTGCCTCAGAGGCTTCAGGGGAAGAACCACTTCCAGAGCTGGAGGCGCAGCATGAAGCTGCTGCACCGCAGGAAAGCTACGATGAGCGGGTAGAGGAGCTGGCAGAGTCCATAATTGAAGAGAAATGGGAAGACCTCATGAAAGACATAAACAAGTTGCTTGAATGGAAAGAGTCCATGGAAAACAAAATGGCGGCATTAGAGCAAAATCTTAAGGACTTAAGGGGCGACTTCGGAACCTTGCAGAAAAGCGTAATAGGCAAGGTTGCCGAATACGATAAGAGCATGAGAGAAGTGGGAACAGACGTTAAGGCAATGGATGTTGTTTTTCAGAAAGTACTCCCAACACTAACAGAAAATGTTAACGAGCTCTCCAGGCTTACCAGAAAAGCCAAAGGAAAGCAGTAGATTTCCTTGCTATGTCTTTAAACAACAGAATTATGGATAAGAAAATCGTTTTGTTCTTGCTTTTATTGGCTGCAATTTTTGTAGTCGTATTTGCTTACAGCGCCACAGAAAAAAAAGAGGCAACCCGCGAAATTGCTGTCCTTGTAAATGGCCAGCCAATATATGCTTACGAGGTTGATGAGGAGTTTTCAACCTTAAGCCCTGAACAAAGTGGAATCGTTGATACGCTAGGCGTAATTGATTTTCTGATTGAAAAGAAACTGCTGCTTCAGGAGGCTTCTTCAGAAGGCATTGAGGCAACCAAAGAAGAAATTGATGCGCTGTATACCGATGAAGCGGAAGAGCTTATCAATCAGCAAAACCTCACTAAAGAATCCCTTATGAAAAGGCTTTCCGAACAGGCAGCCATAAACAAGCTGCTTGACAAAAAAACAACTGAAAACCTTATCATCAAAAACTCTGAAATAATGCAAATATACGAATCAAACTATAAAAACAAAAACATCTCTTTTGAGGAGGCAGAAAGCGAGATTTTCCTGGCTCTGCTCAACCAGAAAAGAGAGAACCTAAAGGTATCCTACATAAACGAGCTGAAACGCAACGCTGATATTGTTGTTCT
>JAGVYT010000022.1 GCA_018303115.1 Candidatus Woesearchaeota archaeon | reverse complement strand
GAACACCGCCTCTTCGCCGAAGCTTCTGAACATTATCCTTGTTTTGTCAAGGAAAAAGCTTCCAGTAGCGTAAGCGGCAAGAACAAACGCTGCCAGGTAAATGAGCTCAATCATGCCAGAAGCTCACCCAGTTTGAAATACAAGTAAAACGCGAGAACTGACAAAAGCCATGTAGAAACCAGGATTGCCTTTATTTTATTCATGATTTAGTGAGTGCTTAGTTAATATATAACATTTATCTATTAAGAATCATGGTTATGCTGAAAATAAAGCATATTCTAATAACGACTATAATGAGAATCTAGTTAGAAATCTGCGCACACATCGCTTTTGCAAATTCAGTAATGTTTCCTGGTGGAACTAATATCACCTTTTTCTTAAGGAGTTCTTTATGCACAGCTATGTCAGAAGCCACTATGGACTTTTTCATTTCCTGAGCAGCCACAGCAGGTATATCATAGTTCTCCCATTCACTGCCATTCACATAAACATCTGCTACGTTGTAATACTTTGGTAGTTCATCATCAT
Source organism: Candidatus Woesearchaeota archaeon (assembly GCA_018303115.1). Lineage (GTDB taxonomy): Archaea > Nanobdellota > Nanobdellia > Woesearchaeales > UBA10216 > UBA492. The sequence continues at coordinate 13,003 of JAGVYT010000022.1, read as the reverse complement.
CAACATAACCTTTAAAAATAACTCTTTCCGAAGAAGAAATCTTTTTTAATTTTTCCAAGTATCCAGGCACAGTGGCCTTCCCTACGATAATTAACCGTGCAGAAGGATACAGCTTTTCAACATTGCTAAAAGCGTGTATCAGAAGTTTAATGCCCTTATGTGGCGACAATCTACCAACATACAAATAAACTGGAAAATCTAAATTCATTTCTTTTTTTAGCTTCTTTATTTGATTTTCTTTAAATCTTTTAACTTTCACTTCTCTGAGTTTAGGATATTCAACATACTGTTTTACATTTAATTCACTAATTTTCCGGTTTTTCATGAACTCTTCTTTAGCGGCTTGTGAAATATGTATTATCTCATCTGCATGATCTGCATGTATAGCATAATAATCTGAAAACTTTTTGAACATCCAAATATAAACTTTTTCCAACAACGTGTCAAAATATTTAGCGTCAGCTACTCCAGAATTGTAGTATATATATTTTAATCCATACTTTCTTTTTGCAGCTGTTGCAATAATAGTCATAGGATAAAAGTAGCATATAACTTTGTCGTAGTCCTTCAACAAATTTGTATAATACTTAATCTTCTTCCACATTAAAAAGAAGAATAGTCTATATACTTTCTCAAGTATCAGACTCTTTGGCATCCCGAAATCTATAACTTTTGCACCTTTGACTTTCATATCTGATCGAAATGTAAAGATGGTTACCTTATTCCCTTGAGTTAGAAGTTCTTCTGCTTTATTTTTGGCAAGCCTATCCATCCCAGAAAAACTGCTAAAGGTAGGGACAAGTATAGCTATTTTTTTCATTTTAGCACCATGCCTCTTTTAACTGTTTTTCGTGAATACCCTATATAAATTTAATGCTTATCAAATGTGCAGATGCCCGCTGTTACCATGCATGTCTCATTTAAGAATAAATGGCAAGTATAAATTACTTTCTTTAATAACAAATGGTCCAAGTTAGACAAATCATTCTCACAAAAATATAATATCTACTCTGTGCATAAAATGATCAAACTAAACAGAGCAAAATCATCAGAAACTATTTAAACGCTTATCCGTTTCTTTCCCTCATGCAGAAGCTCTCCATCATAATCCCTGCTTACAACGAAGAGCGCTATATCGGGGAAATTATTGCAAGAATAAAAAGGGTTAATCTGAATAGGCTGAAGCTGCGGCGCGAAATCATTGTAGTTGATGACGGCTCAACTGACAGGACTGCTTTTGTTGCTTCCAAAATAAACGGCATTAAGCTCATCAGGCATGTCAAAAACAGCGGGAAAGGGGCAGCCATAAGAACAGGCTTAAAGCATGCCGCTGGCGATATAATCCTGATTCAGGACGCCGACCTTGAATACAATCCTGCCGAAATAGTTAAAGTGGTTAACCCTATTGTTGAACGTAAAGCTGATGTTGTTTACGGCTCCCGCTACCTTGACCCTGTTCAGAAAGCGCGCAACAAAAGCTTTTTGAAAAAAGCGCATAAAAATGCTTACCAGCTCTTTTACATTGGCGGTCGCGGATTGACTTTGGTAGCGAACCTTCTTTATAATGCTAAAATCACGGATGAGGCGACTTGCTACAAGGCCTTTCGCTCAAATGTTATTAAAGGCATAAGGCTGCGCTGCACCCGCTTTGAGTTCTGCCCTGAAGTTACTGCCAAGGTTGCCAAGCGCGGCATCAGGATAGCGGAAGTTCCTATCACTTACAATCCGCGTTCTTTTGAAGAAGGCAAAAAAATCAAGATGCGCGACGGCATAGAAGCATTATGGGCACTTCTTAAGTACAGGTTTTTTGATTGACAAAGCTCGTTGCATTTTTCTGCTGTTTTTTCCTTTCTTCTCCCTCTGACAAGTAAGGGAGGAGAAAGAATTTTAAGGAGGAATAAAGCAGAAGATTCAGAAAACAGATTTACAAATAACAAAAACTCCCGACGAGTTTTTGGAATTGAAAATTTTACATTTTCAATAACATTAAATACCTCTTCTTTTTTCCTTGAGTTTATGGCAGAAGAAAACGTCCCTCAAAACTCTGAATCATCTGAAGAGCCGGTTCCTGAAATCATGGAGTCAATAATGTGTGAGCTGTGCGGCCAGGACAATTACCTGGTTGTTTACAAGGGCGCTTTAAAGCCGGAAGAGGGCGGTTCCAAGGTGGAGGAAACCTATAAGTCTTCCGGAAACAAGCCAAGCGAGGACACCATAGTTAAATGCAACAACTGCGGCCTTGTTTACGTCAATCCCCGTTTGAAATCAGAGGAAATCGTTGAGGGCTATTCTGAAGGCTCTGATGAAAACTTTGTCTCGCAGGTTAAGGGAAGGGAAAGCACGTTTCTTACTGGAATAAAGTTTATAGAGCAGTTTGCAAAGCCTGGGAGGATTCTTGACATAGGAACCGCTTCCGGAAGTTTTCTTTACGTTGCTAAGAAGCGCGGATGGCAGGTTTACGGGGTTGAGCCGAACAAGTGGCTTTGCGGCTGGGCGCAGAAAAACTACGGCCTTTACATTCAGCCAGGCACTATTGACAGCCTGAACTATCCCAACGGGTTTTTTGACGTGATTACGCTGTGGGACGTGCTTGAGCATGTTCCCAACCCTACGCAAGTCCTGCAAAGGTGCCACAGCCTTCTCAAGCCGGAAGGCTTCGTATACGTTAACTATCCGGACTATAACAGCTACGCATCCAGAATCATGAAAGGAAGGTGGATTTTCCTGCTTTCTGTTCACCTTTGCTATTTTACCCGCGAGACAATTGCCAAGATGCTTGAAAAAACCGGTTTCCAAACCTTGAACTACAGGACTCACTGGCAGACTCTGAAGCTCGGCTATCTTGTTTGCCGGATGCGGCCTTACAGCATGCTTCTTTACAAGCTTGGCAACTTTTTTGTCAATATTCTGCGCCTTAAAAACTTCCCGTTCAAATACCAGCTGGGCCAGACTGGAGTGATAGCAAGAAAAAAATAAAAAATAAAAAACGCCTTAAGTGTTAAGCTTATTCTGAATCTTCATCCGAGCTTAAGTCGTCATCCCCATTTTCGTCAAAATCATCTTCGTACTTCATTTTCCTTCCCTCCTGCCTTTTTAACGATTGCCTGTCAATGGCTGCGGCTGTGCTTAAAAGGTGCTATTTATTTGCTTTTCCGGCAGTATCAGGGCGTGTCCTGCGATAATTAGCGGTAACGGCAGCGGCTGGCGAGGAAAACATTTTAAAACCGCCAGTCATTGCTTTCCCGCATGATAGCCCTTATCAATCCCAATATTGTCATGCAGAAGGACGACTTGTTTGGCACGGGCATTCCTTACCTTCCTGTTGAGCTTGCTTACGTTGCAGCTTCTCTCAGGGCAAAAAAAATCCCTTTCAAGCTTATTGATTCATTTGGCCTTAACCCGAAGCAGGTTACCAGGCAGGACAGCCAGTTTGTTCAAGGGCTGAACACTGCACAGGTTATTTCGGAAATACCTCCGGATACAAGCCATGTTGTAGTTTACTGCGGCCTTGTTGTCACGTTCAGAAGGATTACCGGGATTATTTCTGCTGTAAAAGCCATGTTTCCAAAGGCCACTGTTATCTGCATTGAAAACACCCAGCAGGTAACTGCTTTTTCAGTTAAGGAAGCTTCCCCAGCGCTTTTTGTGGCTGGTGCTGACATTATCATGATTGGAGACCCTGAGCTGCGAATAATTGACGTTGTTTCAGGAAAGCCCCTTAAAAACATTAAAGGGCTTATTTTCAAAAATAAAGGCAAAATCGCAGGGACAAAAGTCGAGGATATCTTCCTTAAGGATGTTGATAAGCTTCCATTCCCTGCATGGGATTTGTTCCCTCTTAGGAATTACTGGAAGCTTGGCTACTCTCACGCCCCTCTTACATCAGGAAAATACATTCCTCTTCTGACATCCCGCGGCTGTCCTTTCGGATGCCGTTTTTGTGTAATCCCGGCTACTAATATGAGGCGGTGGACAGGGCGTTCTGCCAAGAATGTTGTAGATGAGATGGAGCACTGGATTAAAACTTTCGGGGTCAGCGAGTTCCACATTGAGGATTTGAATCCCACGATTAGAAAAGAGAGGATGGTTGAAATCTCAAATGAGATACTGAAAAGAAACCTGAAAGTTTCATTCAAGTTCGGTGCCGGGACTAAAATAGAGACTCTTGACGAGCAAACTATTGACTGGCTGGCAAAGGCAGGACTTACTTACCTGTCATGCTCCCCTGAATCCGGCTCTCCAAAGGTTCTGAAGGCTATGGACAAGCCTTTCAATCACCAGCGCGCCCTTGAGCTTCTGAAGCGCCTCAACAAAAACCGCGTTACGACCCAGGCATGCTTTGTTCTTGGCTACCTTAATGAAACAGATGAAGACCGGAAACTGACACAGAAATATATTAAAGAGCTTGTAAAAGCAGGCGTTGACGAAGTTGCTTTGTTCATAATGACCCCCATACCCGGAACATATACTTTTGATAAGGTTGAAAAGAATTATGACAACTACTCCCAGCTTACTTTTTCACCTAAATGGAGGGCTGATTACCGCAAGCTTTCATCATTTAGGGTGCGCACTTACATGAAGTTCCTCCTCTGGAAAATGCGTTACCATCCCCTAAAGCTTTTTAAGCAGTTCCTTAATTTCCTTACCGGGAGATTTAATACGAAGATGGAGATGACTGCTTTCAGATGGCTGAAAGTAAACGTTTTTTCCAGGCTCTGAGATGATTTAATATGCGGGTTGTAATTATTGGCGCAGGCGTGACCGGCTTGGCTGTTGCGTGGAAGCTTTCCAAGGACCATGAGGTGGTTCTTCTTGAGAGGAACAGCTCTATCGGCGGAATAGCAGGCAGTTTCCAGCACCAGGGCTTTACGCTAGACCTAGGTCCGCATAAAATTTACTCCCTTATCCCGGGGATACTGGATGAGATGAGAGCCCTTTTAGGAACTGAAGCAATCGCCATTCCGAAGACTTCCGGCGTGATAGTTGCCGGAAAGCGCTTGGACTATCCGATAAAATTCTTTGATTTGCTCCTAAAGCTTAAACCGCTTACCAGCTTAAAGCTTGGCATTGGTTACGGGGCTGCCTTGGGGCTTTCCTTTTTCAGGAGGAAGAGAATAGTCTCTTATGCTGATTATTTCAGGGCAAATTTCGGAATGCCTGCTTACGACCTTGTTTTCAAGCCCCTTGCCATGAAATCCTGGGGCGACCCCGAAAGCCTTACAGCAGAGCTTGCCCGCAAGCGCTCCCCTTACAGCGGCGTGTTTAAGATGGTTAAGAGCATGCTTTTCAAGGACCGCAAGTTAAGCGCTGAAAACTTCTATTATCCAAAGCACGGTTTTATAGGAATGTCGAAGATTATGCTTAACCACGTTCTCAGCAGCGGCAGTAATATACTCTTTAATGCTGATGTTAAAAAATTCGGCACTAAGGACGGCAGGATAGCCTCCGTAGAATTCAAGCACGGCGGCCACATGAAAAAGATTGACGCAGACTATGTTGTTTCCTCTGTTCCAGTTACAGCGCTTCCGTCAATGTTCAACGCACCGCCTGAAATAATGACCGCGGCTTCTGAATTGAAGTTCCGTTCCCTTCTGCTTGTTTATGTTCTTGTCAACCGCTCTCAGGTCATGCAGGACGTTTGGACCTTTGTTCCTGACAAGAGCTTCATTTTCCAGCGTATTTCTGAACAGAAAAACTTTTCGAAAGAGCTTGGCCCTGAAAATCAGACAGTTCTGGTTGCAGAGGTTATGTGCGCTTACAATGACAGTTTATGGAACGCTTCTGATGAGGAGCTGTATCGCATGGTGATACCTGACTTAATCAGTGCAGGGTTTGTGAAATCAGGCGAGGCAGCAGGCTTCTATGTGGCAAGGCTGAAGAACATTTATCCTGTTTACGAGCTTGGCTATAGGGAAAGGCTTGACGCTGTTCTTAACTTTACCGACCAGTTTGAGAACTTTATCACCATTGGGCGCCTCGGGCTTTTCAATTACAACAACACCGACCACTGCATTGACATGGCAATTTGGGCGGCGCAGCACATCCGCGAAAGAAAACCCGTAAAAGACTGGATACAAACAAGAAAGCGTTTTGACGATTACGTGATAGTTGACTGATAAAGCAGCTATATCTGTTCTGCGTATGCGTTAGCACGTCTAATAAGTTCCTCTATTGGAATTTTATCTCGCATCACGAAATCGATTCCTTGACTTGTAATATTAACCCTATACTGATTATTTCCTATTTCAGTTATCCCTATGATTTTTAGCTGTTCCAAAACTCTGAGTTCAGGTTGCGGTTCACCATGTATGACATACTGCTGCTTTAATTCTTGCCCCTCGTTAGGTTCTTTTAAATTAAAAAATGTGACATATGCTGCGCAGAATGCTCCAAATGCCTTCTCAGCACTTAACCCTTCTGGAATTGCTATACCGATGTTATATGATTGCCGATGATGTTCAAGTTCTGCAACAAAAGTATCTATCGTTCCTGCCATTGCAACTATTAAGAATGAGAACTCGCTTTTAAATTTTTACTTCTTCCGTATCTGCTAACAGCCTGCTCTCGTCGTTGATGTGTAAAAAGCGCAAAATTCATTTATAAATGATACAAAACAAAATGTCAGCAGCTAAGCACTCCCCGTCGTGAGGTTACCGCTCAAAACCCGTTAGCAGTTACCCGCTCCCAAACTTTTATATACAAATCCTCTTTCCTCTTCTTTTAAGAATGGCGCGAAGAACTTTTCCAAAAGACCCTGAAACCAGATTGAAAATCTTGCTGAATGTCATAAAACGTCCTGAAAATGTCATCCTGTTAAGCTTTGCTTTAAGAGGCCTTCAGCCCTGGGCAGGCGATTCGGCATCCGACAAGAGTTTTGAAGCAGGCTCGCGTTATCTGGAAGATAAAATTAAAGAGCTTTTGGGAATAGAAGTTAGCACTAACCGGCTTCTTAAATCATCTCTTTTCTTTGCCGGTTTTGTTGACAAATTCCAATATTCCCCGCCTAACGCCGGAGCTATTCTTTCAAATGCCCATGCTGAAACTAATAGGTATTCCCCATTGCATAACATTGGACCTTCCATGCCCACTCTTATATGGCGGTTGACTGCTGAAGGCAGAACATACGGTGTTCAGGGTTCTGACCTTACGATAAGATTTTCATTAGATCACGGCTTTCCTGTACAGAAGGTTTTTGACGATAAGTCTTATAATATTCGTGATACCGACCCTTTTTACAGGATTGAAATCCTGCGCACACTTTCTGGATTGCCTGATGGGGGGATAGAAAAAGGGCCGTTTGTAGAACAGCTGCACAACTCTTCTAACAATTCAAGAGTTACAAAATTTGAAGAATTTATGGATAAGAGGAATGCTGATTTGGCTGTGTTGGAAGCTTATGGCTTGATAGAATCTCCTGCGTTGCGCCTTACTGAAAGAGGCCGTGCAGTGTATGCCGGTTATGTTTTGAAGCTTTTTGACATTGTTAGAACTCGCTGTTCGCCCAGGGATTTGACCGATGTTAGTGATGCATTGCAAATCAGGGGTTCTGCGCAAGAATTTGTTGGGCTGTCAGGCTTTTTAGGGCAGCCCGCATACCCCTGAAAGCCCTATTTATTCTTTTTCCCAAAGCCCCGGAACATCCTTGCTTCCCTTTTGATGTCGACTATGTCGAATATCTTTATCTTCGGGATTAAGGGAAGCGTCATCAGCACAAAAATCATTGCAACCAGGTATCTTGTAAAAAATCCTGAATCCAGCGGGTATAGCCTGAAGGCGTGTGTTACCAAAAGCATAACAAGCATGGCAAGCAGGGCAAAGTAAAGCGCAATAGCAGTCTTTTTACCCCTTTTTGCCATAACGGCATGCTTCTTTTTCATGCTATTTAAATCTTTTCCAACACAGTGTTTTGATGAAAAAGTCTTTGTCGCTTCCCTGTTTTGGCTTGCTTAACCTGTTTTCCCTCCTCCTAACAAAGATAAGGGGGAGTGAAAACAGAGGGAATGCGCAGCTCAGGACAAGCTGAGGGCATAGACTTTCATCATAGCCCAAACCAAGTATCATTGGCAAGTTGCTTCCTTTTGCCGTGCTCTGGCGCTGCTGTGCTGAACTTCCCCCGCCTTAACCAGGGCATGGTGGGAAGTTCAGCCGCATGACAGCCTAAACAGAAGGTGAGAAAGCGCTTTTAGGACAACGCCCTGCCGCAAGAAAACTTTAAATACAGTCTGTTTGCGCTTTTCTTTGCATGGATTGGGAATCTTTTGCGAAGGGAAATGGCGTTGACGCCAGCGAGAAGCCGGTTTTTCCTGGAATACCGCATTATTACAAAACACTGGACAGCCTTTATTCCCTGAAAGAGCGTTTTCCTGCCGAGTCGCTTGATTTTGTTTTCAGCGAGGGGCTTGTTAACGCCACAAAGTATTACAAAATCCTTTTGAAAGAGTGGTTTCTGCTTCTTCGCGTGAGTGGCTGCTTAATAATCAGGTTCAGACCGAACAATTTGCTTAGCCTTGAAAAGCTTGAGAAAGAGGTAAAGTTGCTTTTCAAGGAAAAGGGGCGTTTAGTGGGGTGCGATAAGGGCAAGGCGGTTACTTGCGTCATACAAAAAACTGCAAGCGTCCTTGTTCCCGGCGATTCCATAGGCAAGTGGACGTTTGGCATCATTACCAACGGCAAGAGAAAAGAGGAAATGGAAAGCCTGATTGCATCAATAAGAAAGCAGGGCATTCCTAACTACGAAATTATTGTTTGCGGCACTTATTGGGACAGGAACGAGCCTTTTTTCAGGTATATCCCTTTTTCTGAGCATGATGACAGGGGCTGGATTACGAGGAAGAAAAACATCATTTGTGAAAACGCGAAGTATGAGAACATAATGGTGGTGCATGACCGCCTGTCCCTTGATGACGGGTGGTTTGAGGGCATGAAAAGGTATGGGAACAATTTTGAGGTTCTCTCCTGCGTTCAGCTGACTGATGGTGCAAAGATGAGGGCTGCTGACTGGGTTACGTCCTGTTGCTCGAAAATGCCCGGGATTATCGCTTTGTTGGATTACCGCGACTGGGACAGCTGGATTTACCCCAATGGCGGTCTTATAATGCTGAAAAAATCCGTCTGGGCGCAAGTTAAGTGGGATGAAGCATTGTTCTGGAATGACTGTGAGGATGTGGAATTGGGCCACAGGTTCACTGCGGCAGGGTTTGTCTTCAGGTTTAACCCGCATGCAAGCTGCTCGACTGTTCACTGGCGTCACGGAAAAATACCTTTTGTAAAGTTCAACAGACGGAAGTTTGGGGGCCTGCAGGCGCCTTTCAGGGAGCGGCTTGCCTGCGCCTGGATACGCTTTAAAGACCGGGTTCAGGGGAATCTGGAGCCGGTTATGCCGTGAAGAACAGGGAATCAAAAACTTTTTAATTATCCTAGCAACTTCGCGTTTTATGTATGTGCTCATCCTTAACCTTGGGCTAAAAAGCATCCGCTCCATAGTCTTCAATAAAGAGGGGGAGGTTATTTCCAAGTACTGGCTTCCTGTGAAGACCGTTATTGGCGGCCCTTTGGTTGAGCAGGATGCAAACGAGTGGTGGGAGCAGTCAAAGAGGGTTATTAAGGCAACCCTTACCCCTGAAGTGCAGGAGAACCTATCCCACATTTCTGTTACTTCTTCTTCCTGCTGCCTTGTGATGCTTGACAGCCAGGACAACCCCTTGGCTAATGTTATCATGGTTTCTGACAAGCGCAGCCAGCGCCAGGCGCAGCGTTTAAAGAATGATTTTTCTTTCCTTTTTACCAACCAGAACCACCTGCCCGAGCCGAGCTACATGTTCCCGAAGATGATGTGGATGAAGGAGAATAAGCCGGAGGTTTTTGCCGGTGTTAAGAAATTCATGGCTTCTGACGACTTCCTTATTTACAGGCTGTGCGGAAGCTTTGTTACTGATTACCTTAACGCTGAGAAGCTTTACTATGACATTCCCTCACAGACATACCCTCAGCGTCTGCTTGCTTACCTTGGAATCACGAAGGATGCCCTTCCTTCAGTGGTTGACGTAGGGGCGGTGGCCGGAAGCCTGAAAGGCGAGCTTAAGGAAGAGTTTGGATTGCATCAAGATGTTAAGGTTGTTGTTTCAACTTATGATGCTGTATGCGCATTCTGGGGAGCAGGCGTGGCTGAAGAAGGCGAGGTTTCCCATGTGTGCGGAACGTGCTCGTCTTTCCGCGTCTATTCAAATGTCAGGACTGCTCCCGGAAACGGCATACTTGCCCAGCAGTTCAAAAACCCGGACATGTATGTCGTCGGTGGCTCCAACAACATAGAGGGGGGTGTCATAGAGTGGGCTAAGGACTGCTTTTACGGTGACAGCTACCCGATTCACAACGAGCTGATTTATGAGATAATGGAAAATGAGGCAAAGGAAAGCGTTGTCGGCGCCCGCGGCCTTCTGTTCCTTCCATACCTTCTTGGGGAGCGCGTTCCTGTCTGGGACCCCCATGTGAGGGGAATGTTTTTCGGGCTTGAGCGCATTCATACAAGAAAGGACATGATGAGGAGCATCTTTGAAAGCACAGGCTTTAACACATTGAACATGCTTCGCACTATAGAAGCCAAAGGTGTTAAAGTCAATAGTATCAGGATGTCAGGCGGGCTGTCGCGCATTGATTACATTTGCAAGCTGAAGGCGGACATTACCGGGAAGGAGGTTGCAGTGCTTGAGGAGTATGAAGCAACAGCGCTTGGCGCTTTCATGATTGCATCCGTTGCCGCCGGGATATTCCCCGACCTCAAGGCAGCGGCGTCTGTTGTTAAGGTGAAAAAAGTCATCAAGCCGGACATGGAGGCGCATGAACGCTATAAACAGCTTTACAACTTGTTTATTGGCCTTTACAGACAGACTACAGGCGTTTTCCGGCAGAGGACAGACATGCTTGCAAGTATCAATGATAAAGGCTTAACTGTAACAAACCTGTAAGGTGATGCGTTATGAATATTGTAATACCAATGGCCGGCCGTGCATCAAGGTTCAAGGAAGCCGGGTATGAAATCCCAAAGCCCTTTATAGAAATAAATGGCAAGCCCATGGTTAAATGGGCGACTGATGCTATCAGTTTCCTTGATGCTAAGCTAATTTTCATTGTTCTGAAAGAGCATGTTGACAGCTTTCAGATTGACCGGAAGCTGAAGGAGCTGTACCCGGACAGCACGGTAATAGTTTCCACTGGCGTCACGGAAGGCGCAGCATGCACTGTGCTTCTTGCAAAAGAACTTATTGACAATGATGAAGAGCTGATTGTTTACAATGGCGATCAATATTTCGAAGGCGCTGTAAGGGAGGCTGTTGAGTCTCTTCCGGAGGATGTTGTTGCGCTGATTCCTGTGTTCAAGGCAACCCACCCCCGCTGGAGCTTTGCAAAAGCTGACGCTGACGGCTATGTTACCGAGGTTGCTGAGAAGGTTCCGATTTCCTCCAATGCAACAGTCGGACTATATTATTTTAAAAAGGGAAAGGACTTTGTCTGGGCTGCCAATGAAATGATAAGAAAGGACATACGCAGGAACAACGAGTTTTACGTCTGCCCTGTCTTCAACGAGCTTGTTTCAAGGGGGGATAAAATCAGAATCTTCAGGGTTAGCGCTATGTGGGGCCTCGGCACCCCTGAGGACGTTGAGTATTTTGTAAAATATTATAAGGGATGAAAATGAAAGTCGTTATACCAGCTGCCGGCCTTGGTTCGAGGTTTACTGAAAAGGGAATCACGACCCCGAAGCCGCTGATTGAAATCCTGGGCAAGCCCATGGTCAAGTGGGCTGTTGACTCACTGCCTTTTGTAAAGCCTTCTGACCTGATATTTGTCATCCGCAAGGAGCATGCTGACAAGCACCAGCTGGATAAAAAGCTGAGGGAAATTTTTTCCCCTGAAATAAGGGTTATCGTAATAGACTACGTCACAGAGGGTGCGGCATGCACTGTCCTGCTGGCGAAGGAGTTCATAAACAGCGGCGAGCCTCTCATTGTCAGCGATTGCGACCACTATTTCAGGAACAAGGCTTACAACAAACTTGTAACGCAAACTCCCCGGGATGTGAAAGGCGTCATCCCTGTCTTTAAGGCAGAAGGCGTTAAGTGGAGCTTTACAAAGTTTGATAAGAGCCATGTTGTATCGCAGGTTGCCGAGAAGGTGAGGATTTCAGATTACGCCAACATCGGCGGCTATTTCTTCGCAAAAGGAAGCGACTTCGTTTCTGCTGCTGAGGAGATGGTTGGGAAGAAGATGAAAATAAAGAGTGAATATTACGTTGCCCCTGTCTATGAAAGGCTCCTTGCGAGAAACTTCAAAATAATGGCTGCCGTCTGCGAGGAAGTGTGGAATGTCAGAAACGCTGATGCGTTTCTGAGCATGCTCAAAACCGCACGCTGTGGGCTCATCAAAAATACTCCATTTTTGACTGTGCTCAGAAACATTTGGTTTCTGACATTAGCCCGCAGTGGTTTTGACATGTCCCTGCCCTATTTCCCCATTTGCCATCATGCGGCTGAATTTCCCCCGCCTTAACCAGGCATGGCGGGGAGTATCAAATTCAGCACGGCAGCGCCGGGGCATGGCAACACTGAGTAACTTTTCAATAACGCCGTCAGAAACATAAATTTAAAAGCCGTTCTTGATTAGCTTAATCTGACATGTCAAAAGAATTAGAAGTTGCTCAAAGGGCTGTATTGGCAGGGGCTAGGAGGGTTAAAAGATTCTTTGGGAAGTCTATTGAGGAGATAGGGCTTGAGTATAAGCATCAAGACGGTGATACCCCCCGCACAATTATTGACCGGGAGTCAGGCGCCAGCATCCTTAACTTTATTAAAGAGTCTTTCCCTTCTCATGCCATTTACGAAGAGGAAACCGGGGAGCATGCAGGGGATGCAGACTACTTATGGGTTGTAGACCCTTTTGACGGCACGAGCAATGCTCCAAAACTGCTTCCTTATTCAACGGTTGGGCTGGCGCTTTTGAAAAAAGG
>JAGVYT010000019.1 GCA_018303115.1 Candidatus Woesearchaeota archaeon | reverse complement strand
CTGCGTTGAATTAAATTAAACCGCACGCCGCACCCCTTGTAGTACTCCCCCGCCAATTCCTTTAAGTTTCAGTCTTGCGACCGTACTCCCCAGGCGGCGAGCTTAACGACTTCTCTTCGACACTGCATATCCACGAAGAATATGCAACACCTTGCTCGCAGTGTTTACGGCTAGGACTACTCGGGTATCTAATCCGGATTGCTCCCCTAGCTTTCGCCCCTGACCGTCGGACCTGTTCTCGTCAGACGCCTTCGCCACAGGTTGTCTACAAGGGATTATAGCACTGTAAACATCACCAACGTTTTACGTTTACCTACGCTAGCGAGTATGGTTACCGAGCGTAGCGAAGGTAACTTACGAATGTTAGTGAGTATATTTTACTGCTCCCCCTTGCATACATCTGACGCCTCCCAGTCCCTAGGCCGTCAGTGTCTCCTGCACGCCGTCAAGTTAAGCCTGACGATTTCACAAGAGATTAAACGGCCCGGCTACGGGCGCTTTAGGCCAAATAAATACGATCCCCACTAGTGGCGCTGGGGTTACCGCGGCGGCTGGCACCAGTCTTGTCCACCACTTATTCGCCAAGGTTTTTACCCTTGGCAAAAGCCCATGCAGTGCATGAGCACTTAGGATCCCCTTATCACGCTTGCGCGTAGTGTAAAGGTTTCGCGACTGCTGCACCCCGTAGGGCTAGGGCCAGTGTCTCAGTGCCCTTCTCGGGGCTACGTCTCTCAACGCCCCTACCGATCTCTGGCTTGGTGGGCCGTTACCCCGCCAACAACCTAATCGGCTATCGACTCATCTTCAGGCATTGCTTTTCATGGAAAGAGGATTCCACCACCAATCCAATATCCGGGTTTAGCCTCACTTTCGCGAGGGTGTCCCAGACCTGAAGGCAGATTATCGATATGTTACTGAGCAGTTCGCTTCCTTGCGGAAAACTTGCATGGCTAAATCGGATCCTAATAGCAGCGATCGTCCGCAGGATAAACGGAAATTATATGTTCATCCAAGGAGTTTATTTGCCTTAATAGGAATTAGCTTGTCGTATCACAAGTGATACATTAGCAACTCTCACTCATACTTAACAGCATTGCGTTAAGTACTCATAAAACCTTGTTAGAAACCGTGGCGCGATATTGTAGCCACAGCGGAGGCGATATGACACAACTAATGTGCAAGACGGTTATATATAAATGTTTCTTCTGGGCTCTGTCCTGAGACTTTGCTTGCACCTTTTATAGCTCTCCTTCTTTACTTTCCCACTCCTCTGCAAGGCAAGGAGGGAGGAAGTAAAATGGAAGCGATAAACCTGCGGTAAAGCTCTTTTAGGACAACGCCTCCGAGATGGTTAAGTAAAGTTGAGTAAAGTTGAACGCCATTTCCCTTTCCAAGGAGCAGCAGCAGAAATGCGGGGAAGTTTACTTTACCCTCTAGGATTCGTCATTTAATTACATAATCTAATTTGAAGATTTAGTAACCTCGAGGTAGCCGCGTAAACCGTCAAAATCGTACGTGATCCTCAATTTTCCATCTGTAACCAGTTTTATAGAGATTCCGACTAACTGCTCTTGTTGCAATTTCCAAATTCTTTCCTCTAATTCACTTTTTTTAGCTAAGTCTAATCTTGACCAAAAGCGAAAATAAGCATTCATGGATGAGCCAACGAAGACATCACTATAAACGGCGTCATCCGTTTCCAAATAATCTCTGACAATTCTTTTAAGCTCTGTATGATAAGCATCTACTTCGCTAATTGCATCAATAAAAGTATCTCGAATTTTTCCTGGTGCAAAAGGCTGGTTTAACTCGCCGTGAACAACGTCATCCAGTCTTATAGGTTCCATACCAAGGTAGTTGAATCCTTCATCAAACTGATTTACGTGAGAAGCCTCATGGGCCAACATCGCTTTAAAATCCGTATCTGTTCTGAATACCGAGCGGGGGTTTTCGAAAGCGTTTGGCGGTATGTGTATGAAAGTAAGAAAGCCCGAGCCTGGTGTGGTTGCGATGTCAGTAAACGGCGCTTGTGCTACCTGACGCTTAACAGAGTCACTTGGGTTTAAATAGTGGTCCAACAGCACCTGCAGATACTGTTCAGATACTTTTCCAGCGTATATACCGCGTCGCTTTTCGCTTAACTCCTCAAGAGTCAAATCGTAGAAAATCCCTGTTAGCTTTCCTTCATTAATTAAAGCCATTACCTCCGGAGTCTGGCTAACCATTTCACCGATGTAAGTTTCAGCGTCATAAATTCCCGCCCTAACTCGGTCTATGAGATTCCCTTTCGGAGGAAACGCAGAGTTCGGCACGAAAAGGGCAGTTGAGGGGACAGGGGCGGTAAGTGTGGCAATATTGGGGTCTGTTAAGTCAGTTCCGCCAAAACTCTCATAACTTAGAACAGTAACAACTGCAGTTAAACTCAAAACAACTAAACCCCCTGCAACAGCTAGCTTAGGTTTAGTCCAAAAGGGAGGTTTTCGCTGCCTGGATTCCCTCCTTCTCTGCTGTCTTGTCTTTTTGCGCCTAAACATAACATAACGAGGTTAGAACACAATTTATAAACCTTTCTTTCTTAATCACTAACTAGTTACTACAATGCAGGGGCTATCGCGCTGCTGTCCTCTTCCTCATGCGCTTAATCCGTTTAATGCGTTTTCGCTGCCACTTCCAGCGCATCTGCTTTCTTTTCTTCCAGCGTCTTGACTAGCGTTTCATAGAAATAGCAGCAGGAACAGTAAACTACCTTGTAAAGCTGTACTTAAGAGCTGCAGTTTTACTAAGAATAATTAGATACGCTCCACAATTCCGTGTTTTGGAAAGTATATGTTTAGATACCGAAATCTTTATATACACTTTAGGCATCTAATAGTATTAATGCGTCTTTTAAGCCAAAAAAGTAGAGAATACAAAGACAAGAGCTACTACAAGTTCTGGGTGGTAATCCCAAACAAGATAGTGGAAAAGCTTGGTTGGAAACAGGGGCAGGAATTGGAAGCGGAAGTTAAGGATAAGAAGCTGGTAATTGAAAAGGATTGAAAGGATTTACAGCTTTACCAAAAATCTTTCAACGCCTTTTTAAACCAATTAAAGGATTTTCAAATAAAGTAAGAAGATTTACAATTTCACTGAAAGATTTTTAACAAAAATGGGTAAACAGATATTAAGGATAAGAACGGTAAAGCTTCCTGATGTGGAAGTTCAAAAGACATTTAAAGACGATTCTCTCCTTGTAGAATATATGAGCCGATTTTACAACCCCGCATTTCTCAAATGGGCGGGCGGTAAAACGCAAATGTTAAGCCAATACGCCACACTATACCCTAAAGAGTTTAACAACTACTTTGAGCCGTTTCTTGGTAGCGGGGCAGTATTCTTTCACGTAAAACAGAAATTTAAGCCGAAAAGATGCTTTCTTTCAGTCTTTCAGATGTAAACGAGGACTTAATCAATACGTTCAAGGCAGTGAAGGAACAGCCAGAGGCACTTATTAAGCTTCTAAAAGAGCATAAAGCGAAGGACAATTCCAGAGAATACTTTAACCAACAGAGAGAACGCTTTAACACGCTTAAATCTGGTCTGGAAAAAGCATCCATATTCATATACTTGAACAAAACGTGCTTTAACGGACTTTATAGAGTGAATTCAAACGGAAAGTTTAACGTTCCTTTCGGAAAATATCCTAACCCTGCAATATTGCAAGAGGAGAAAATAAGGAAAGCATCAAAACTTTTGCAAGATGTAA
Organism: Candidatus Woesearchaeota archaeon; assembly: GCA_018303115.1. Taxonomy (GTDB): domain Archaea; phylum Nanobdellota; class Nanobdellia; order Woesearchaeales; family UBA10216; genus UBA492. Next base: position 10,688 of record JAGVYT010000019.1, on the reverse strand, counting down.
ACATATCTGAAAGCAATTTTTCAGAGGTGATTAAGGAAGCCAAAGAAGGGGACTTTATCTATTTTGATCCGCCATACTTCCCATTGTCTAAAACGTCAAGCTTCACTTCATATCAAAAAGGCGTTTTCCTTGAAAATGAACAAATAGAGTTAGCCAGAGTGTTTAGAGAACTTCATAATAAAGGTTGCTTTGTGATGTTAAGCAACAGCGATACGCCTTTTATACACCAACTTTATCAGGGATTTACTATAACCCCTGTTAAAGCGAGGAGAGCTATAAACTGTATAGGCGCAAAAAGAGGAAAAATAAACGAAATAGTAATTACAAATTATCCTTAACGTTTTTGAGTGGCTTTACTTACAATAACAAAAATCTCTTTCCCTTGAATCATCGCATCCATTAACTCACGAAAAACCCTCGCAGGTTTCTCTGGCGGAGTGTTCTTTTCCATCTTAATCATTAACTCTATAAGATGCCCTATAAAATCAACCTTATACTCCCCATACCTGTTTAATTCCTCAAATGATTTTAATTTTGCAGGGGTCGTCTCTTTCAAAATACAATTTCTTCTATCTTCTTTACTTTTAAAAGAATCCACTCTGTCATACATATCCCTTAAATATTTCATAAATCTTAAAGTAAGCTCCCTATTATGCTCCTTCTTGATAAGCAAGTCAATAACCCAGTGAATATGTTTTGGAGTTCTTAACCGCTTTCCATTTTCCTGATACTTGATAAGAATGTCGTGATCTGGATTTGCTCCTCTACTACCTTCAAAAACACCAATAACAGTGCCATCCGCCAAAGAAATCTCTTTAATGGCTACATGCTCTTTGCCATCTCTCTTAAATCTCATTTAAATAGGAAAAGGAAAAAACCATATATAAAGCTATTGCAAACCAAACGCTAACCTTACAGCTCACAATTCCGCAACTTTTAAATAGGGCTGTATGGTTCTTTAAATCCATGGGCCGGTAGTTAAACCTGGTAAATGATTAAGTAAATCATCCAGATTAATGCGCCCTTGGCTTGGGTGGCTAAAGCAGTTAATTCTGCTTGAGCTCATTAGGCTCCGGGTTCAAATCCCGGCCGGTCCACTTATACTATTTGCTGAAACTATTTGCTGAATGATTAACATGAACAGAGGTTATCTTTATGCACTTGTCTCGTCCTTGTTACTCTCCAGCTCTGTGGTCATAAACAAGTACCTCTTGGGTTTTGTCAATTCAAGGATGCTTTCATTCATGTTTTTTGCTTCTGTCTTTGTCGGCTCAAGCGTGTTCCTTCTCTACCGCAAGACAGGTTTCCTGGCCAACATAAGAAGCCACTGGAAAGACGGCATTATCGTGGGCGGTTTCAACGCGTTGGCAGCAACCCTCTTTTTCTTTTCACTTAGCCTGCTTGACGCCTCCACAACATCATTTCTTGTGAGGTTCAGCACAATATTCATCATACTCATCGGCGTGTTTTTCCTAAAGGAAAGGTTAACGCTTTACGATTACCTCGGAATGGCCCTCGCAGTTACCGGGGCGCTGCTGATAAGCTACAGCAACGGCGGCTATACCAAACTGGGCTTGGTTGTCGCATTAACCGCGGCCTTTGCAATAGCGCTCCACCAGATAACTGCAAAGATGTTTGTCAGGAAAATAAGTCCTTTGGCGCTTGTGAACCTGAGAACATTCTTCAGCTCACTATTCATTCTTCTGCTGGTCTTCGCAACCTCAAGCTTCCAGCCAATAGACTTAAAGCTCATCCCCCTGATTTTTGTCACAGGCGCTGTAATTGCAATGAGCGGCTTCTTCTTTTTCTACAAATCCCTTGAACTCATAGAAGTTTCAAAAGCCGCCATTATAAGAACGGCGGACCCTTTCATAATCCTGATTTACGGTTTAGTGATATTCAGAACCATTCCAGGCGTGCATGAGGTTACCGGCGGCAGCCTTATATTTCTTGGAGTTGCCGTCATCATCCTCAAGCGCAGGATAGGCAGGATTGTTGCTGCGTTCAGGCCCCTTTCATGGTTCGAATAAATTTATAAATGAACCTTCTTGGCGATGTTAAAATGAAGGAGCAGACTAAAGGGCTTTTTTACGCATTCTACTCTGCAATTTTCAATTCCACATTTGCTGTTTCAACAAAATACCTTCTCCAGTCCGTCAGTCAATCAGCCTTAATGCCTTTGTGGTTTATCATAGCTTCTGTCATGAGCTTTTTCGTAGGCTTAAAATCTGACAAAAAAGAGTTGTTCGCCAGTTTGAAGAAGCACTGGAAAGCAGGCCTGATAATAGGGATAACAAACATGGCGGCAGCGTTTTTCTTCTTTACATCAGTAAGGGTAATAGGGCCTGCGCCTTCAGCTTTTCTTGCCAAGTTCGATATAATCTTCATTCTGATACTGGGCTTCCTTTTCTTCAGGGAGCGACTGAACCTTAACGAGTTAATAGGCGTGCTGATAGCAATAATAGGCGGTTTCATATTTGCCTTCTCATCCGCGCACCTCACACTTAACGCCTATCTGGGAATACTTGCTGCAATTGCCATCGGCCTTAATACTCTGTTCGCAAGGCTTTTCATCCAGAACATATCTGTCTGGGTGCTTCAGATTTACAGGACAACAATAACCGCAGCAGGCTTTCTTTTGCTTGCGCTTCTTCTGGGGGACTTTGCAATTCCTGAATTGCACATTCTCATCCTCATAGCGCTGGGCACCCTGCTAAGCGCAGTGATAGGCTTGGGCTTTTACTATTCAGCACTTAGGCACATAAAAGCGTCAATAGCAGCAATAATAAGAAACCTTGACCCCTTTTTGGTTGTAATTTACGCTTACCCCCTATTCCGCACTTTCCCCAGCTTGATGGAATGGATAGGCGGAATAATAATCGTGACAGGGTTTACTATAACGATACTAGCTATGAACAACAACCACAAAAAGATTTATAAAAAAACAAAATTTTCTGTTTCTCAGCATGGCTGAAGGGTGCATATTCTGCAAAATAGTGAAAGGCGAGCTTCCTGCCTACAAGATTTACGAAGATGAAAACACCATATCCTTTCTAGATATTTTCCCAATACACCCTGGGCATGCATTGGTAGTCCCAAAAAAGCATTCTGTGGACATCTTTGACACAGATGAAGAAACAATGAAGCAGATGATTGCAGTTGCAAAGAAAATTGCTCCGGCGGTAATGAAAGGGGCAAATGCTGACGCTATTAATATAGGCATGAACAACAGGGAAGCATCAGGGCAGGAAGTGCCGCATGCGCACATGCACGTTATCCCGCGTTACTCAGCCGACGGTCTGAAAACGTGGGGGAAAAACCTGTACAAGAACGACAGGCACAAGAAGAAATTATGCGAAGCTATAAAGAAGGAACTGGAATGATAACTTTTGATGATTTTGTCAAAGTTGACATAAGGGTCGGGAAAATTATTTCGGCAGAAGATTTTCCTGAAGCAAAAAAGCCAACTTATAAGCTAAAAATTGATTTGGGAAACGAGGCAGGAGTGAAAAAATCATGCGCCCAACTATGCGCAAACTATACGAAGGCAAACCTGAAAGGCAAACTAGTCTTATGCGTTGTGAACTTCCCGCCAAAACAAATCGGTTCTGAAATTTCCGAAGTTTTGACTTTAGGGGTTCCTGGAAAAGATGGTGAATGCGTGCTGATTGAGCCGGAACGTGAAGTTGAAATTGGCGGAAGACTCTTTTGAATAAAATTAAAGAAAAAGAAAATTCCGGGTTCTTGCAGGCATCTGCACCTGCCTTAAAGCCATTCCCTTACACAAGGATTCCGGGTTCAAACCCCGGCCGCGGCGTACTATTAAAAAGCTTTATAAAACTAATTCGGTTGTCAGAAAAGATTACGCCGGTGTAACTCAGCCTGGTTAGAGTGCTTCGCTCATATTGTTGAGCAAAGAGCTTCGGCAATGACTGGACTCACAGGTGACACGCAGTTGTCGCGTGTTCAAATCACGCCACCGGCACCTTATTTTCAGTTTAATGCTTCGTAGTTTATTTTTCGAGTTCAGAAGCTTAATGATACTACCTTTTTATCAGCGAGAGGCATTCAGGTTCTTCGTATTCAGAAGATTCGCAATACCTTTCCGTGCAGCTCGTTACCTTCCCATCAGCAATATTGCAAGCATTGCATCCATCATAATAGCCCCATCTACAATCATGTAAGTCGCTGTCGGGATTGTAATTGCCCGCACAACCACTTGCAATTATAATTAAAAAAATCAGCGATATTACGCCTTTATGTCTTAATTTATTGTTGTTCATTTTACCCTTTGCCGAAAATTGCACTAAAGAAATTCATGCACTTATTGCTTTTTGCTTTTTTCAGGAAGCCGCAGCTGAGCTTCACGCAATTATTGTCTTTTGCTACTTCATCCTCACCGCATTCAACGCATACGTGGTTTCTGCCGATTTTGTTTTCGCCGCACTTTAGGCTCATGCAAGTGCTGTTAAACACATACTCGTCCTCGCCGCATTCCAATCCCTCGCAAACGTGGTCAACAGGAGCCTCGTTGTAATCGCAAACGAGAGGGAAGCAGGCGGAATCTTTGCAGTAAGAATCCTCGCTACAGTCATCATCACCGCAACATTCGTAATCCCTGCATTGGTGGTCTTCCGCGTACTGGCACGCGGCGCAGGAGATGGGAACGCACAGGTTGTCCTCGCACGCCTCGTTTTCCTTGCAGCCTTTGTCAGTTGCGCATGTAGGCAGCCCAGTGCAGTAAAATGAGTCGTAAAAGTTGTATTTCCTGTTGTCGCAGTTCTGGTATTGTATCGTCAGCTTGTCAATTTCACGGGAGGTGTTCCACCTTAAAGTGAACAGGTTGCTTCCGACACGGCGGGCCCTGCTCATTGATATCTGCCCGAATTCAGGGCTTAAAATCTGCGGGGCATGGGTGAGCTCTTTCCCGGCATCATCTTTTACCTTATAAGTCAGTAAGAATGGCTGCTCAAACCGGAACTCGTTCTTCTTATCATAACGAAAGCTGTAGGCGGTAAATCTGCCGTAAAAGGTTTCGTTGCGCTTGTAGCAGGCATTTATGGATATATTAACCAGCTTGCAGCTAAAAACAAACCCGGGGCACGTGACCGAGTAGGACATGTCGCCGACCCTTATTCGCTCAGTTGTTTTTTTCGGGTTCAGGAAAACAGCCTCTTCTGAATGAAAGGCTTTTGTGTCCTCATAATCTTTCCACTCCCCTGAGACAGGAACCCATGAATTTCCTACCTTAGCATAAATCTTATCCCTGTCCTTAAGGTTTCTTATATGAAACTCTCCGGTATCATAGCAGCTGAGCTCAACCTTTGGCTTGGCAGCCTGCGAAAAAGTGTCAGGTGCAAAAACAAGAAGGGATGTTAAGAAAACTATTATTAAAGCAGCGCCCTCTTTCTTCATGTTTCTGCCATTTTGGCATTGCCGCTTTTAATAGTTTTGCATACTATAAACCGGCGTTGTCCTAAAAGCACTTTATCGCATGATTACCGCTTCCTTTTATACTTCCATACTTCCTCCCTCCTGCTCTGCCGTATGTGAGCCATAGAGTGGTCATAGAAGTTTTGGAGAACAGGTTTGAGGGTATGCAGTAGCTACACGAACAGGATTCGGGGCAACGCCCCATAAACCGAATGTTTTAAATATTATTGCATACACTGAGGCCATTATGGCGGGTAAAAAAGGTTTTAGAACCTATTTTACGGTTCTGGCGTCTTTGTTTGTTATTGCTTTTGCATCCCTTTCTTATGCGCAGGAGGATTTAGAGGAATTTGAAGAAGAAATAATTGAGGGGGAGGAAGAGTTTTTAGTTGAAGACAGGGCAGGCATTACTCCTGACAGCTCTCTTTATGTTTTTGACAGGATAGTGGACGAGATTCAGCTTGCAACCTCTAAGGGGGAGGAAAAGGCAAAGAAAGCCTTGGAGGTGAAGGAAGAGAGGCTGGCAGAAGCTTCGGTTATGGTCAACAGCTTAAAGGCGGACAATGCAAAGGACGCGTTGTTGCTGGCGGCACAGGCTTCAAAGGTGGCACAGGCAGAGATAGCGCCTGATTTGGAAAATGAAGCGAATGATAATGTAAGAAGGGCGGCAATACTGCTTACAAGCATAAGGGACAGGCTTCCGAGCGAGGGCTGGAAGGACATAGAGGCAGCGTTAGAGACGCAGCTGGATGAAGAGGAAAAAACAAGAATAGCCTTGCTAGTCTCTAAGTCAAGGCTAAGCTACTGTAATGCGCTGGCAAAACAGGATTTTGCCCTGCTGGAAACAGACCCCCAATGCGATGTCGAGAATGCCCCTGAGTGGCTGAAAGGAAAGGTTAAAAGCGAGTTTAAGCAGCGGGAGGAGAATGCACGAAGGCAAATATTTGATGCAGTAAGCATCTGCGTTATTGATCCTAAGCAGTGCGATTGCAGCAGGATACCTGTTGCCAAGCACATTGCGACTTGCGAAGTCAGCAAGGCACTGGCAATAAGATGCGACTATGAGGATGATTTTGAAGCTTGCGAACAACTTGATGAAAAAGAGGATGAATTTCTTGATATCTTAGGAGAGGAGGGTGCCAGTTCAATAAGAGGGTTGCTTAGAGATAAAGAAGCGGATTTCTTTGAAGAAATAAGGCCGCCAGAATGTTCTCAAGGAGAGACTTTTGAAGAATGCTTTGACATAATGACTGGGCTTTACGGCAGACCGCCTTTCTGCCAAGGCCTGTCGGATGATGAGTGCATGGAACTTATAAGGGAGAACCCGGAGATAGTTGAAGAGGGCATGCCCCCTGAATGCAGGGATGCAGGAATTACAAACCCGAGGGAATGCGCAAGGAGAATGATGCACAAATACGGCGCACCTCCTGAATGCAAAAACCTTGATGTTGAAAAGTGCATTGATTTGATGATGAAACGTGGCCCTGAAAATGTTGGCGGCCCTGGCCAGGGTTTTCCCCCTGAATGCGAGGAGGCAGGGGCATATGAGCCAAGAGAATGCTTTGACATAATGAATGAAAAATACGGGTTGCCGCCTTTCTGTGCAGGCCTTACTGAGGATGAGTGCTTTGAGGAAATAGAGAAGAAGCACGCCCCGGAAGGAGGCCCAGGATTCCCCCCCGAATGTGAGGAGGCAGGGGCAACCGAGCCAAGGGAATGCTTTAATCTGATGAATGACCTGTATGGACCGCCACAATTCTGCGAGGGAATGGCTGACGATGAATGCTTTGAAGAAACAATGAGGCGCGGTCCTGGACAGCCCGGATACTGTCCTGAATGCGGTCATGGCGGCGGGCCGGCATACAACCCGCCTGAATGTGAAGCCGCAGGTTTGCAAGGCCCTAGAGAGTGCAGCAGGCTTATAATGGAACTTTATGGAATGCCTCTTGATTTATGCCCAGACATGACTATAGATGAGTGCGTGGAGGTAATGCTTTCTAGAGAACCAGAACCCGGAGGAAGAACACTGGAGCTGTGCATCGGGATAAGCCCTGAGGAATGCAGGGAAATTATGCGTGAGCAGCATGGTGGTGGTTTGCCCCCTGAATGCGAGGAGCTTAACCAGGAAGAATGCTCTGAATTGCTGCACCAGCAAGGTGTTCCCGGAGGAGTGCCCCTTGAATGTGCTGGCTTGTCTCCAGAAGAATGCGAGCTTGTTATGATGGAAAAATACGGGCCTCCAGAGTGTCAAGGGTTAAGCAGAGAAGAATGTGAAACAACAATGAAAGAGAAATACGAAAGCCGTGGCCCTGGAGGCAGTTTTGGTCCACAAGAATGTGAAGGCCTCTCAAGGGAGGAATGTGATCAAAGAATGATGGAAAAATATGCTCCGCCTGAATGTGAAGAACTTTCCAGAGAGGACTGTGACCTGTTAATGATGGAAAGCGGGCGGCATCGAGGGCCTTCAGGCGAATTCCCTGGCCGAGGCGAGTTTCCAGGTAGAGGTGAGTTCCCAGGTCAAGGTGAGTTTCAAAGAAGAGGGGAATTTCCAGGTCAGGATGAGTTCCCTGGCCAAGGCTTTCCCCCTGAATGCGAGGGATTGACAATTGAGGAATGTGAAGAGATAAAAAGAAAAAGTTTTGTAGAAGAAACTTATGGTGGCGGGTATCAGCAGGAAGGTGATGGGGGATATGATTATCCAAGCGATGGCCAGCGACCTTCACGAGGAGATTTTGAAGTTCCTGAAGGCTTCCAAAAAGAGTTCCGTGATGTTGGAATCCTTGAACAACCACCAGAAGATTTTGGTGATAATAGCTTTATAGATGAAGCAAGAAACGTTGAGAGGGAGCCAGAACCCGAGCCTTTCAATGAGCCTGAAACTTTTGACACAGGCGGGGCAGCTACTGAAATAACAGGCGGTGTGGTGGCGTTTGTGGACTGGCTGCGAGGGAAGTAACACCTATCTTCTGAGAAGTTCTTCGGCAGGAAGCATGTTTGGGCTGTAGCCATTCAGCATCTGTAATAAGAACGTGTCTTAAGATACTTTCTGATTTGCAGAAAAAAGAACCAGCTATTTAGCCAGTGTGTGAGATTTGGCTTTGGAAAAAACGCCGGGACTGGGACATTCAGCCTGGCGCTTTTCGTAACTATCATCGCCAAGTATTTGAACCCAGACAGCTTTCGCAATCCGCTTTCTTTGATATTCGAGGCGGACAGGCGCACCGTATCGCCTACCCCCGGCATTAACAAAGAAAAACCACGGCAGGTTTTAAATGTTTCTAAGAATCAAGATTCTCTATTCGTAGGAGAAGCCAGAAGCTCCATGTAAGATGGCTGCAGCCTTAGTATCTCCATCGTGGTTATTATGCCAACAATCACGCCGTCATTTACAACCGGAAGGTGTTTTATCTTCTTTTTATTAAGCTTTAGCATAGCGTCGTAAAGGCTAACTTCAGGCCCTACAGTTACAACATCTGTCGCCATTATGTCCTTTACCCGTATCTTATTTGGGTCAAGCCCCTTAGCAACTATCTTCCTTGAGAGGTCCTTCTCAGTGACTATTCCGAGCAGGGCGTTGTTTTCGGTAACCAGCGCGCTGCTTACATGCTCTGCTGCCATCACTTCCGCACAATTCTTTGCAGTGGTTTCAAGAGTTACCTTTAGAACATCCCTAGTCATAAAATCTGCAACCCTGTAATCCTGCTCCGGCTTCATAGTGAGCTGGTATGCTTTACGTCTATAAAAATATTTGGCTTTAAAACAAAACTATTTATACTAGGAAGTTATGCATCTGACTGGGGTGTTTGGGGTGGTATTCGGAATTCCTAATCTGTTTTTTGCGCTCTTTTTTGTAGTTGTTTTTGTATTGCCTTCTATTCTTAAAATTGTGAATCAGTATGAAAAAGGCGTAAGGTTCACCCTTGGGAGGTTCTCGGGAATAATGGAACCGGGCCTTCGCATAATAATCCCTGTCCTGCAAAGCTGGCAGAGAATTGATATGAGAATCAGGGCAGTTGACGTGCCAAGCCAAGATTGCGTAAGCAAAGACAACGTTACCATCAAAGTTAACGCCGTATTATACTTCAAAGTAGCAGATGCAAAAAAGGCGGTGATAGAGGTTGAAAGCTTCGGTTTTGCTGTTTCGCAGCTCGCCCAGACCACCATGAGGAATATTGTCGGGGAATTTGAACTGGATGAGATACTCCAAAAGCGCGAGGAAGTCTCGCAAAAGATTCAAGCTATTGTTGATAAGGCTACCGATCCCTGGGGCATAAAAGTTGACAAGATAGAGCTAAAAGACATTGAGCTCCCGGATACTATGAAGCGGGCGATGGCCCACCAGGCAGAAGCTGAGCGGGACAGGCGAGCCAGGGTTACGCTGGCCCTTGGCGAACAGCAGGCAGCGCAAAAGCTTACTGAAGCAGGAAAGCTCATTGGAACTGAGCCGGCAGCGTTGCAGTTGAGATTATTCCAAACAATGTCTGATATTTCTGCAGAGAAAAACAGCACAATAATAGTTCCTGTGCCTGTGGAATTACTGGATTTCTTTAAGAAAAAGCGAAAATAAACTATGCCTCGTCCGTAAGCTTAACATTGGCGTAAAGCCCTTTCTACTCCGTTCCTGCCGACCTCCTTCTTTTAGTAATTCTATACTTTATTTTCAGGATTATTAAAGGTTACGATGGGTTTGCAGCTTTTTCATCCTCTATAAAGTATTTCCTAACCATCTCATGAAGGATTCTTTTGTTCCAAAGCTCTACAGGAGCTCCTTTCGCTTGTTCTTTAGCTTGAACAGTAAAATCGGAAGTGGTTATTATTATTGCTTTTTTCGCCTTGTATTTCCACATTGAGCCCAAAACTTTTTGGATAGTTTCATTGCCGATATTGATGCCTTCGCTATTTCGTTTTGCTTGTATTCCGATAACATCACCTTTACCTTTTGCGACTACATCAATCCCGTAATCGCCTGTCTTACGGGTTACTGTTGTTTCATAACCCATTTTGTTGAATAGCTTCGCAATAAACTCCTCAAATTGGAAGGGACTTAAGTGCATGAAATTCCGATTTATCCCTGTTTCTATTTCCTTCCAACTCTTGACTTGTTCGGGCGTTCCCCACTTATTTCGGTACTAAAGAACCACCAGTCAAAGACTGGCGGGATTTAACATTATGTTAGCATAGACTGGTGGTTCTTAGTCATAAGAAGCGCTTTGCGCTTCTTAGTGCCAGAAATGCCATGCATTTCTTAGCAGCTC
>JAGVYT010000018.1 GCA_018303115.1 Candidatus Woesearchaeota archaeon | reverse complement strand
TACCTGGCAGCGTTTGTTCTTGCCGCTTACGCTACTGGAAGCTTTTTCCTTGACAAAACAAGGATAATGTTCAGAAGCTTCGGCGAAGAGGCGGTGTTCTCGCAGGCGGTAGGGCTTGTTATTTTTTCATACGCAACATTTGCCATAGGGCTTTTGGGATTTTTGCACAGCATCTATTTCAGAGTAATCCTTTTGCTGCTGCTGCTAATATTTTACAGAAGGGTAAAAAAGGCAGTGCTGTATTTATGGCGTAGCATAAGGCATCATGATTACAAACTGAACTTTGACAACATCCTGCTGCTGATGCTGGCTGTTTTAGCGGTTCTTAACTTAGCCGCAGCACTTGCCCCTGTGCACTCGTCAGATGCCATAGCCCACCACATTGCCGTGCCGAAAATTTATGCCGAACAGCACCGAATAACAAGCATCCCGGACATCATACCATCAAACTACCCGCTTGCAGCAAACATGCTTTTCTTAGACGGCTACCTTCTTGAAAGCGGAGAGCTGAGCGAGACTGTAGCAGTCTACATCGGACTGCTTCTGGCACTCGCAATATATTTTTTCTGCGCGAGATACTTTACAAAAAGGAGCGGGCTGCTGGCTGCTGCGATATTTTACACGCTGCCGATATTCTCCCTCTATAATGTAAGGGGCTTTGTGGACATAGCGACAGGGCTCTACGCTTTCCTGGCAGTATACGCGTTTTTCATCTGGCACAGCACGGGGAAAAAATCGATGATTGCTGTCAGCGCTGCAATGGCAGGAATGGCAGCATCAACAAAAACATCGGCTATACTAGCACCGGCAATAATAGGAGTGTTCCTTGCATACGATTACCTGATAATAAAGAGAAAAAGAGATTTCAATGGGCTTGCATTATACGCAATGGTGGCAGCAGGCGTTGCCCTGCCATGGCTTGCAAGGGCTTTTATCAACACAGGCAACCCGGTTTACCCGCTCTTTTACAATATCTTTGGAGGGCAATACCTTAATTCAGTGCTTTCTCAATTCTGGACAGAAACACTGGCAGGCGTAGGACTTGGAACAGGCGTAATCGAACTGATAAAACTGCCATGGAATGCGACAATGCACAGCACAGCGTTTAGGGAGCTTACAGGGATAGGGCCTGTTTTCCTGGCTTACGTGCCTGCCCTTCTTTTGATGAAGAACGTGGACAAAAAGATAAAAGTGCTGCTCTTAATGACAGCGGCCTTCATAATCCCATGGTTCTTTACAGCCCAGATATTAAGATACCTCTTTGTGGCGTTTGCAATGCTATCGGTAGCATCCGCTTATTCGGTTAGCATGATGCTCAAGAAGAAACTGACAGTTGTCGCAGCAGTCAGTTTCGCAGTCATTATAGCGGTGAATGCGGCAATGTGGGCTGGCGCAAACTCAGATGAACTAAAAGTTGCTGCAGGGCTGCAGACAAGGGAGGACTTTCTCAGACAGAAGGTTCAAAATTATGAGCTGCTGCAATATGCAAACGAGAACCTGCAGGAAGCCAAGATTTGCCTTTACGGCGATATAAGAGGATACTATAGCGAGCACGACTATGTGGGATGCCATCCGGCATGGCAGGGTTACATAGACTTTTCAACCATCAACAGCAGCACGTTGCTGCTTAACAGGCTTGAGGAAATAGGCATAACACATCTTTTAGTGGAGAACGCCATGTATGCTGACAAGAAAAACATAACATCGCGCACATACCTTATTCAGCGGGGCAATGAAGCAGTTACAGGATTGCTGCAGAAAAATGCAAAGCTGCTTTACTGGAATGACTACGGAAAGTTGTATGAGGTAGTGTATAACTAGTTGTAAATATCAGGGTTCTCTTTGTCATACTCTTTGGTCAGCGCATTGAGCCAGACGCTTTTTTCAAGAATTTTTATACTGTGGGCTTCATAGGGATTGACGATTATGCCATGGTCCTTTTCCATGACGAACTTCGAGGTTTTATTCGCTTTAACGTCTTTTACCTCAACCTCAACCCTGCCTTCGATTACAAAAATAAGTTCCACTGACTCCTTATGGTAATGGCCTCCCCTTGCTGTGCCGGCTTCTGAAGTGAACTTATTAAGCTCCCTCCACGGAATGCCTGCATTAATCGATTCTATTTTACCCCTTTCATCGCTGAAAACTTCCTTAAGAGATATTCGCTTCATTTTTTTCCCTTTCCAGACCCTGATTTACATCCAAAAAATCAATGCCAAGCAGCTTTTTAGAGCGCGAAACATCCAAAGACAGGTCGAAAGGCCTGAACTCTGCACGCCTTCGCTTCCAGCCAAGCTCAAGAGGCTTCACTAAGCTGCTATCACATTTAAATGTATCGGCTATTTTGAGGGCAAACTTATACCGGTTTATGCGCTCGCCGCCTGCAACATGATAAACGCCGGTTTTTCCCATTTCAAGAACCTTAATAAGCATATCTGCAAAATTGCCAAGATGGGTTGCGGAATTAAAAACATCTGTGAAGTATGACTGCTGCTGGTTGCTTTTAAGGGCGTTTAGAATAAAATAAAGCACGTTTTGCTCGTGATACGCGTAAAGCCCGGAAGTGCGGCAAACAGCATAGCGCCTGCAAAGGGACTGCACTTCTTTTTCGCCCTGAAGCTTTGTCTTGCCGTAAACAGTCCAGGGATTGGCAAGGGAATCCTCCTTATACATTCCTGCGGAGCCTTCAAAAACATAATCGCTGGAGACGTAAGCAAGAAAAGAATCGTTCTCTGATGCAGCTTTTGCAACGTGCTTTGTGCCTTCTGCATTGACCCTTCGCGCCAATTCCTTATCCTGCTCGCATAATTTAACATCCTTAACGCCTGCGGCATGGACAATCATGTCCGGGTTAACCCTGCCAATTGTGCTGAGAACTGCTTCTTTATCAGTAACATCAAGGAGAACAAATTTCATCATTTCAGCAGCCTCAGGGACAGGAGCGTCGTAAAAAGCAGAAACTACCTTATAGTCCCTTGCAAAGTATTTTGCAAGAAAGCCTCCAACCATTCCATTGCCGCCAGTGATAAGCACAGTCTTCATCTTCTCATCATGCGAGACCTTACAAACAACTTGAGGGCTTTTGCAAGGAAACGGATTCCCTCTTTCCAAACGTTCAGCTTTGTGCGGCCATAGCCGCGCTTACCATAAGTAATAGGAACCTCAGCGACTTTGTAGCCTGCCCTGACGGCATAAAAAAGAAACTCTGCCAAAAAATAATTGCCCTGGCTGTTAACCTTGCCCCTAACCGAATAGAACACATCCCTCTTGAAAACCCTGAAGCTGTGGGTCGGGTCTGTAAAATGCAGGCCTATGAGCAGGCTGCTTATTTTGCGCGCAATCCTGCTGGCAAGAAGCTGGATAAAAGTCTTGTCCTTCTGCATGCCGCCACTCCCCGGCATATGACGCGAGCCAATGACAAAATCGTATTCAGGAAGCTTCCTGCACATCCTCACAAGGTCCTCCGGGTTATGGCAAAGGTCGGCGTCCATAGTTGCGATATACTTGCCCCTGGCAATGCCATAGCCATCAAGCCAGGCAGATGCAATGCCCTTAATACCCGTTCTAACCATAACCACCACGTTGTGATATTTTTTGTTCAACTTACGTGCAGCCTCGCCTGTGCTGTCAGGGCTGTCATCATCAACAACGATTATCTCTGCCTTAAGAGAATGCCTTTTGAGGCTCTGCTCAATTCTCGGAATAAGAACCTCAATGTTTTTCCTTTCATTATACGTCGGCAGGACGATAGACAATTCCATGCGACCAAAACGTGCTGCGGGGCGTTTTATAAATTTTTCTGACAAACTGTGAAGTTTAGTGTTGCCTGTTACAATAATTATTCGCAGCAGCAGCGACTACCACGACTACGCTATTGCTGTCGCAACTACTGCGAAAATACTGTTAAACTCTGCTGTAACCCAATGACACAACTTTTATAAATACAACAGGCATGCCATCGTCAATGAAATTAGACATTGAAAAAGTCTTGCTGATTGCATTCTTTGCTTTAATGTTATGGACAGGATTGGGAACCCTCTGGAACCACGAGCTTGCTCACGATTTCCCTTACAGCTACTCCTCATCAGACGCATACCAGCACCAGGTAAGGGCAGAATGGGTGAAGAATAACGGGTATGCGACAGAAGCGCCTGCCATTGTAAGCGGCTATGATGACGTTATCGGCTACTACATGCCAGGAGCCTTTCACTTAACAGGCGTCTTTTCCCACGTCAGCGGGCTCGAGAGCTATGATGCGCTGATGTTTCTCGTATACTTTGTTGCAATAATGGCAGCCCTCATCGTTTATTACGGGCTACGGGGTTACAACAGGCAGGCAGCAATGCTCGCATTGCCGGTCATGACGCTAATATTTGCAAAAACGTTCTATTTCGGAATACTTGTTGGGCAGCTGCCGTTCATTTTCGGAACACTATTTTTGGCAAGCTCATTCTGGGCTCTGACAAAGCTGAACTGGCCAATGTCAATGTGGCCCATTGCCCTGTTTGTCAGCGCTGTTGCACTAACGCACACATCAGAGCTTGTGTTTGTCGTAGGACTGCTGGGAGTTGCGTTCCTGCTTGCATTCATGAAAAAGGACTGGAAAGGGGCTAAAGAACTAGTAAAGGCGGGAATGGTGGCGCTGGCTGCCAGCGCCTATTACCTGATAATATTCAGCTACACCTGGGGAAAGCAGTTTGGATACAGGTTTTTCGTGGAACGAGTTAATCTAGGGTTTCCAAACGTAACAGTCTTTCAAGACTTTCAACTGTGGATAATACTTGTAATGCTTGCAGGAATGATAAGCATATATTACAGAAACATAATCATCTCGATTGCCGCTGCTTTTGTTTCGCTGGCTGCAATAAAACTTTTTGACATACCAGGAAAACTAACGTCAGATAACCTTGCCCTCGGGATATACTTTGCGCTGATAGCGGCATTCCTTTATGCGGTGTGGAAGAGAAAACCTGAATTTGCAGAGGCCTTCTCGCCCTACATGCTGATAGTTGGATTCTCAAACTTCATCGGATTCGGGCCAAGGGCCATGCAAACAAGGTTCATGTGGCCAGTAACACTTGCCCCGCTGTTTGGAATTGCCGCTTACAAAATTCTTATGCTGGCAAAAAAATCAGGAAAAATAAAGTGGAACGCCGCTTATACCACGGGACTGGCGGTTATACTGGCAGCAATCATCATTGGAATGAACTACAGCCCTGTTTCCACGCAGGGAACCATGTATAAAGAAAGGTGGGATGTGTTTAAGTGGCTGCAGGAAAACGCAGCAGAAACCAAGGTATTGTTCTTTTACGGGGATGGCTACGGCCAGACATCCATGCTTTACAATGCCGGCACAGAAAATTTCCTTGTGGACATGAACGATTACATAGACGGACTTAACAAGCAGACAATAAAACGCGAATACAGATACGGAAAGAACGTTGATTACGGGCCAGGGCTTCCCTACAGGAAAGGACTATTAAGCTTCGGATACCATTTGCTTGAGCCTGACTACCCCAAAACAGACCCTGACATATGCGGCTATGACTACTATGTTTTTGACAAAGTTACCTCAAGCCAGCAGTTTGTTCCGCTGATACAGTATAATAACCTGATACGCCAAACATTCATCCAGAACGGGATGGGGGAAGTGCTAAGCAACCAGGCAACAAGCGTTGTAAAGAACAATGACGCAGGAGGGGATTGTATTGGACAGCAAGCTTAAAAGCGAGTTTAAGGGCCTGTTATTGTTATTGGCAGCTTTTGCAGTAATTTTGAAAATAGTATTCTACAGGCAGGACATCGCAACAACAACAAGAACCGCATTATCGCTGTTCTGGATGTTTTCGCTGCCAGGGTATGCCCTTATGCACTACTGGAAAGAGCGCATGGACTTTGGAGAGAGGATTGTAATAGGGACGGCAGCCGCAGCTGCAGTAACGGCAATAGCCAGCTACTACCTCGGGCTGATAGGCCTGCAGGTAAAGTATCATGGCATAATACTGCCGGCAGCCATGCTCGCAGTTTCCGTAGTTGCCGCCATCATAATGAAAAGAAAAAGATAATCATTTCTTCAACCTTTTCAGAATAAACGGCACCAGAAGCAAAGCAATAAAAGCTATGGCTACCGAGAACCTGTAAGAAGGGACCACCCGCCCAACATAGAAAACAATTGCCGAGAACAAACCCAAGCCAATGAAGAAAGCAAAGAAAACCCGCTCGTCATCCTCGATATTCACTTTTCTTAAGATGAGGTAAAAGGCAAGGAAAAAGAAAACAGCAATGCCCGCTATCGTCCTCACTCCGGTAATGCCGAAAAGTTTTGCTGCAGCCATCAAAGCAGCAACAAACCCTGCTATTGCAATGCCCCTACTTGAAATCTTCAGCTTCAACTTCATACACCCTTATGCTGTTCTTATTGAACAGCGCATCTGAAACATTAAAAGCACTTTCTTCAAACTGCTGCAATGCAAGCGCACTCTGCCGGGCAGCCGGCTGCATCTGATTTGGGGCAGAGTTAGTAATTGCCGCCAGGTCTGAATAATCAAAAACAAAATAAAAGGAAGAGTTTGCCGTATCCGGGTTGTCTGTGATTCTCCCCCCATAAGAAGCAAGATGGCGCTGGGAGGAAGCGAGAATCCACCTCATCTTCGGATACTGCCAATTGCCAATCTTATAAGGATCACTTCCTGGCATGTAATAAAGGTAAGCGTTTTCAGCAACATTCTCATACAGCCAGTCAGCAAACTCAGACTGAACAGGCGTTATGCGGAAAATGCTCTGGTAAGAGCTGGATAAAGCGGACTTAGACGTTTCCATATTGCCCTGAAAGATTACAAGAACAACCACTGCTGCCAATGCAAATTTCGCAATGCTCTTTGCGCTGGAACGAATTTTAACATGAGAAAGCGCGAAAGAAAGCAGGGAAATCATTCCAATGCCCATCAGCGAGTAAAACAGGGCTGGCTCTGCAGTAAGCAGGCGTGCAGACCTTTCCTGACTGACGCCAAGATAAAGGTCAACGTGCAGCACAAGATAAACGCCGCCTAACCACCCAAGCATAAGAAGGTCCTTGTTTGTGCGCCTTAGCAATGCAAACAGGATGCCCAAGAAAAGGAAAGGAAGCATAAGCATAGGATTTTTATATTCGCCAGAAAAAGTCGTATATGAAGAAGGATAACTCTGGGAAAGCAGGACAGGGTCAACGCCCCACTTGAAAACCCTGCTGTAGTCAGGCTCTGAAGCGCCAAGGTCCGGAGCGCCAAGATAAATCAAAAAAAACGGCACTGCTATGGCAAGGAAGATTAAAGATGCGGCAACAACATGCTTCTTGCTATCCCTAATGAACGGCAGCTTCCTGTGCTTTAAGAACATTAAAACCGTAAAAACGCCGATTACAAGCGAAGAGAGCGTAAAGCCCTGAATGTGCAGAAGATACTGTGAGCCCAAAAGCAAAGCGGTAATGTAAAGATAAACTGTTTTTGTTTCGCCTTTATAATAAGAATCAAGGTAGCGGTAAAATGCGTAAAAAGTAACAGGGGCTATAACCACTGCAACAAGGGTTGGCTGCTGACCCCAAAGATAAATCATCTGCTCCCTGAGCGAAAATACCAGGGCTGAAGATGCAATCATAGCAGCTGCGGTTCCATAAAGCTTTGTGATAACAAAATAGACCGCGAATATTCCCAGAAAGCTTGCTATCGCGCGGTACATAAGCACAGGAACAAAGCGCTCTCCCCCGATAACCTGAGTCAAAGCATAATTGTAATGGTTTGAAGGGGGATACTCGGGAGCAAAAGGGCCAAGTATGGAATTATAGCCGTAATACCACATGCCAACGTAATACGGCAGCCTCCATATCGGCTTGTCAGAAGAGGCAATATAATCGCCAATTGAAAAGTGCCATGCCGCATCCCCTTCCCCGAAAGGACGGGGGTCGCTCTGAATAGGGATGGTCCAAAGAGAAAAAGCCACAATGAAAAGAACTGCCAGTGCAACAATGTCTGCCTTATTCATAAAAAGCGGAAGAAAATGTTGCTATATAAAAGTTGTTGTGGTTAGGTAATGTCAAGTTAAGTGGCAACCGCTTTCCTTCTTCTCGCCCTAAAACACGTAACTTGACTTTATCTTGTGGCTATGGCGTTGTCCTAAATCATGTTCGTGTAGCTACTGCATACCCTCAAACCTGTTCTCCAAAACTTCTATGAGCACTCTATGGCTCACATACGGCAGAGCAGGAGGGAGGAGGTAAAATGTCAGAATTTTCCATCAGTCTATTACTGATAGCAAGCTTCGCTTGCTGTTGGCATTTTGCAAACTGGAAAATTCTGAGCACTAAGAACCACCCATCACAATAGTCACATAATCCAACCTGTCTCTGACGGGTGGTTCTTTAGAGGAAGCGATAAACATGCGAGAATATGTGAGAAAGCCCTTTTAGGACAACGCCCAAACTTGATAAACCTTTATAAATCAGTTTACCATCCTTTTTTCTATGAAGTTTTTGCCTGTTGCGGAGCCTGACTTGAGGGGGAACGAGCGCAAGTATGTGATGGACTGCATTGACAGCACCTGGATTTCCAGCCTCGGGAAATACATTACCGAATTTGAGGAGAAGTTCAGCAGTTATTGCGGTGCGGGTTACGGGGTTTCTGTTTTTAACGGCACAGTTGCATTGCATCTTGCCCTTGCCGCTCTTGGGATTGGAAAGGGGCACGAAGTTATAGTTCCTGACTTTACCTTTATAGCAACGGCAAACGCAGTCACTTATACCGGCGCCAGGCCTGTTTTTGTTGACGCTGACAAAAATACGTGGAACATTGACGTTGCGAAAATCATGGAAAAAATCACTCCGAAAACCAAGGCGATAATTCCAGTCCATCTTTACGGGCATCCATGCGACATGGGCCCGATTCTTGAGATAGCCAGGGAGAACAGACTGTTCGTGGTTGAGGATTGCGCAGAGGCTCACGGTGCAGAGTATAAGGGGAAGAAGGTGGGCAGCCTTGGCGATGTGGGCTGCTTCAGCTTTTACGGCAACAAAATTTTAACAACTGGGGAGGGCGGCATGTGCGTTACAAATGATGAAAAACTTGTCAAGCGCATGCGCTTCCTGAAAGACCATGGCATGACAAGGCCTTATTACTACCATCCTGAAGTCGGGTTTAATTTCAGAATGACCAACTTGCAGGCGGCTATTGGGCTCGCACAGCTTGAAAGGATAGACGACATTATTGCCACTAAAATCAAGCATGCAAAGCTATACCGCAAATTGCTTGACAGAACCCCAGGCATTACTTTCCAGCCAGAAGAGCCTTATGCAAAGTCTGTTTTCTGGCTCCATTCCATCCTTGTTGAGGGCGATTTTAGGTGCAGCCGCGATGAGCTGATGAAGGAGCTGAAAGAAGCAGGCATTGATTCAAGGCCTTTCTTTATACCAATGCACGAGCTTCCCCCTTACAAGGGAAACGGCTTTCCAATAGCCTCGGGGCTTTCAAGAAAAGGGGTCAACCTCCCGTCCTCAACGCTCCTCGTTGAAGAGGACATTAAGCGGGTTTGCGACGTGATTAAGGGCAAATAAGTGCCTGTCAACCGGCTTTTTGTCAGTTGTTTCCTATTTTTACACTTTTTCCTCCCCTAAGAAGAAAGGGGTTCAAGAGCTACCCGCCGCATCCCAAAACTTTATAAATCCTTTAGAAGATGTTCTGCCAGAATGATTAGAAGGGCTTTGCATTACCAGCACCGCCTGACTGGCGAGTCTTTTTTTGGCACTGTCAGGCGCTATTTGATATTCGTCTTTGGCGGCCTTATCGGCTGGCTTATACTTATCGGCTCTCACATATTTTTCCGAGATACTTATTCCTTGCATCCAGCTGTTTCCTACGGCATCGGCATGTTTTTTGCAATTGTTTTCACTTTTGTTTACCACGTTCTTGTTACGTTCAGGATTAAAACAAACCTGCAGTTCCGTTTTGTGCAGTTCTCCATACTGGTCATATTAATAGCTTTTTTCAACTGGGCTTTATTTTCCTTTGGCAGGGTTGTGCTGGAGCTTCCGATTAGTGACACTATCATTAGCTTTAAAACCGCACGCTGTGGGCTCATCAAAAATACTCCATTTTTGACTGTGCTCAGAAACATTTGGCCTCAGAAGCTAATGCTTCTGATGGTGCTCAGGAACTTGTTCCTGACATTTCTGACATTAGCCCGCAGTGGTTTTGACATGTCCCTGCCCGATTGCCCTGTTTGCCGTCATGCGGCTGAATTTTCCACGCCTTAACCAGGCATGGAGGGGAGAAATTCAGCACTGCAGCGCCGGGGCATGGCAACACGGAGTAACTTTTCAATACCGCCTTCCAACAAAAACCTTTAAAAGATTATGTTTGACTGCATTTTGCTATGGCAACCAGGGTTTCTGTGGTGCTTCCAACTTATAATGAGCGGGGCAATATCGCTGAGTTAAGCAGCGAGCTTATTAAAGAGTTAAAGAAAGCCGGCTACGTTCCCGAGATTGTGATAGTGGACGACAGCAGCCCTGACGGGACCGGCGAGGTTGCAACTGCCATCAGTAAAAAAAACAAGCTGATAAAAGCGATAGTAAGAACTGAACGAGGATTGGGGACAGCGGTTCTTCGCGGAATAAACGAGAGCAGCGGCAGCATAATCGTTGTCATGGACGCTGATTTCAGCCACCCTCCGGGCTCTGTGCCTGTGCTTGTAAAAGGGATTGACGACGCCGATGCTGTTTTCGCATCAAGGTATGCAAGTGGAGGAAGCATGAACACTGACTTCATACAGTATTACCTAAGCAAACTGTTTAATTATGCCATCAAGGCAATGCTGGGAATAAAGGTGCTTGACTCAACAGGAGGGTTTTTTGCAATAAAGAGAAAAGCCATCAAAGGAATAAAAACTGAACAGGTTTTTAAGGGGTATGGCGATTACTGCTTCAGGATGCTTTACGCCCTGAAGCCTGCAAGGCTGAGAATAAAGGAGCTTCCGTTCAAATACATGCCGCGCAGGTATGGAAAGAGCAAAACACCCCTGCTGAAGTCAGGAATTTCATACGGGATTGAAGCGCTAAAGCTTAGGCGGGGAGGGAAAATGAAAAATGGCGGGGAAGAGAAGAGCGGGAATGCAAACTAAGCGAGGTTAGAATGAGAATAGGCATGGTAAGCAAGTTCCTTCCGGAAAAGGACGGCATAGCAAGGTTTTCAGAAAACCTGTGCAAGGAGCTTTCGAAGAACCACGAAGTCATAAAGATAGGCGATGCTAAGTCGGAATCTGCAGACTACAAAATAAATTTCAAGTCGTTCCGCCTTAAGGCGCTTCTGCAGAGAATAATAGAAAAAGAAAAGCTTGACCTGCTGCACATACAGTATATTGCATCCTATTTTGGGAGGCATACATTAAATCTTAACCTGCTGCAGGCGCTCTCACAAAAGATTCCTGTAGTAAGCACTATGCACGAGGTTCATTACAGTTATGAGGGCTATAATTTCCTGAGAAAGAGCGTGCTTAACTTCCTTGAAAAAGAGGTTGTAAGGAATTCTGATGCTGTGATTGCGCACACGCCGCAGCAAAAGAGGTTCCTAGAGAAGAAGTACAAAGCGGAGAACGTGGTGTTTATACATCTCGGGCTTGAGCTTTTTGAATTCCACAAAAGAAAGGGCCGCAACCTCCTGTTTTTCGGGAAGATTTCAAGAATGAAGGGCCTCGAACTTCTTATAAGGGCAATGAAAATGCTCCCTGAATTCAGGCTGAAAATAGTAGGCAGTTTCATTGACAAAAAATACGAAAAGCAGATAAGGAAGATGCTTGTCAATACCGAAAACATAAGCGGCAGGTTCGGGTGGGTAAGCGACGAGGAAAGGTGGAGGCATTTCAAAAATGCGGATGTTGCGGTTTTTCCCTACCTTAAAATACAGAACCAGTCAGGGGCTTTAAATGATGCGGTCTCCGCAGGGATACCCGTAGTTGTAACAAAATCCGGAGCTTTAGGAGAGACTGTCGAGCACTTCAGGTTCGGGGAGTCGGTCGAAAGGAATCCCAAAGCCATAGCAGACGGGGTAAGGAAAGTTATGAAAAACTACGGCAGTTACAAAAAAGGGTTGGTTGATTACAGAAAAGAGGCAAACTGGAAAGCGGTTGCTGAAAGGCACACAGAGCTGTATAAGAAATTAACAAAGGGCTAAGATGCCTCTTGCCGGAACACACATAGTAATAACAATTGCAGTCTTGGCGGCTGTAAGAAAGTTCCTTAAAATAAAATTCAGCAACAGACTTCTGCTTCTTGGAGGTTTAATAGGGCTGCTCCCTGACATAGACATGCCGCTGGCTCTGGCGATTAACCGGATTTTCGGAACAAGCGTTTATTTCCATAAGATTTACACGCACGCTCTGCTAATACCCTTGGTCTTGTATTTAACTGCCTTAACTGTTAAGAAATTTAACGTGAAGGCTGCGACAGCAATTTTAATTGCAGCTGTAGCGTGGCTTGTGCATGTTATTTTAGACTGCTACTCAACCTTTGGTTTAGCCCCTTCACT
Organism: Candidatus Woesearchaeota archaeon; assembly: GCA_018303115.1. Classification (GTDB taxonomy): domain Archaea; phylum Nanobdellota; class Nanobdellia; order Woesearchaeales; family UBA10216; genus UBA492. The sequence goes on along the minus strand of JAGVYT010000018.1, from coordinate 22,708 downwards.
GGTCCCTAATTGGAACGGGTTTGGATTCTGTGCAGGGTTTTTAAGCCCTGAAGGGCTTATGCAGTTCGACGGTGCAGTTCTGTTCCTTTTTTTACTTTATCTTGCTTATAAGTCAGGGAAGAACTAGAAACCTGCTTCCTTTCTGTCAAACTCCACGGATTTTATTCTTAAAAGCCTGCAGTAAGCGAAGGAAAACTTATTCAGAAGGCCTGCGACCATTTTTGCCATGCCGCTTTTGAAATACTTCACTTCAAACAGCTTGGAAGACATATAGGGGGTTATAGCTGAATCAGGCACCCTTCTCTGCCTCTGGATTCTGAACCTTTTTGAAATTACCAGAAAGGGGTGCGTCAAAAGCCACAGGTAACTCAAAAGCCTCAAATGAAGCCTTCCGAAATCGTAAATATTTGTGAACAACATCGTCAAAAAAATCAGGGGCAAAAGCTTCAGCAGGGTTGAAAGACTGTAAAAAAGGAAAAGATTCATCAGCCTGTTCCTCTCGCCAAGATAAGCAAACCTGCCGCTAACGCCCTTGGCGCTCTTGATTGTGGCTTCCCCCTCATGGTAGACCTTTGCCCCCGGGATAACCCCCGCCTTGTAGCCCTTAAGCCTCAAAAACCAGCCAAGATAGCTGTCCTCATGATAAATAAAATAATCGCCATCAAAAGGCAGGTCAACAAGGTTTTTCCTGTAAATCATGGCAGCCCCGCTTGTGCTGAACATGGGAACATAATCCCTTTCAGACACTTTAAAATCATACTCTGTAAGGAACAGGAGATGCGTAGGAGTTCCATAGTAGCTGAATTTATAGCCTTTGCCGTAATACCTGTTGTATATTTTTGACTCTGCCTCGCCAAGTTCGGGATGCCTGTCCATCGCCCAGACAAGCCCCCTTAGCCAGTTTTTCGAAACAGTAGTGTCGTTATTTAAAAAAGCAACATACCTGGCAGCAGAGGAAGCCCTAACGCCGACATTATTGCCTCCGGCAAAACCGAGATTTTCAGAGTTTAAAACAAGCTTTATGCCTTTAGTCCTTTTCAGCACTTCAACAGAATCATCCTTTGTAGAGCCGTTATCCACCACAACTATTTCAAAATCTTTGTAAGACTGCTGCTTCAACGACTTAAGGCATGGAATTGTATAGCGAATGCCGTTCCAGTTCAGGACTATGACGGATACTGCAGGTTTTTTTGGCATGCTGCCAGAAAACAAGAACTATTATTTAAGTTTAGTCATATAGGGTAATGCCAAGTTATGCGAAAACAAGAACTATTATTTAAGTTTAGTCATATAGGGTAATGCAAAGTTATGCGCCTTGGCTCGCCCCTGTTTCACTCCCCCTTGCATTGCGTAGTGGGAGATGAAACAGGGCAAGCAGAAGGGGAATAGGCTTGACAGCTAACTTGAAATTACCACAGCAGAACAATCTTTTTATATTGACTTGCATTTGTTTTGAGAATGAAAAGGGCAGCAATCATAGCACCAGTTTACCCGTTAAACCAGACTGAAAATGAAGACTACATTAACATACCAGCAAGGCTTCTTAGCGAGTTAGGATTAGAAGTTGAAATTCTAACCCTGAGACAGAGCGGGCAGCCTAAAAAAGAGGTAATAGAAGGGTTCAATGTAAGAAGGTTTGCCAGCCCATTAAGCCTGTTTCTTTACAGCATTAAAAAAAGGCCAAGCTTAGTGCACTCAAACCTAAGGCCTTACCTGCCTTCACTGCTTGCAGGGCTGCTGCCGTGCAAGAAAGTGCATACGCCAATGAGCGACATTCTGGGCTCAAATAAAATCATCAAAGCGTTATCCGTATCACTCTATAAAAGGTATGATAAGATACTGGCCCATACGCCATACGGGAAACAGCTGTTCCTTGACAACGGATTTTCAAAAGAAAAAGTAGAAGTGCTTCCCCTGCCAGTAAACCTCAAATTCTTTTCAAGGCCAAAATCAGCAAAAGGGATGAGCATGCTGAAGGTAAAAGGAAAACCGTTCATAGTCACGTGTGTAGCAAATTTCAGGAGCATAAAAGGAGTCCACGTGTTACTAAAAGCATTTAGCTTATTCAGAAAGAAAGCAAAAAAGACAAAGCTTGTGCTTGTTGGAAAGGACTTTCTTGGAGAAGAGGGCAAACCGACAATAAGGCAGACAGCAGAAGAACTGAAGATAGGCAAAGACGTGATACACCTTGGCTTTTTGCATGGACATGATATCAAGGCAGTGCTGGACCTGAGCGATGTTTTCTGCATGGCCTCAAGCGTGGATGCACAATGCATATCCATTTACGAGGCTGGCGCTGACAGCATTCCGCTATGCCTGTCAGACCTGCCGGCGTTTACCTCTGTTTTCAAATCAGCTGCGCTCTACCACAAAGTCGGAGATGCTGAAGGCCTTGCCAGAGACTTGCTAACTTACTATAAAAATCCAAAATTGAGAAAAGCCAACGGCGCAAAGGCCATGAAATATGCGGCAGTGGCGGATTACAATGCCGTGCACAAAAAGCTGAAAGAGCTTTACAGAAGCTTGCTTGAAAAAGCCTGATAAGTCAGAACGGCAGCTTTCCCGCCAGCTTATATTTGAAAATATAAAAGTAAGTAAGAAAATTGTAGGCGGCAACCAGGAAAGCTACCCTTAACCCAAGCAGACCGTTCAGAAAACTTTTCCGGATTATGAAATTGTAAGGCAGCAAAAGAAAAAACCAAAGAACCGCTTTAGGAAGGTAAATGAAGAAAGGCCATTTTGCATAGCCAGCTACGATTCTATGACGGGCATCATAACTTGCCCGGGGCCAGTGCTTCCTCATGAAACCTGAAAAAGCCCAGTTGTCGTAAGGAACAGCGTGTTCCAAGATAAGGTTAACGCGTTTCACATTACCTTTCACCTTATACCACTCATGGAATTTTTTTGGGGCAGTTGTTTTTGCCTTCCTGAACAAGGCAAGACGGTAAGACCTGGAAAGAGGCCCGGAGGTTATTTTGCGTCCCTTATCGTAAAAAGACCAGTAGAACTCATACCCGTCAACACTATTATCCTGAACAAGCTTTTTTACTGCTTTTTGAAGCCGTGGGGAAAGATATTCGTCAGTATCAAGCGTTAAAATCCACTCTGATTCTGCCTGTTCCATTGCAAATTGCCTGTGAGGCTCTGCTTCGCCAATCCTTTGGCGGACAAAAACCTTTTTTGTATATTTTTTCGCTATCTTCAAAGTATTGTCAGAGCATGGGCCGTCATGGACAAAAACAATCTCATCAACAACAGGTTTAACAGAGTCAAGGCATTGCTTAATCCTCGACTCGTCATTGTAGGAAATTACTGAAGCGGTTATGGTTGATTTCATGTGAGGTCACTTAAGATTTACTACAAAATTCCCTATAACCAGGTCCTCCACGCACTTCATAAGCAAATAATTTACTGCATCTTCAGGAGAGCAGACAATAGGCTGGTCCTGCCTGCTAAAAGAGGTGTTAAGAACAGCAGGGACGCCTGTCATCTTTTCATGCTCCCTAATCAGGTCATAATACAACGGATTGAGCTGCTTTTTAACAGTGTGGGCACGCACAGTATTGTCAACGTGAACAGCAGCAGCTATTTCATCCTTAGCATGTGGCAGAACATCATAAGCCATATTCATATAAGGGCTCTCGGAAGGCTTTTTCAAATACCGGTAAGCCTCTTCCAGGAGAATTGACGGAGAGTAAGGAGTAGAGCGGTCGCGCTGCTTAAGGCAGAAGTTAATCTTTTCCTTAATCTTTATTTCTTGGGGAGAGGAAAGAACAGACCTTGCGCCAAGAGAGTGAGGCGCCCATTCCATTCTTCCCTGGAACCAGCCAACAATCCTGCCTTTACTGATAAGCTCCGCAGCATCACCTGAAGGCTCAGAGGTTTTTCTGAAATTAAGGCCTTTATGCTTTTTTAGAACAGCTTCAATTTCGGCATCAGTGTATTCAGGACCAAGGTAAACATTATTTTCAGCCTTGGGAATTTTTTCCCCGGTAAGATTGTGGTGCGCTTCCAGGGCAGCGCCCACAGCAGTTCCTGCATCACCTGGATTGGGAGACACGTAAACGCCCTTAACGCGCTTTAACTCACGAAGTCTCTTGTTAAGTTTGACATTCAGGAAAATCCCCCCGGCGAGACAAAGCCTGTCCATGCCTGTGTCTTCCAGGGCATTCTCAACAAGCTCAACAACACCCTCCTCAAGAATTCTCTGGGCAGCAGCAGCAACATCCTTATCTGAAAAGCGCTTAACCAGGGAACCAATAACACCCAAATTATTAAAAACAAAACGCTGGTGATTGTTTACTACGCTAAAATCAATTCTAAGCCCCTTTTTCTGCTTAACCAGATTAAGGCCGTTAACAGTTGGCGCATAATCCTTCAGGATGCTGTAAGCGTTGCTATTGGAATCACCATAAGGAGCCAGACCTGTTATCTTTCCTTCATCATCAACAGCCCTAAACCCAAGCCCTTCTGTAACAAAGGCATAAAAAACCCCAAAGCTTGCAGTTAACGCCTTTATTCTGGTAAGCTCGCCATTATCGCCGACAAAAATACCGCCGCCTGCGTTGGCTACGTCTTCCTCAGGACCGCCAAGGTCAAGGGAAACAACCAAGGCTTTTTTGAAACCAGAAGTCCTATAAGCAGATGCAGCATGGGCGCGCTGGTGGCCTATGCCAATAATCTTTTTTTTCTCAACAGGCAAATACTGGTTTGAATACATCCTGGCCTTAAACACAGGAATCATACTGTAAAGATTTTTAACAATCTTCAGGCGTTTGGAATATTCTTTAAGCGGCCAGGGTATTGCAACCGCATCTATATCAGAATACGAGTATCCAAGGCTCAAGAGGTATTTAACGCCCATCCAAGGAAAGCCGGCATGGTGCCTGTTACGGGTGAAGCGGCCTTCCGAAACAGCGCCAACAATCCTCGCCTCATCAGCCATGCAGGCGCTTGAATCATGGCTGTGCCCGCTGTAAGTTTCAAGACCCGTCAGGCCAAGGATAGTTTCAGGTCTCATAAAGAAGAAAACGTTTCAACTGTTTTTTAAACTTTTCTATAGTTTAGGCGTTGTCCTAAAAGCGCTTTCTCGCATGTTTATCGCTTCCTTTTTACTTTCCCCCTCCTCTGCAAAGCAAGGAGTGGGAAAGTAAAGAAGGAGAGCTACAAAAGGTGCAAGCAAAGTCTCAGGACAGAGCCTATAGTGCAGAATGCTGACTTAACATGCAGCAGAACCTATTTACTCCATTAGCCCCTTATCCCTCAGTTCCCGGATTGCTTCATCAACTTTATCCACAGACTTCTGAGCTTCAGACCAGTGAATAATCTCCTGCATTCCCTGCTCAAAAGAGACTTTTGGAGAGTAACCAAGAAGCTTCTTGATTTTTGAAATATCAGCAAAACAATGGCGCACATCACCCTTCCTATACTTATTCGTTACCTCGGCCTTTACGTCCTTGCCATAAAGCTTTATTAGAATTTCTGCAACGTTTTTTATGGTAGTCTGATTGCCGGAAGCAACGTTAAGCACCTCATAATCAGCCGAACTTGATTTCATAACCAGAAGATTTGCCTGAACAACATCATGAACTGAGACGAAATCCCTCGACTGCAGCCCATCCTCAAAAATAAGAGGCGGGTTATTGTTCTTGATACGGCTCATGAAAATAGCAACAACGCCAGTATAGGGGTTTGACAAAGACTGCCTAGGACCGTAAACGTTAAAGTATCTAAGGGAAACAGCCGGGATGCCGTAAGCCCGGCACAGAGTCAGTGTTGTTTGCTCCTGATTGGCTTTTGTAATGCCGTAAATGCTGTTTGACTGCAAAGGCTTTGACTCAGAAGTCGTAATAGGGGTAAGCTGATTCCCGCATTTACAGACAAGCCCCCACTTCCTGGATTTAAGCTGCTCCTCGCTCCTTAAGGGGGGAGAGACGACACCGCAGGACTCGCACTCATAAGCCCCCTCGCCATAGCTGCTCATTGAGGCCGCTACAACAACCTTCTTAACATTGTGCTTTTCGTTTGCAAGAATATCAAGAAGGCAGGCAGTTCCCATAACGTTTGCTCCAACATACTTCCTTACCTGATACATTGACTGGCCAACGCCAACCATAGCCGCCTCATGAAACACCACATCAGCATCAGCTACAGCATCCCTAAAAAGCCCATAATCAAGAACCGAGCCTTTAATGAACTTGGCAGACTTATTCAGGTAAGAAGGGACATTGCCCTGGTGAACCTGAGGCTCAAGATTGTCAAGGATAACCAGTTCATGGCCCTCTTCAACAAGCTTGTCAACCAGAAAAGAGCCTATAAAGCCCGCGCCCCCAGTGACAAGAATTTTATACTTCATAAGGTTATCCGGAAAAGATGAAGTTTTTTAAATATTGTTATTTTGCGGCCGCCATCTGGGTTTTTGCATTTTTTTACTTGCAGTTAGCCGTTCTTCCAGGATTAAGGAATTGTGTTTTAGAAAATGAAGGGGTAAGCGGCTTAACCTCTTTCACTTCTGTTATTAACGCATTAAACAGCTGCAGCATCGCAACCTTATTGGCAGCATCTGCGTTACTGGCAATCACCTCTGCAACCATAGTTTTAATTGAACTAAGAAAAAACTATTTTGCAAAGCTATACAGATACCTTGAAGACAGAAAAAAGGAATGGGTGATAGTCGCTGCTACAGTGGCGCTCGGGGCGCTCCCTTACCTCTCATCCGGCAATGTTTTTCTTGGAGATGCAATGCACTTTTCTGCACTGACAATATACATGAAACAGGCAATAGGGTCGCTGAGCATCCCGACTACTGCTTTTTACTGGCACATGGGCGCAAGCGTTTTTGCATTTTACGGCTGGCTATACTTCTTGGTTTCAGGAATAGTCAACCTGTTCATAGGAATAGACTGGACAAACAAGCTCCTGTTCCTCCTCCTGCACATAGGCAGTGCCCTGCTGGCTTACAAGTTTGTTAAGACTGCAACTAAGAACGGCAAGGCAGCAATAATAGCAGCACTGGTCTACGGACTCAGCTTTGAACATATCGCAAAGGTTATGATTGGCAGAAGCTTTACGTCCCTGACTTACTTCCTGATTCCGCTTTTGTTTCTCATTTACGAACTGAGATTAAACAAAAAACTCGGCATTAATAAATCCGTAGCGCTTATAGCAATAACGTCTGCGCTGCTTGTCTTCAACCACCCTGCAAACGCTGTGTTCATTCTTGCAATATTTGCGCTTTACGCTTTATTAAAAGCGCTTGAAAAAGACAAGAAACTCGCAGTAGAGCTTGTAATCAGTTTTGCCCTTGCGTTTGTGCTGGCGTCATTCTGGGCTGTGCCGATGATTGCAGAAGGAGGGGAAGCAAGCGGCACAAGCAAGGCCCTTGACGTGTTCAGGCTGCATGCTCCAGAGCCGTCTGTAATAAGGGATGCTGTCCTGTGGCCTGGAAAATGGGGGCTCAGGCAGATTTATTACCTCGGAATAAGCGCCTTGGCTTTGAGCGCTTTGGGGCTATTCTACCTTGTAAAAACAGGAAAAACGGCAATAGCGGCAGCCACGATAGCGGCAGTAATGCTGCTTACCATGCAAACAACAAGGCATGCCCCTGCCATGCTGCTTCTGCTAGGAATAAGCGCAGGATACGGCTTTATGTATTTAAGCAGAAAATTAAATGTGGACAACACAAAACTTCTGCTGGTTATAGGGATAATAATGGCAGTTGACATGGTTCCGGCAACAATGCAGCTCGGCTACCCAGACTTCAGCTACAGCAAGGGCTTCTATGACGAAATAAAATCAAGCGACGGCGAAAGGATAATTGATTTATCAACAGACAGGAACACTTTCTGGCCTGCACTTGGTTACATAAACAACAAAGCTGAAACAGTCTTCGGCCCGGTCATAGAAAGCGCGCCGAGAAGCCTGCCATACGCAGCCGCGATATCAAACAGGGCAGCACAGGAATTTTATGACCTTCAGCAGAACTTCTCAGAACAAACAATAAAAGGATTTTACCTTCTTGGGGTAAAATACGCAATAGTCCACAACGAGCAAACAGGCAGGAATCCAAAAGATGTTTTTGCAGAAAAAAGAGGCAGCACAGGAATTGAACGCGGCCTGCAAGCCATAGAGCTTCAACACTCCCCAATAATAGCCTCAAAGCAAAAAACCATGATAACTTACGAGCCTTCACTGGAGAAGCTTGAAGGATGGAACTTAAGGCCGCTTTTCGAGGAAAGGGCCATAGATTCAAGCGAAACAGACCAAATCATAGATTCAATGCGGCTTGACGTTAAAAAAGGGACTGCCGGACAGATACTGGTAAAAGAAAGCAATAACGAAATGATAACAGGCAAGGAACCGGAGCTGGACGTAAAGAACGTAAAGACAAGCGCAAACAAGGTTGAGATAGAATACAATATAAGCGATGACGCATTCCTCCAGCTCAGCTATGCGCATGGCAGGCTATACGTAAAGATAGACGGCAAGGAAACTGATTACTGGAAGACTGCCATAAACACCATAGCGGTAAAAACCAGCGCAGGACAGCACAAAATCACAATACAGGGCAAGCAGTCAACCCTCCTGCTCTGCCGTATGTGAGCCATAGAGTGGTCATAGAAGTTTTGGAGAACAGGTTTGAGGGTATGCAGTAGCTACACGAACAGGATTTAGGACAGGACCAAGGCAATAGAAAAATTTAAGAAGAAGCTGGCATGGGCAAATTCAGGGAAATGAATGAAACAATAAAGAAAATCGGTGTTGAGTTTTCTGATGAACGGGGGGCAATTTCAAACATTCTTGAAGAGCCAATAAACCACGTGGCAATAATAACCTCAAAAGCAGGCAGCATCAGAGCCAACCATTATCATCCTGAACAAACCCAGCATGTTTACCTCATAAGCGGAAGGTACGAGAGCATTTCAAAGGACTTGAATAAAGAAAATGCGGAGACAGAGAAAATAACAGTTGAACCTGGAGACCTTGTCATCACACCCCCAATGGTAGCGCATGCCATGAGGTTTTTAAAGGACTCCGCCATGCTCAACCTAACAACAGCCTCAAGAGACCCAAAAGATTATGAAAAACACACAAAAAAATATAAGCTGATATGATGGCAAGCAAGATAATAGACGAGGACGTCAAGAACATTGCAGCAGGCATAGGGACAAATGCAGGCAAGCTAAGCGGCAAAACACTCCTGATAACAGGCGGGGCAGGGTTCTTGGGCAATTACTTCCTTCTGACAATTGAGTTCCTGAACAAAAACGTGCTGGAAAAGCCGTGCAGGGCGATTTCTGCCGACAATTTCATAACAGGAGTAAGCTACAGAGTCAAGGAGGGGCCTAATTTCAAGGCAATAAAGCACGATGTCAAGGAGCCATTAAAAGTTGAAGAGGATATTGACTACCTGATACACCTGGCAGGCATAGCATCGCCAAGATTCTACAGGAAATACAAAATAGAAACAATTGACGTAGGCACTTTGGGAACAAAAAACATGCTTGAGCTTGCCAAAGAGAAGAATGTAAAAAGCATGCTATTCTTCAGCTCAAGCGAAGTGTACGGCGACCCTGAGCCGAAATTTGTTCCAACACCCGAAGGCTATAACGGAAACGTTTCGTGCATAGGGCCAAGGTCCAATTACGACGAGTCCAAAAGACTTGGGGAAACGTTCTGCAGGGCGTATTTTGAGATGCACAAAGTGCCTGTAAAAATGATAAGGCCATTTAACATCTACGGCCCTGGCATGAGGATGGATGATTACAGGGTCATACCAAACTTTGTAGCCAAAATATTCAACGGAGAGCCAATACCTGTTTACGGTGAAGGCGACAACACAAGGACTTTCTGCTATGTAAGCGATGCAATGACAGGGTTTTTCAAAGTCCTGCTTGCAGACAACCTAAACGGAGAGCCGTTTAACGTAGGCAACGAAGATAACGAGATAAGCATGGAGAACCTTGCAAAGGTTATGGCTGAAATCTTTGACAACAAAGTGCAGATAGAAAAAACTTCCGGATTGAACGATGCTTACACGACAGGAGACCCAAAAAGGAGATGCCCTGAGTTGACAAAGATAAGGAAGCTCGGCTATGAGCCAAAAGTTGATTTAAAAACAGGAATCAAAAGATTCATAGAATGGGCTATCGAAGAATACAAAATAAAATCCCCGCTGGTGAAGTCGCTAAGGACTACATAATTCTTGGCTCAGGAACAGGCACTATGAATTTTGTTTTACCCGAAACAACTTCTGAACAGCGCTTCATAATCTCATCAGCAAAGTTCCATGCCAAAATCAGGATATAATCAGGCCGCTTTTTTTCCAGCATTTCAGGGCCGACAACTGGAATATGGGAGCCTGGCATGAACAGGCCCTGCTTAAGCGGGGAATCGTCCACAATAAAGTCAATAACTTCTTTTCCAATACCACAAAAACTAAGAAGTGTTGTTGCCTTTGCAGGAGCACCATAGCCGGCAATTGACTTGCCATGGCCCTTCAGCTCCTTAAGAACTTTCACAAGCTTTTCTTTGTTATCATAAACTTCAGCTGCAAATTTCTTATACGTTCTGATGCTGTCCACAAGCCCTTTTTCCTTCCCAAGCATCTCAGCTACGGAAGAATCAACTTGACGGCCGGACTCCTGCTTTTCAACAAAGACCCTTAAAGAGCCTCCATGACTGGAAACGTGCTGCACCTTGAAAATACTCATCCCATTATCCTCAAAGAAATACTTCAGTGCTGTCAGTGAATAGTAAAAAAGGTGTTCATGGTATACTGCATCAAAAGTCATCTGCTCAAGCATGTCAACAAGGTAAGCTACCTCTATAATAAAAATTCCGTCATCCTTCAGAAGCTTGCGAACATTTTTCACAATATCCTTTATGGTATCAGTGTGGGCAAAGACGTTATTAGCGGTAACAACATCGGCCTGCCCTTTTGAATCAATTATCTGAGCAGCGACATTCCAGTTAAAGAAGGCGTTGATTGTCTCAACACCATCTTCTTCGGCAATCTTGGCAACATTGGAAGCAGGCTCAACCCCTATTGTTTTAACCCCAAACTTTTGAAATCCTTTTAGAAGGAGTCCGTCATTGCTGCCTATGTCAACTGCCAGGGAATTTTCATTGAGATTAAACTCCTTTGCCACGTCTTCAGCGTATTTAGTAAAGTGCTGCCTGAAAGTGTTTGACGTGGAAGTAACGTAAAGGTAATGCTTAAACATCATCTCGGGAGGCGCAGTGTGTGTAAGCTGCACAACGCTGCATGTTTGGCAGAACGACAATTCAAGTGGAAACTCGGGCTCAGTCCTGCCCAAATCAGCCACAGCAACGTAACTATTTGCCAGCGGAGTCTCGCCCAGCGAAAGGAAGCTTTCGGTCTCGCTACCGCAAATCCTGCATTCCATAAAAAAAAGTTAAAAGAGGGGTGTTTATAAAATTTGCTGAAAGCAATGTTTATATAAGAGCCCTGATTCGAGAATTGCATGAACCTCGGCATCATAGGAGCAGGAAGGTGGGGAACAAATTACCTGAAGGCATTCAGTGAGCTGGGCGTCAATGCCAAATGGGTTTGCGCGGCTGACGAAAGCAGCCTGAAGAAAGCGATTGAAAAGGCCAATGTGAAAGCCCAAACCACTACGGATTACAGGGATATTCTAAGCGACAATGAAATAGAGGCGGTGGCAATAGCCACTCCAGACTCCACGCACTACCGCATCACCAAGGACTCGCTGGAGGCGGGCAAGCACGTTCTTGTGGAAAAACCGTTTACATTAAACAGCAGGGAAGCCGAGGAGCTTGTCAAGCTGGCAGGTAAAAGAAAAAAAACACTGATGGTCGGGCACATACACCGATTCAGCCCGGGAATACAGAAAATAAAAGAGGGCATTGATGCAGGCGTGTTTGGAAAGATAAGGTATGTCCAGACAACAGCAACCAACAACTCGCCCAGAAAGGACACTGCCGTTTTATGGGATTTCATACCGCACGACTTAACGATTCTGCCTTACCTGCTCGGAGGCTACCCTGAAAGCGTAAGCGCCAACGGGGATAAAGACAAGGTAACGGTAGACATGAAATTCAATGGCGTTTTTGCAACGTGCTTTGGAAGCTGGGTTTGCCCGCTAAGGCAGCGCAAGCTTATTGTAGTCGGGGAAAAAATGTCCGCGTTTTATGACGACTACGCAAAGGAACTAAAATACCATAATGAAACAGAGCAGGTTATTGAACTTAGCGATGCACTGCCCTTGACAGAGGAGCTGAAGCATTTCATTGACTGCGTTGAGAACAACAAAAAGCCGCTTACAGATGGAGAGGAAGGACTAAAAGTGGTAAGGGTTCTGGAGGCCTGCCAGGAATCAATTGACAACAACGGAAAAGCTGCTAAGCCTTAATTCTTGCGCAACCAGAATCTCACAATGTAAGGGAGCATGCTGATTTCCTTGCTGAAACTCAGGGCTGAACTCTTGCCCTCAGTCCAGCAAACAGGGATTTCCTTTATGGGAACAGCGTTCCTAACGGCCAGGATAAGAATCTGCGTATCCCAGAAAACGCTCCTCTTCCTTGTCTCATCAATACCAGCCTGCGCAACAAGCTTTGCTATCACATCGCGCTTAAACGCCTTGAAGCCGCATATGTTGTCATGGTATCCTGTCCTGAACAGCAGCCTGATAAAGGCATTGTAGAGCTTGCTCACAATGTACCTTTTCAGATGCCTCCTGATACGTGACTGTTTGTGGTAGCGGTTCACTATGACCATGCCATAACCCTGCTCAAGCCAGTAAAGCATATCCTTCAAATGGCTGATGTCAAGCGAAAGGTCCATGTCAAGAAGAAGAACATACCCACCCCTTAAAAGCTTAAAAGACTTTGCAAGATTCTCCCTCCTTGAAGGGCCGTCCTTGTAGGAAACAAAGCGAAGGTTTTTGTACTTCTTGGCAAGCCTCTCCAGAATAACAGGAGTCAAGTCTTTTGAGCCGTCATCAACAATGAGAATCTCGAAAGGCCTCTTAAGGAGGCGCATTGCCCGCTCTACAACAGAAACAGTGCCGGCAACGACAGATGCCTCATTGTATCCAGGAATAATAACGCTGACAAGCCTTTTCAAGTTACAAAAGCAACTTGACAGTTGTTATTTAAAGGTTTTCTTCATATGGGCGTCATTGAAAAGTCCCTGCTCGATTACCTTATTTGCCGTCATGCGGCTGAATTTTCCCCGCCTTAACCAAGCTCATGGATAAACTTTAAATAAGCCTCAGAATATGCGTGAATAAAATGTGGCTAACATCAGTATCGCTGTTTTTCTTGTACTTTTGGGGGTTTGGGCTTGCAGCAGTGAAGCTTGCAAAGGCAAAAGAAGCCGGCAATTTTCTTGAAAGACAGATGATGCGTACAGGGATAGGGGCTGCATTCCTGATGATAACAGCCATAATCCTGAACATTGCAAGAATCCCCCTTGACTGGAGAATATTTTTGGCATTAGCCCTTGCAGCCCCTGCTTTTTACCTTTCCAAGAATTTTAAAACTGTCAGCAGCAGCCTGCAGCAGATTAGATTAAGGATAAAAAAATCCGACATTAACATACTGCCGGCAATTATCATATTTTTAGCGAGCTTTTACATGTATGCGTCAGGCTCGTTCTCCTACCCTTACCTTGAGGACGACGACCCATGGAGCCATGCCGAAGGGGTAAAGTATATCGCAGTTGAGAAGACATTCCGGGCATCTGAATACAGGGGCTTTGCCTACATGAACCCCTATCCGCCAAGCTATGATTTCATATTTGGGCTGATGCACCAGACAGAAAACTCGATTTACTGGACAATCAAATTCTTTAACGCGCTCATAATCTCGCTAAGCCTGATTTACTTTTACTTCTTTGCAGCAGAGTTCATTGGCAACAGAAACAAGGCATTGTTTGCAACAGCTGTCCTGGCGGCAGTCCCAGCCTACATGAGCCATTTCATATGGGCGCCTGCACTCGCAATGACGGCATTCTTCCCTGCGCTTTACGCCCTTGAAAGAATAAAGCATGATAAAAGGTGGAAGTGGATTGCGGCCATAGCAATAGGCGGGCTGCTTGTTTCCCACCCAACAAGCACGTTAACCCTGTTTTTAATGATAATCATTTATCTTTTCATAAAATTTCTGGCAGAAAGAGACTGGAAAGCTTATGCAACATCCGCAATTGGCGGAATGACGGCTTCATTAAGCTGGTGGGGATTCCACGGCAAGTCGTTCATGGGGGGGGTTGTGACTTCAGCCGTGGAAATTGGAGGGCCAACCCTGACTACTGAAAGCGCGAGCATTTTCGCAAAATTAGTAAATGCATTCTTAAAAGTTTTTTACAAGTGGAGCGGGACAGCCTCGAGGCCCTACACATTCAGCGACTTTTTTGTCGCAAAAGGGCAAAACATGATAAACAACCCTGTTGGAATAGGAATTGCAGTGATGGCGCTGCTTATAGCCGGGCTGGTTGCAGCGCCGATACTAAGCATAAAAAGACTTAGCACGCCAACCAAAGCAATACTAATTGCCGTTCTTCTGGGAATCTTTGTTTACACTGCACGTTACCAGACACAAAACTTTCTGGCGTTCATGGCTGTTTATTCTGCAATCATGATACTGGTTATGTTCTTCACTAAAGCATGGAAAGAGAAACTTTGGTTTTTCACAGCACTAGTGTGGTTTTTACTTACGTTCACAATAGTCAATAACCTCACATTTGACCTGCCAATAGGCTTTTTTGCATTCAGAACCTGGATGATGCTTGCAGTCCCTGTTGCGCTAATCGCCACTGAAGGGCTTTGGAGCATATTCCTGGCTTTGCCATTATTTAAGATAGACAAAAAAATGATTCCTTTAGCTAAGATAGCAATAGCCGTAGTTGTTCTGGCAGGCATATTCGCAACTTCAGCCCAGCAGAAGTATGAGGTTAACACAGCAATATGGCCGCCAGGCGCTTTCTGGACCTCAAATGAGGAGATAAGCGCTTACCTCTGGCTCAAAACCCTGCCGGTGGACACCAAAGTGTTTTCGTTCTTTACAGACGGCCAGGTTATCTCAATGGACAAGTTTGTCTGCGGCTGGTGCGAGGCTGAAGCAAAGTATAGGGAGACAGGGCTTGACGACACCCCTGCTGAAATGTCAGCATGGATGAAAAGAAACGGCTACGAATACCTGATAATAGGAGGATTAGAAGTCAGAAAATTCGGGCAGAACCGCACTGTAAATAAAATAAACGAACTTGCCACGTCCGGATTTTTTGAAATAGCATACCAGACAAGCGGGGCAATAGTGCTTAAGGCGGCATAAATGGAGAAATTATACCAAAAGGCGGGTTTTGACATCTACCACTGCAACAATTGCGGGGTAATGCAAGCACTACCCCACCCCCGCATGAGGTTTCTCGAGAATTATTACCAAAAAATTTTGCAGCCATGAAACGGCAATACCATACTAACCAGGCTTAACTAGAAAATGCGCTTCAGGTAACCCTTAAGCAGGTGAAATTCTTCCTTCTCCAAACCGCCTATCAAAAACAGCATAACAAAATAGGCAGTTGCCGCAACAGGAACTATCAACATAATATGGAAGTTCAGCAAGGCAAATATAACAACAGCCATGAAAGCCGTTGCTGCTACCGGTTTCAGGAGCGTCCTGAACATATCAAAAGCGTAACTGTTTTTTCTGGCAAAATACACCAGCAGGATTAACACAAAGAACTCAGTCATAACAGTAGATATTGCCGCCCCAATATAACTCCACAGTGGTATGAAGAAAAGGTTTAAAGCAACATTCAGCAGAGCAGCAAAGGCAGTTGTCAAGGTGAAGAGAAGCTGCTTGTTAACAGCATTCATGAGAAACCCTGTCAGCGAGCTTAGGAAAATAGCAACAAGCGCCCATATTAAAATCTGAAGGGCAAGATGAGTGCCTGAAAACCCGCTCCCGAAAATGAAAAGGGTAAGGCGCTCAGCCAGCATGGTAACGCCGACGCCCATCGGAAGTGCTATTGCAAGAAGGTAGTAAAAGGACTTTCTGTAAAGGCTGCGAAGAACGTTTTTGTTTTTTACATGAAGCCTGGACATTGCAGGGAAAACAGCCCCTATAACAGCCGAGGGAATAAAGTAAAGCGCGTCCAGCAGGCGGTAAGAGGCGTTATAAAGGCCTGTCTCTGCCGAGCCCTTGATAAGGGAAATCATAACTGTATCTATCCTGAAGTAAATTGCCATGAACAGGCCTGAAAACCAAAAAGGAAGGGAGCTTCTGAGAAACCTTTTCTGGAAGTCAAGGTTGAAGCCAAAGCTTATGGTAGTCAGGCGCCTGACAGCAACAATGCTTACCACAAAAACAACAAAGTAAGACATAAGAAAAGCGAATGAAAGCCCAACCAGACCGTAGCCTGAAATTATTGCAGATACGCCCAAAACAACTGCGAGGAACATCTCAAGCATGGTTGCAAACGCGACAAACAGCATGCGCTCATGCGCATAGAAAACAGCCAGGAACATTGTTTTAAGGCTGAAGAAAAATGTTGCCAAGGCAACAATATAAACCGAAAGCACAACTTCAGCGGAAACATTGGTAAAGTTGACGGCAACTGCTGTCAAAAAAGCAACAATTAAGCCGAGCAACACTTTCATGGACAGGGTGTTCTTAAGAATGTAACTTGTCCTGGCAAGGTTCTTTGCAACGTCCCTTACAAACAAAACCTGGATGCCAAGGTCGTTAAAAACCACAAGCAGGCCGACAAAGGCAAAGATGAACGAGTAGTCTCCCAACCCGGACTTGCCAAGAGTGTGCGCAATAGCCAGAAACAGGCCAAATGAGAGGAGCCTGGAAATTACGTCAGAAACAAACAAAAAGCCGATATTCTCAAAAACACTGAAAACCCTCATATGCTAAGCTAAAGGAAAACGTTTTAAATAGTTTTGGATTGTGTTAAATCAACTTTCTAGCTACTCACTCGCCGGCAGAGCCAGCGAAGGGTAAAGGCGGATACTTAACACCTTTACTTTGCAGAATAAGGTAATGTCAACTTGCGTGCAGTGTGAGAAAAGTTTTGCCACTTAACTTTAAATTACCGCAAAATAATAACTTATTTAAAGTTCCGCCTGTTGCCATGAACCATGAAAATAGTAGTTTCGATACCCGCATATAATGAGGAGAAAACTCTGGCTTCTGTAATAAAAAGAATAAACGCGGTTACAAAAAAACTGAAGCACAAAAGCGAGGTAATAGTGGTAGATGACGGCTCAACTGACAAGACGGCAGAAATAGCCAAGAAGGCGGGAGCGGTTGTTTATTCCCATCCGAGAAATTACGGGCTTGGCGAGACCTTTAAGACAGAAATAGACAAGGCGCTTGAAAGAAAGGCAGACGTGATAGTCCACATTGATGCAGACGGCCAATACATGCCCGAGGAAATCCCGCTGCTTCTTGAAAAGATAGAAAAAGGCGCTGACATTGTG
Source organism: Candidatus Woesearchaeota archaeon (assembly GCA_018303115.1). Lineage (GTDB taxonomy): Archaea > Nanobdellota > Nanobdellia > Woesearchaeales > UBA10216 > UBA492. Next base: position 5,237 of record JAGVYT010000018.1, on the reverse strand, counting down.
CTTGGCTCAAGATTCAAGGGAAGAATAGAAGGCATGTCCCTAACTAAAAAAGCAGGCAACAGAATCTTCTCCCTAATCGTCTCTTACATTATAAAGATGAACATTTCGGATGCGCAGACAGGATTCCGGGCTTTCACCAGAAAGGTAGCCGAAGAGACAAAAATAACCTCGGCTTTCACATACACGCAGGACCAGATAATAGCGATAAGCAGGAAAAAATTCAGAATAGCGGAGGTTCCGGTAACATTCCTGAAAAGGGACGGGAAAAGCAGGCTTATGAAAAGCCCCCTTGACTACGGAATCAGGGGAGGGGCGAACCTCATAAGGCTGTTCAGGGATTACGCCCCAATAACATTCTTCGGCTCAATAGGAATGGCTTTCATAGCCGCAGGACTTGCTCTTGGAAGCTGGCTGTTGTACAGATTCCTGACACTCGGGGCAATAGGAAAAACGCCAAGCATAATACTAACCATGCTCCTGCTCATAATAGGGCTGCAATTCATACTGTTCGGATTCTACGCAGACAGGAAAAGAAGATGAGCTTCGCTTAGGCGCCATTAGATGACGTTTTTTACCGCCTTTATTGATTAGATTGATTCTTACCAGAATACAGAAGACCATCAAAGCCACATTTTTGAGATATCTGTTAAGATAAGTCTAGAAAACTATCTAACAAACTTTCCAGACCTTAAACCCTCAAGAATTTCCTTACTTTGAATGTCTATGATTTGTGCTTCATCCTCTCTATCTATCATCCATACATAAAGGTTAGTTAATGAAACAGCCATAAGAAGTGCCTATAATACAATATCTCTGCCCCACTGCTTTAAATAATTCTTGAAATTTTGAGATGTCGGATTGCTAATCAATGCTTCCTTAAGTTCAATTCTTCTTATAATGTGCTTCAGTCTTTTTGCCATCCCTTTCAATATTGTTAAACCAATTCCTGCGGCCTCTCTTAATTTTTCAAAATCGATATTTCGCCTTTTCAGTTCATCTATTATGGCAGGCTCTTTCCTCACTTTAAATAGTGTATCTATAGCAATATCGATATTTCTTCTTTCTAATTCGTCCTCACTCAAAATAATATTTATGATTCTTCTTTCTTTTTCAAGCACATTTAGAAGACTTCTTGCTACAGTATTAATATCCTCTACGCTATGTATGTTAGAAAGAATTTGATTTCTTCTAGCCATAAGTTCTAATCTCAGGCCATAAGCTTGTGCAGTTCTAAAGAACCACCCGTCAGAGACGGGGTGGTTCTTAGTGCTCAGAATTTTCCAGTCTGCAAAATACCAACAGCAAGCGAAGCTTGCCATCAGTCATAGACTGATGGAAAATTCTGACATTTTAAGAATTCTTTCAAATTCTTGTGCTTGCTCAATTGCGTCCATATCTTATTACAATTAAGGATGCATTATTTAATATTTTCTAAAATCGGTCACCTAACTAATTCCGTATTTTTCATGCCTTTAAATGCCCTGTCACCAGTTAAAAAGAATCTTTCATTCTCTAAAGCATAAACATACCCAAAGCAATCAATGTAGGAAAATTTTGTTTTTTTATTGCGATACCGGAATATCATTGCTTTGGAAATGATTGCAAAAGGTACTTCAACAATTAACCTGGAAAACTTATTAAGAAAAAGATTAGCTGTTTTCTCATCATACCTCCTTAACAAAAAATAAAATAGTTCCGCCAGATTGTCCTTTAAAGTGACCGCATCACTTTCCAAAAATTTTTCGTATTTATTATTGCCCGCTGCAATTTCTATTAAAGCGTAAGTATCCAGAAAATATTTCATTCTAATCGAATCGGCTTTTTAACTCCTTGTCCACTTCATTTAGTAGTTCATCAGTAGACTTACGAGATTTAGCGTTAAACTGCTTTAATTTTCCAAAAGCGTCTTTTAATGGATTTGATTTTTTTCTTACAACAACCTCCACTTCATCATTTACAGATAAAGCCTGCTCTTGAAGCTCTTCTTTGGGCAGAATCACCCCTATTGAATTTCCCCACGCCTTTAATCTTGTTTCAGATTTTATCATATCGAGCACTAGTTAATTATACGTATAATTAACTATAAAAAGGTTTTGGTCCTGTCTATGGCAACGCATCAAGTTTTTCACTAAACATCCTTCAAGCCTACTTCATCCAGATAGAACGCTGCCTCTGCCTCTGGCAGGTTAGGGGAGTCAACAAGCTTTGCCACGCGGGAGCCCTTCTTGCCCCTCCTTAAGTACATGCGATAAGTTGTTGCATGCGCGACTATATGCCCGCCAATGGCCTCTGTCGGGTCTCCAAAAAACACGTCAGGCCTTGCCATAACCTGGTTGGTTACGTAAATCGCAAGGTTGTACACCTCAGCAAGCTTCATTAAAGTATGCAGGTGCTTGTTTATTTTCTGCTGCCTGTCAGCCAAAGTGCCCCGGCCGATAAACTCCGCCCTGAAATGGGCTGTTAGAGAGTCAACAACCACGAGCTTTACGTTCAAGCCCTGCTTTACCAGCTCCTCAACCTTCTCAGCCAGTATAACCTGGTGGTCTGAATTGAAAGCACGGGCAACTTTAATCCTTTTTAGCGCACTAGCCGGATCCAAGTCAATGTTCTTGGCAATGGAAACAATCCTCTCCGGCCTGAACGTGGATTCTGTATCAATGTAAACAACATAAGAATCCGGATACTGCTTTAAGCAGTTAGTAGCGATAGCATGCCCAATCTGGGTATTGTGCATTATAGTTGGCATTTCTCCGCCAACAAAGCTGTGTCCTTCTGGAACAACAAAGTCGTATACGTAATCATCATAATCAATCTCCTGAATTTGCTCAACAACGTCCCAGTTTAGATAAACAAAGTTTTTGATTGTTTTAAGAGCAGATTCTAATTTTATGCTTCGTTTTTCTATCTCGTCAATAAGAACTTTCTTCAATGATTCCATTTTGTGGGGGGCAATACCTCTACTCATATAATTCCTTATGCCTGCTTTTTTTAAGCCAATATTTTCCGCTATTGAGTTGAAAGCAAAGGGCAAAGAATTTATCATTTTAACAAACTCGCTTTGTGACCGGCTTTCAAGATTTACTATTGCTTCCCTCGCGCTCAATAAATCTTTAAGCCCGTTAAAAAATGCCAATCTTATAGCCTCCATAGTTTTTTCATTCATAACATCTGCAGGGGCTTTTATGCCTGCCAAATATTCGTAGAAAAAATTGCCACGCATATCCTTATTGCCAATAGCCTTGCCAGTTCTTCCCCTATTGCCACCAAGAGTTTCCTTATAGACTTTTTTTACATAATTGATAAACGGCACAGGGTAGCCGTAGCTGCTGTTCTTAGGCAAGTAGCTAAAATTCTTTATTTTTGATATTATTTTCGGTAAATTCCTTTTGTCATCACCTACCACGCTAAGCCTGTAGAAAGTATCGCCATTAACTTCCTTCTTTCTTGATGTTACTGTAATACCTAATTTTGCGAATAGGTAGGCTAGTCCAGATTTAAGTTCCTTGCTTTTTGTAGTTGCCTCTGCTGTAAGCTTACCGTAATGACCATCGCCATCCATATAACCCCCCAGAAAAGCAGAGGTTACTCCTTCGTTTGCTCCAAAAATGCTTTCCGGAACAAATTTAGAAACTGAATGTGAAGTGCCAAGTTTATCGAGGAAAAGCGCTGTTTCGGTTCTTAAGAGTATATAATATGCTGGCGTTTCCCGTCTAGTATCTTTCCTTACCGTAGGCTTGTAATTAAATTTTCTTTCGATATAGCTAGCAACCCAATCTTTCAACTCAACTGAAGAAGTTGATATCGATAAAGGGTTTGAAGTGCCTTCTGCTGCAAATAGACCAAGAAAATATGCGTCGTCAGATGTTAAATTGCATCCTGAGATTGCACTTATTTCCTTTGGATGAGCAATTACTGCTCCAGCCTGAAGCGTTGCGGATGGCTGCCATAGCATGCCATTGTCAAAGCTTAGCAGTTTATGTGATGGTGTTATCTTAATAGTCCTGCCGCGCTTTGTTTTAACAGTTATCAGCTTTGGAACTTTTTCCCTGTATATGGCAGTCGCTTTGGTTCTAGCCAGTCCTTCATCTGTAAGGCCCAGGACTCTTACTTGAGGCACTTCAACTATGCAACCATTATCAAACGGCTTCTCACCATTCATAGCAGCGTATTTGTTATAAACATCCTCTATTGGCTGTAGGTGCGATTTTGAGCTGTTAAAATACAACACCTTTGTATCTTTTGATACGCACTTGCCGCTCCCGTATTGCCCAAAGGCTTCTGTTATAGCCCGCGTTTCGAAACCCCCGCCAAGAAGCGAGTCCAAAGCCTTGCTTCCAGAGTATATTTTCTCAACGCTCTCCCTCTTCTTAAGGGCATCCTCCCCTGACTCAAAGCCGAGGTCAAGCTTCTGCCTGGCATACTGAATCATCTTCCTTGCAACAACATCTGTAACTCCGGCAAGCCCTACAAGCTCCCTGGGAGAGGAAACCGCTATGCTAAGCAGGTTATCATAACCAGAAGCTATAAGCTTTTCAGCGGTAGCTGCCCCTACTCCGGGTATTTCATTAACATTGGTCTCTTTTACATTGCTTTCCCTGCCCAACTCAACAACCTCCTCTTCTTCAACAACTATTGCTTTATTCCTTGGCATTTTTTCACCTCATATAAACTTTTTGATATTAACCCTCCTAAAGGGCAGGGCAGCATGGGAAAATAAAAAACTACGCTATCCTCTGCTCTGTAACCTGCATTGTTTTGTCTTGCCCGTTCTTCAGCTGAAGGTACTTAAAAGCCTCGTTCAGCACCAGAACAGCCCTTGGCAGGTCAGCTGCCTTATACGAATTGGTGTCCTTCCAGTTCTTTTCCTTGTCCAAATAAGCCCTGGACAAGGTTACTGTGGCGTAAGTTCCCTTCTCGGACATGTTCTGCCACACTGTGGCAGACACCAGCCCTGCCCTAAATTTCTTTTCCGGTTGCATTTTTTCTCCTCCCCCATTGGCAAATACTGCCATCTATCAGAACATAAGCAGGTTATAAACCCTATCCGCACATGTCCAGTGTCCAGTGGGACACTGGGCTTAGAAGCAGGGCTTCTCGCTGTCCAGTGTCCAGTGGTCATGTGGGCTGATAATACCAAATTCTAAAGAACCACCAGTCAAAGACTGGTGGGATTTAACATTATGTTAGCATAGACTGGTGGTTCTTAGTCATAAGAAGCGCTTTGCGCTTCTTAGTGC
>JAGVYT010000041.1 GCA_018303115.1 Candidatus Woesearchaeota archaeon | reverse complement strand
CTTGCAGAAGCTGAATAGACGAACCGAGGAAGGCGGCTGCCGGCTGTCAAGCAGCAGCGAACAGAAACATTTATATATCAATTGATATACATATCAGTTGATATGGGTGATAAGAATGGCTTTGATACAGATAAGGAAAAGGAACTATGCTGAGCAGAGAAGCCCGACACTGAACACTGTGCTAATGGTGGAAGAAACGCTGCAGAGAGCAGAAGTGGTAATGACGGTAGCAGAACTTAGAAGGCGGCTGCCAAAGCAGGTCATGCACCAGACTCTTGTTGCGATACTGGACTATCTTGATTTCAGCGGCAAGATAACATACCACGACAACAGAGTGCTGTGGACGTTTAAGCCAAAAAGCAGACTAAAAGAAACAAGAGGGTTGCGAGTAAGGTGAAATTCGGGAAGAAGGTCTCGATAGAGCTAAAAGGAGATGCAGAAGAAGCGTATAATCGGTTGAATAAAGTTGTAGGCCTGCAAAAGGAGCGGGGTGTCAAGAATTCTGAGGAGATAGCTTTGCTAAACGGCATTCAGCGCGCGTTTGACCTCATGGAAGACAACCCCTTCTATGGCAGAAACGTTAAGAAAAAACAAATGCCGCAATATTACCTCAGAAAATACAATGCGACCAACTTGTTCATAGTGAATCTGCCGCAATTCTGGAGAATGATTTACACACTTGAAAGCGACAAGATAGAAATAATTGCGTTCGTTCTGGACATATTCACACATAAAGAATATGACAAAAGATTCGGGTACAAGAAGAAATAAAAGCAGTCAGTGACAGAACCTCCTCTTGCAGAAGCTGAACAGGCGAATCAAGGAATGCAACTGAATAGAAATGTTCTAATACTCCAACTTTATTGCAGATGCCATGCAAGCCGAGCTGTTCGCGATTAGTGCCGCAGTGCTCTTTGCGCTGGGGAATGTCATTATGAGAATTGCCCTTAACAAGGGCCCTTCCCCGTTTAACTCGTTCCTTGTGTTCGGCTCTGCAACAGTTCTTTTGTGGAGTATCGTGCTTCTGAAAGGCTATGCCCTGCCAAGCATGGCAGCGCTGGTTTTATTTGGGCTTAAGGGGATTATCGACCCGGGAATTGCCGCCAGTCTTATTTTGGTCGCGTTCAGAAGGCTAGGCGTGGCAATTACTGTGCCAATAATATCCGCCTCGCCCTTGGTGTCAACTACTCTAAGTGTGCTTTTTCTTGGAGAGAAACCAACTTTGTTCATAGTGTTAGGCACGATTATAATAATGGCAGGGGTAACCCTGCTTGTATTTAAGCCTGGTAGGGTTAAAATAGACATGAAATGCGTGTTGATAGCTGTTGCAGGCACTGCGCTTCTAGGCCTGGCGGCGGTTATCACAAAGCTGGCTCTAAATGCCTCAGATAAGCCTATCAGCGGGCTGGCAGTTTCTTTTACCGTAGGCATATTTTTCCAGGTTCTGGTAATATCGGCGCTGGGGAAATCCGGGGAACTGGCAAAAACGTGGGAGAAGGCAAGGATGTTTTTGCTTGCAGGCGTTTTCATAGCAGTTGCGTTTATTGCCTACAACCTGGCTTTCTCTACAGGGCTTGTGTCCATAGTATTCCCGCTTATCGGCGCCCAGCCGTTGTTTGTGCTCTTACTGTCAATGCTGCTGCTCAGAAAGTATGAGAAGGTAACAAGGAACATTGTTCTTGGCACGGTAATGATAGTTGCAGGGGCTGCGCTGCTTACGGTTTTCTAGCTTTGCTGCGCGAGCCGTGGCGCGATGCGAAAACTTTCGTGAACACGGCTCCGAAGACGAAGATGTGCGCTGAGAGGTAAAGCCACATCAGCAGAGCAACCATTGAGCCTGCTGCGCCATAAAGCGATGCTATGCTGATTCTGCTTAAGTAAAAGCCAAGAACATACCATCCTGTTGTGAACAGGAAGGCTGTTACCATTGAGCCGAGCCAGACGTCCTCCCATGTGAGCCTCACCGATGGAAGGAGCTTATAAGTCATTGCGAAAAGCATTGTGGAAACGATGAAAACTGCTGCAAAGTTGCTAAGCTCTGCAAGGAAGCTTGAGCTAATGCCTGCCAGCGTGTAAAGCGCCGAGAATGCGATGCTTGCAATTATCCACGCCAGCAGCAGCACTGCAATTCCAACAACCATTACCAGCGACACGAGCCTTGCCTCGACAAAGCCCTTCAGCGCCTTTTCGCGACGTTTCACTTTCCATACTATGTTGAGCGCGTTCCTGAGCTGGACGAAAACGTAGGAAGCGCCAAGCAGCAGCAGGACTGCCGCGACAGCCACCACAATGTTTGAGGACTGGCTGTAGGTGCTGACAAGGGCTGACTGGATGACACCTGCAACCTTCTCGCCAAATAAGGAGTTGAGCACGCTTGTAAGCTGCCCGTCAACTGCCGCCTGCCCGAAGAACAGGCTTCCTATGGCAGCAGCCACGACCAGCACTGGTATTATTGAGAAGAACGCGTAATAGGCAATGCCTGCAGCAAGCAGCGGAGGCCTGTCCCTGCGCCACTCAGAAAAGGTCGCCGTAAGGAGAGATGGCAGCTTCGGAATGTGCTTCAGCATGCTGGCATTAATGCAAAAGGGCTATTTTAATGTTTGCATAAAAATATTGAGAAAATATTTTTCGCGGCAGCGTGCCTTTTCACGCACGCTCCAGACAATAAAAAGGCATACACTACAAACTCTTAATAGAATCACACCACTCGCAGAATCCGCACTCTTGTGAGGGTTCAGGCGGCATCGGCGCATTCAGCACTTCAAGCGCTTTTTTGAATATGCTTTCAGCGTTTTTGACTGAGATTTTCATTTTGACAAGCTCGGTGTTGAACGCCACATCCCCGTCTGCTTCAACTTCCTTCGGGTAGTAGAACATCAAGTAGCCGTAATCTTCAGTTTCGTAGCCGTTTTCCCTGAGCAGCAGGTTGTAGATGTCCAGCTGGTCATTGTAATGTGCAGCGGTGTCCTCCTTTACAGGGTAGCCCCGTGTCTTGTAGTCTAAAACAATTAATTTTTTCCCTTTTTGCAGTATGTTATCAACCGCGCCCCTAAACAGGTTGCCATTATCATCAGTCCACTGCACACCCTTCAGGTTGTTCCTCCATACAGCCAGCAATTCAGCATCGTCAAATAATCTGACTTCGCCATTTAGCTGCTGTAATTCTGGCGGCAGCTCTCCCTTATCACGAAACGAGTCAAAATGAGCCTTCAGAATGCGGTCCATCCCCGCAGGAAGGGAAGGGAAAGGGGTGGAAGGCCTTTTGACGCCTTTGACGAAGTGGAGCCAGAAACATCTAGGACACTCTTTCAGCAGCGAAAGCGACGACGGGGAAAACTTGAAAGGCATGGCAATTGCAAAGCTGCTGAAGTTTAAAAAGGTTGCCTGTTAGTCGAAAATCCTTCGGAATTCCCGTAAATTTTCCGACGAGGAATGCTAAGATTTATTAACAACATATACTTTTAATAAAAAATGAAGCGGTATTACCTTGATACATCTATCTGGCTGGATTTGTTTGAAGTGAGGAAGCAGCGATGCAGGGTAAAGGCACGGCAGGCTAACTTTTCAATAGCTCCGGTTTTGGAAAACCTTTAAAAGCCGTTTCTTTATCCTTTTCAGCTATGCCGCGGTCGCATAGGCTGGCCATTGCGGTGATTCACTAGCAACAAGCAAAGTGAACCGTAAGATTGCTAGGAGCCAAGGGTTCCTTGGAAACCTACAATGGCCCACAGAGATTCACTGCCCGAAAGGGCACGGGAGTTCAAACAGACTCGCTGATCGCTCGTAGCTTTCAACGGGCTTGAAAGTCTCCCCCGCGGCGTTTTATTCTTCCAAATGTAATGGTAAAGAATGGTAAAGCCTTCTGGAACTTCCTGCAGTTGTACCCACCTATTTGTAGAAAAGTTTAAATATGTAGTCACCCTATTATGATTATATGAACGTGGAAATCCGAAGGATAGGGAAGAGGCAGAAGTACTATTTGGCCCATTCTTTCAGGGAAGGTAAGAAAGTCAGGAAGATAAGGCGCTACTTGGGGGTCAATCTTTCTGAAAGAGAGTTGGAAAGGCTTAAAGGTAGGGCTGGGGTGATTATACGGCAGCAAATTGAGAGCTACAGGATTATTAAAGATCCGCTGAGCCATGAATTAAGCAGTAACGAGATTGAACTTCTGAAAGACATGGAGGACAGGGCAAACCTTAGTGTAATCCATCTTTCAGATGCTGATTGGCGAACATTTACTGAATTGTTTACTTATAATACCAATGCCATTGAAGGCTCAGAGCTTGCACAGAGAGAAGTTAAAGAAATACTGGAAGAGGGTAAATGGCCTCACGATGCGAACAAAAGGGACATTTCGGAAACGTATGGGGTTGCAGAGGCGATTGCTTGCATTAGGAAATCAAAAGAGCATATTTCTGTCCCGTTAATCAAAAAATTGCATAAGATAGTCTTTAAGAACTCAAAATCATTTGCAGGCAAGCTTAGAGCGAGAGGTATAGAAGTCGTAATTAGAAATGCGTTAGGTGATATTGTTCATGCTGGTGCTCCGGCCAACAGAATACGCGGCTTGCTGGAAGAGCTTGAAGCGTGGTATGAAAAACACAGGAAAAAATATTCTCCGCTACTGCTGGCTGCAGTTGTGCACAACCAATTTGAAACCATACACCCATTTCAGGACGGTAACGGAAGGGTTGGAAGATTGCTGCTCAACAATATACTGCTTAAACACAAACTGCCTCCGGTTAATATAAGCCTAAAAAACAGCAGGGAATACTATAATGCATTGCAGGAATACCAAAAAAGGAGGGGTATACGACCAACGCTTGACTTAGTTCTCAAGGAATACAAAAGCCTGAAAAAGGAACTGGGTGGCTACAAAAAGAAGAAAATGTAGTCACCTAGTCTCCCCCGCGGCGTTATTATTTTCTAACCAAAAAGCTTATATACTATAGTCACACTATAGACTAACTATGGTTACCACAATTCAGGTAAGCGAAGAGCTGAAAGATGCCCTGGGGAAAAGGCGGTTTACTGACAAGGATACTTATGAGGATGTAATATGGGACCTTCTTGAGGACATCATGGAGTTGTCAGAGCAGACCAAGAGGGACATAGCAGTCGCCCGTAAAGAAATAGCTGAGGGCAAAGGAGTTTCTCTCGCAGTAGTTAAGAAGGAGTTGGGATTATAAATGTATGAGGTAATTCTTTCTCCAAAGGCGAGAAAGCATCTTAGGAAACTGCCTAAGGCAGTCTCAGAAAGGATAGTTTCTGCTTTGGAGCGTGCAAGAATACGTCCGGAGCAGCATTTTGAGCGATTAGTCGGAGAAAATCTTTACAAGCTTCGTGTTGGTGATTACAGGATAATTGCGGAAATAGTGCATAAGCAGCTGCACATTCTTGTCTTTGATTTGGACCACCGAAAAAGGATTTACAAACTTTGATTGGCTCTCATCTCTAAAACATTTTGTTACAATATAATAACAGGAAATGTCGTTTCGGAAGTTCTTCCCAGCGGCGTATTTTCTTATAAATCCTTGTAGAAACATTTAAATATATCTTACTAATATATATCTAAATAATATATCGATGATGCCAGATGTTTGGATTTGAATGGAACGGAAAACCGCTTATTCCCGCAAAACATGCTTTGGACGAGATGGACAATGCAGGCATCAACATGCACAAGGCCGTTGAAATACTGGAGGATGGCTTTGACTGCGCAAGAAGCAAAAGAAAAGCAAACACCTTTGAAAGGTGCGTAACTAGAGGCAATAAGGTGCTGAAGGTTGTTGTGGCCGACATAGGAAATTACTGCAAGATTATTCATGCAGGAGAATTTACAGCAAAGAAGAGGTAATCAAAATGAAAAACGTGCAATTTGGAAAGATGAAGCTTGTATGTGAGTGTGGTGGCAAGCCGCAGGAAACAGAAACCATGTGGAAAGGCATCATAGTGAGGGAATGGAAATGCCCTAAATGCGGAGAAGAGCTGATTCATCCAGCGGATGCGCAGCGTGCTTTGGAAATAGAAAAAGCAAGAAAGAAGAAAGAGCTGGTGGTCAAACTCAGGAAAGTGGGTAAAAGCTCAGTAATCACAGTACCGCAGATACTTACAGAAAGCTTTAACATGAAACAAGGGAAAAAGGCCGAGTGGAATGTTGAGGGCGAAGGTAAATTCTCAATAAGTATAACCTGAATGCCAGAACTTGCATTGCCCTGATTCTGCGCGGCGCCTTTTATTCCTTATCTAGTCCTTTCCTGTAAGCAACTGATTTCTTCTGGCAGCTATTGCAGAACAGCTGCTTCTTATCTTTCGAAGCTACTACTAAGCGTTTCCTGCATCCCCTGCAGAATAGCACAACATTGTAATCTGCCACTTTAATAATCAGGAAAGAAATGTTACTATATAATACCTCCTCTTTCGCCCCTCAGCGCGGCGCGTTCTTATCGCAAGCATTTTATAACGCTTCTTCGGCAGGCATCGCATATACTTAAGAAAGCGCTATGGCGAGTCGCGAGTTGAAAACTGCCCATTTTGCAACAAACGGGGAGTGACGAAGAATGTGCAGGGCATTCCTGTTTTTACCGCTCACAAGGGCAGGCAGCTTTCCGGCTTGAAATGCGTCTGTGGGAGCTATGCTGACATAAAGGAAGGAAAATGGGGCGCTTATGCAAGTTGCCTGCGCTGCGGCAACATAAATTTGAGAAAGGTTTTGGAAATGAACCCGCAGCAAAAAGCGCAGGAAAAGCCTAAAGAAAGGCCTAAAAAGGGGAAAACCGAAATTACAGTGCGCTCGGATGAGCTGGATTTCTTGTAATGAGCAGTCATAGTCTTAGTGAGGCGCCTTTCCTTGACTATTAAAGCGGGATTTTAATATTAAAGCGGAAGTTTAATAAAGGCGTTGCGTTACACCATTAAAAAAAGGCGGTGATTGAGGTTAAGCATGTAGTTATTGCCCCTGTGGGGGATAAGCCTGACGCCCTTTTCGTGGGGATAAGGGAATTCCCTACTGAGAAGGTCGTGCTTCTTTCTACTGAAAAGGCAGCGGAAAACGCGCAGGCGATTAAGAAGGACCTTGAACGCTTTAGCATACCTGCTTATATAAAGGAAATAGGAAAGGGCAATTTGTGGGAGCAGATGTTTATTGCCATTAGTGAAGTGAAGAATATTGAAAAAGATAAGGAGCTGCTCATTAATGTTTCAAGCGGGGACAGGACTTCCCAATGCGCGGTTACCAGCGCTGCCTACGTCAACGGCATAAAGGCCTTTTCAGTTGATAACGGGGACGTAATTATGCTTCCGGTTCTCAAGTTTTCCTATTACCACGCATTAACTGAAAAAAAGAGGGATATACTAAAATTCCTGTATAAGCAAAAAGAGTGCTGCTCCTCCCTTGAAGAGCTTAGCCGGAAGACAAAAATGAGCCTGCCCCTCATTTCTTACCACATAAACGGCACCCTTAAAAGCGATGGGCTGAAAACGCTGGGCCTTGTTGAGACGGCAAACAAAAAAAGAGGTGTTTCTGTAGCGCTGAGCATCATGGGAAAGCTCCTGATAAAGGGTTATGTTAGTTAAAGCGTAGTTCTTAATATTTGGTTAAGGACATCAGTATCATTGAAGTATTTTAAGTGCGCAGTTACTGCATTTGCGTTCTCAACCTTCACTTCAAAATCCTGGCATTGTTTAAAAAAAGGGTGCAGCTTTGAGGCGATAATATCGCGCCGGTCATAAAGGTTAATCCATTTTTCTGCTATGGGAACAGTAACATTAATTTGCGTATCAGCCCTCAAAAGGAAAAGCGCCAATGGGGAGCCGACGGTAAAGAAATGGGTTATAGCGAGTTTATTTTTCCTCATTCTTTTCTGGAAATTTCTGTCCGTCAGGGTATCAAATGCTATCACAGAGCCAAGGCTGTGGCTGACAAGGATTATTTCTGCATCTTTATCGCTTTTTGCAATGTCGAAAAGCGTTTTTTCCAGCTGCGACTTCACCTTCTTCGAATTTTCCGAGAGGTAATATACGGCATCTCCAAGATAGTTTATCAGAAACCGCCTAAGCCTTACTACAAGGTAGGTCTCGATGAATTCCTTAAGGTTTATGTTAAATGCGAGATAGCCCAGCTTTGGAAACTTTCCGAGTATTTTATTCAGCCTGTCTTCTTTCTTTGACACAAGCTGCTTCCATAAAAATGAGTGAAACTTGACATCGTTATGGACAATCTCTGCCGAGATATTCTTCTCGAAGCTTTTTGCAACATCAAGCGACTTGCCGCCTATTCCGTGGATAAATACTATGTGCTTTGGCATAAAGCCGCTATCAGAAGCGGTTTTTAAAAGCTTTATCCTTTGCTTGAATATGGCCTTGTTTAAGATATCTGTGCACTTCTGTTGCCGCATCTGCTTAGCCAATTTTTCCTCTCCCTAACAAAAGTAAGGAGGAGGGAAAAAATTGAGGTGTAGGAAAGGCGAGAAAGCGGCATCTTCAACAAGGCGTGTAAATTCTCCTGCATGAATAAGGGAACCATGCACAGGGAACAGCATAAGCATGCAAGGAAGCGACTTTTTCTTCAGCACCGAAAACAGAAAAAAGCTTAAATAACTTATTCCAAATAATATTGAAAAAGAGGTGTTGCTGATTAAAAACAAAGCTCAGGCTGCTGTTGAGTTCTTAATGACATATGGCTGGGTTATACTGGTTTTTCTTTTGGTTATTGCAGCTTTGGTTTATTTAGGGGTCTTAAACCCCGATATGCTTTTGCCTGATAAATGCGTATTGTCGGCCGGCATAACCTGCGTTGATTTTGAGGTTGAGGCTTCAAGGGTTGTGGTGATTTTACAAAACAGTTTTACCGAAAGCATAACTATAAACAGCGTGGAGATGAGGGACAAAAACAGCGGTTTTTCCTGTTTTAACTCTGTAGGTAAAGAGGTTAAAACTGATGAAAAAGAGAGTTTTGTAATTTTAGGCTGTAACAACGGTGATACTGGCAGAAAACTCAATGGAGAGCTGCTAGTAACATTTACAAAGAAGGTTTCTGGGTTGCCTCATGTAGCGCAGGGCAGCATTATTTCAAGAGTAAGCGGCTCAAGCACCTCTTCTTCAGACATATGCCAGAATGCAGAGAGCAGCGGACTATGCGAAGGCCTTGATATTGTGTTTGGCGAGGGCTACATGGCTTCGTGCTGCAGTAATTATGAATTATGCTGTTGGAATTAGAAAGATTATTAAACTTGAAATTGGATAACGTAGTAAAAAAAAGACTAGTATGAAAGAAAAAAAGAGGTTCGACGTTAAAATAGCTGTAATAGCTCTAGTATTAATAGCCATACTGATTCTATACCTGGCAGAGTATCCTGCTGAGGAAACAGCTGAACTGTCAGAACTGCAAACAGTCGCCTGTGAGGTAGCTGACGAGGCAGGAACTTGCGATTCAAGACTCCCAGACCTGGGTATTGTACTGCAGGAAGAATGCTGCCAGGCATTAGGAAAATGCTGCGGTGATGAAAATTAAAAAACTACCAATACTGCTAATAGCATCATTAACACTACTGATAGTAGTTTCTACCATAGTCAATGCCCAATCCTGCGAGGTAGACAATGTCAAGCAGTCGTTAAGAAAAGTTTTGTACCTGCATTTTGTTCAGCCGCAGGACAACCCCCTGACATTGTCTGAAGTTGTTGACCTGCTTGCATTCTACCTAAGCTACAGGGATGAAGGCACGCCAACAGTAGACTGTTCAGTAACAGGCGCAAAGTCAGATAGGAAAATTGAGGAGCTCGTAAACGAGGCATCTGGTTCGCCAAACGTAATTCCAACGTGCATCGACGGCACAGCGTATGGCGAATGCTCAAACACCAAGCCAAAATACTGCTATGCCGGTTCGCTAATGGAAAAATGCGGCACATGCGGATGCACAACTGGAACATGCTCAAGCACAGGTGAATGTGCAACACTAACCACTAGTGGGAACATCACATGCGCTCCAAGCTGGCAATGCACCACTTGGAGCCAATGCACAAACTCAACACAGATTAGAACGTGCACAGACTATGATAGCTGTGGAACAACAGCAGGAAAACCGATTCAATTACAAACTTGCACTACGAACCAAACGCAAACAACGTGCTCATGGACTGCCAATGGCATTTGCCCTGCAGGATGCGCAGCAGGAAGCGATGCTGACTGCTGCACCCAGGCAGGCAAATACGTTCTCACCGCACATTTCCCGCCAAATTCCTGTGAAACAGGCTGCTACAACAATAATTATACCAACGGCACAACAGCATGCACACCATGCGATGACATCAACGGCTATGTTGCGGATGGCGCCTGCCCGAACTGGTGCTCAGCAGGCAATGACCTTGACTGCTGTACCAATTTAGGCAAATGCTGGTTTGACGGTTACGGATGCTATGACTGTGCAAACCCTCCAGGAACGTGCTCATGGACTGCCAATGGCATTTGCCCTGCAGGATGCGCAGCAGGAAGCGATGCTGACTGCTGCACCCAGGCAGGCAAGTATGTGCTTATGGCTAACTTAGGGGACAGTCCAAGTTCATGCGCGCCAGGATGTTACTCAAGAAATTACACTTCAGGAACATCGCCATGTTTAAGCTGCAGCGGGGCTGCTTCGGATGGCGCCTGTCCGAACTGGTGCTCAGCAGGAAGCGATGCAGATTGTTCTTAAGATAGAAGCGGATAAACGAGCAGATAAAAGAGAAGGTAAGCAAAAAGAGTGCTACAACTTGGGAACGACTGATATTCGGCGGCATAATATGACTTGTTAGCTACTGGCGTTTTTTAAAAAGTTAACTAAAGAACCACCCGTCAGAGACGGGTGGGATTATGTTACTATTGTAACGGGTGGTTCTTAGTGCTCAGAATTTTCCAGTCTGTAAAATACCAACAGCAAGCGAAGCTTGCCATCAGTCATAGACTGATGGAAAATTCTGACATTTTAATTTTAAAAGGATTTTAGGGGCATCAAGCAATAACTATTTATAAACTATTTCTGCAGAATGCTTAAGGAGGTGGTGCCGAATGGGGCGTGAAGTGTGCATAAACGGCGAGAAGGGCAGGATGTGCATCGACATCCAGAAATTCATTGAGACTGGTAAAATGGAATTTGAACTACGGGAGAAGTTTTAGGGTTGTTTTTTAAGGCTCTCTTTCAGTTCGAGGTATTTTTTGTACCTTTTAGGGCTCATTGAGCGCGTTTCCATTTCTTCTATGCAGTTCTTGCAGTATAACGGGCTGTCAAAGTCCACTTTGCCCATGTCAGTGCTGCTGCAAATCTCGCATTTCTTATACTTCTCTACGTCTGCCTTGTCCATTCTAAGCTCTTATAGCATTTGCAGGTATTTAAGTTCAGTGCTGCTGCAAATCTCGCATTTCTTATACTTCTCTACGTCTGCCTTGTCCATTCTAAGCTCTTATAGCATTTGCAGGTATTTAAGTTTTTTTACTTTTACTTTCTAACCGGCTATAATGATGTTTCCAACCGTTAAAAATATGTTTGTGAACGCCGTAAAGTATGCCATGTTCACTGCCAGAAGCACAAGAAATGTTGCCAAGGCCTTTCCTGGTTCTTTAGTTAAGGTAAATATAATGAAAAATGCAGAGAGTGCGTAAACTGCTGCGAGGATTATTGTATATGGAAGTTCAAGGGGGAAAAAGGCGCTAAAGTAGCTTATCAGAAATATTGTGAGGAGCGATAAAAAGCTTATGAAATCTGCAGTGCTTCCCCCCAGAATGCTTGGAAATACGCTTGCAAGGAATAAAAAAGCGATGACGTAACGCGCATCATAAAAGTGCATGAGCACTACGCTGCTGAAAAATATGGGAGACAGGTCAAAAGGAGACCTTAAACGATTAATTATGAAAACAACAGCGCCAGTAAGTATTGTGAGAACAAGGAAAAAAAGCAGGTTTCTTAGGAGTAATAGTGCAATAACGGCAAAGAGCAAGTAAAAAGACGCCAAATACAGCCTTTTTCCGTGTTTATTTAAAAGGTTCTGTAATTCATAATAAGCTCTCATAGAGAAATGCCTTGGCAGGGTGTCTTAAAATTGTTTCTATAAGGCGTAAGCACGTAGAAATTCCAAAGGAATTTCTTGTTCCAGAAATGCGAAGCATTTCTCGGAATCCTTCGGATTTCTGATGGTCATCAGAAGCCTTGCTTCTGAGATGTTCAGAAGTTTCCTGCATGTGAAATCAAAAGCAAGCAAAGCTTGCCATTAGTCATAGACTAATGGAAATGCTCAGAAATAGTGCTTTCTGGCACTCAGAAACTGCTGTTTCTGATGATTCTGACATTTTAAAATCGTATTGAGGCAGTGGTGAAAAACAAAAGATTTTTATAGGCAATATGCATGGTAAAAAGGCGAGGGAACAAAATTGGCTGCTGAAAACATCCAGGTTGTTGTGCTGGCTGTCATAATAGGAACGCTGGCTGCTATTGTTTATTCTCTGAGAATACTTGTTCTGATGGAAAGAAGGGTTGCCCGCATAGACGAAAACCTGCTGGCAATTACCAAGAGGATAGCTGCCGAGGAGTTAAAGATAGAGGCTGAAGAGAAGAAGATTGAACGCGTTATTGGTGGCAGGAAAAAGAAGAGAAGGTAGCTACAGTTCTATCAATTCGTCGAATATCAAGCCTTTCTTCTTAACTAATTGTATAGAAGCTGAGAAGCTGCTGCCGGACTTGTTTAAATCTTCCGGAGACAGGAAGTGCCATTTCATGTCGTCAAACCTCATTCCGATCCAAGGCTCTGCGCCGAATATTTTGGCAAACATCTGTAACTCCGACACCTCTTTTGCAGTAAGGTACTTCACTATATTTCCGCTGGCTTTGCATTCAATGGCAATTCTTCTCCTTCCATTTCCGGCAAGCACATCAGGGCTTGGGTAGCGGGAGGAGCCTGAGCCTGCAACCCTTATTGAAGCCCAGCCCTTTTCCCAGAAAGCGTGAATCAGCTCGCGCTCGGCGTTTATGCCCTTTGACTTGCGGCTCATAAAGTAACCCTCATAAAATCCTTTGCTGCAATAACGTTGTCAAAGACGGTTCTTGCATCTTCCTCTATCTGTTGCGTGTTCTTGTAGCGCTGCGAGAAATGGGTTAATATCAGCTTCTTCGCGTTAGCTTTATTCGCTATCAACCCGGCCTGGCCTGCTGTCAGGTGCTTGTAAAGCTCTGCCTTCTCCTGCAAATCGTTTGCGTAAGTGGCTTCGCAGATGAGAATGTCCGCATCCTCTGCCAGGTCAATGCAGTTCCTGCACAAAACAGTGTCGGCTATTATTGTGAGCTTTTTTCCTTTTGTGAGCTTTGTGGCCTGTTCAGGAGTTAGTGTTTCGTTTTTCCATTTGATGCTTTTTCCTTCCTGCAGCTTTCCAAGCATTGGCCCTTCAGGGATGCCAAGTTTTTTTATCACGTCAGTTCTGATGTGCCTCATGTCGTTTTCCACGATGCTATAGCCGTAAGAGGTTATTGAATGCTCCAGCTCAGCCGCCTCTATCCTGAAGTCGTTGTCCCGAAATATTACGCCTTGTTTTGCTTCTATAACCCTAACTTCAAAGCCTGGCTCAAAGGAAAGCGCCTGCTTTAGCATCTCAAACTGCTTTTTGATTCCCTGAGGCCCGTAAATCTCAAGCGTTCCTGAATATGTGTTTGAGCCAGAGCTTAAAGTCTGCAAAAGCCCTGGCAAGCCAAGAATGTGGTCGCCGTGCCAGTGGCTTATCAGGATTTTCGTTATTTTTACCAGCTTTATTCCTGTAGTTTTCATCTGCCTTTGCGTTCCCTCTCCGCAGTCCACAAGGATTCCCTGATTCTTGTAACTGACAAAGATTGCCGAATGGCTTCTCTCCTTGGTCGGCACCATTGATGAAGTGCCCAAAAACGTGATTTCCATGGAAATAAAGTGGTTGTGGAGCGTATTTAAGCGTTGCTGTTTAGTGTTTTTAGCAAAGCTTAAATAGTGACTTTCAGCACCATAACGACATGCAGGAACCGGTAAGGGCTTACTTGGCGGATGAGCGCATCCTGACTGAGGATTCAGATGAAGCCCGTGAGTTCTACAACAAGAGCAGGTATGGCAAGCTTAGTGAAAACAGGGTTCAGCTTTCCTTCCTTGAAGCAATGTACCTCATGGAGAAGGAAAAGCTTGTTGTGCTGGACAGGCGTGGCAAGGAGGTAAAAAAAGATGCTTTCCTTAAGAAGGCCAGGAAGCTCAGCCCTAATTTTTGGGTGAGGTATGCCGTTTTCAAGGACATTAGGGATAGGGGTTATATAATCAAGACTGCCCTTAAGTTTGGTGCTGATTTCAGGATTTATGACAGGGGAGTCAAGCCTGGAGAAGACCACGCCAAATGGATAGTCTACCCGGTCCATGAGTCTGGGCACCTGACTTGGTATGAGTTTGCAGCCAAGAACCGCGTTGCGCATTCTACAAAAAAGCGCCTCTTAATAGGGGTTGTTGATGACGAGGGTGACGTCTCGTATTGGGAAGTCCGGTGGATGAGGCCTTAAAAACACAGGCATTGAAAATGGTTGCGGGGGATATTGATGAAAGAATCAGGAAACACTTTGCTGAGCTTGGCAGGGAAGGGATTGGAGATTGGCTTAAGAAGGGATTAAAAGGCCAGTATCCCCCTTTTCGCGATTCTGAAAAACGCCATCCATTTCATCCTGTTTATCCGGAAATTGTTTATGCTAATGTGAGCAGGGATTATTCTAGTGTAACCGAATTTCTTGGAATTGTTTACGGCAGATTTTGTTCTGATGCCGTTAAAGGAATGTTTCGGGAAGCGATTGGTGATGTGCTTGCCAGCCAGATACGTGAAAATAAGCTTACTAAACAAGCTTGTACAGACTTGATATACCTTATCGGAATGACTGGTGCAGAGGAGTCAGCGGGTTCGTTAGCCGATTTTGCAGGTACAGCAGAACCAGAAAAAGTTGACCTCTACGGTGCCCTTGCGAACCTGATGCAGTTAAACCCTTCAGAAGTGGTTTATGACGCTGTTGAAAGATTAACCGATTCCCCAAATTTCGAAGAAGGCTATCTGTTTGTAGTAATTCAGATATTAGCTAGAAGCAGACCTTCGGATACTAGAAAGATTATAGGTAAGTTTGAAGCAAGACTTAAAAGTTTAAGGGATTCAGCAACCGTTACCGGCAATCCTAAAGAGGTAAAAGCGTATTTAGTGGCTAGAGCAGATTGTCTTAGTAAAGTGTCAATGGTAGCCGGTCCTGAACAGTATGGGGACACAATTCTTACTGAAGTTTAATATCTGGTTCTTATTTTCATAGCGCCAACAACAAAATATAATAAGAAGCGACTTTCTCTTTGAATCATGGCAGAGGAAAATAAGGTATCCCAGAGAGTTCTTGAAATTGTCAAGGTTAAGGGGCCTGTAATACCCGTGCAGATATCCACAGAAATACGAATTTCCATCTTGCTTGCCTCGGCAATCCTTTCTGAGCTTGTCTCAAACAAACAGCTTAAGCTATCCAGCCTGAAAGTTGGAAGCACTCCATTGTATTATGCCCAAGGCCAGGAGGAAAAGCTTCAGGGTTATGTAAAGTATCTGCATGACAAGGAAAAAAAGGCTTACGAGCTTCTGAAATCACTCCTTGTTTTACGGGATAAAGCTCTTGAGCCTGTGGTAAGGGTCGCTCTTAGGCAGATAAAGGATTTCGCATCACAATTGCACGTGCAGGCAGGGGGTGACGTGGAGGTATTCTGGAAATGGTATCTGATGACAAACGAGGAAGCAGAGCCCCTGATAAGAAAACTGCTTGAGGCAGGCAAGGCTGTAAAGAAAGAGGAGACCCAAAAGACTATTTTGCCAAAAGAAGTTAAAAAAGACGCTGGGGAGTTTATAAAAAAAGTAATGGAATACTTCGGCAGCAACAGGATAGAGGTTGTTGAAAGGATTGAAAACAAAAAAAAGACAGAAGCCGAGTTTATAATTTCTGTTCCAAGCCCTGTGGGAAGCATAAAGTATTACTGCAGGGCTAAGGACAAGAAGGCGTGCAATGACGGCGATTTAAGCAGCGTTTACGTGCAGGGCCAGAGCAAGAAGCTGCCTGCGTTGTTTCTTACAACAGGCAAGCTCACCAAAAAGGCAACTGCCATGCTGGAAAAGGAGTTCAGCACGATAAATGTAAAGCAGATATGAAAAATGGGCGTTCAGATAACTGAGCTTCTGGTAAAAGAGGAAATAGCGATAAGCGATTTAAAAAACAAGGCCGTCGCAGTTGACGCTCCCAACCATCTTTACCAGTTTCTTTCAACGATAAGGCAGCGTGACGGCAGCCTGTTCACTGACTCTGAAGGCAACATTACCTCCCACCTCATCGGGCTGCTTTCCAGGACAACGAATCTTCTCAGGAACGGTTTGAAGCTGGTTTACGTTTTTGACGGCAAGGTTCCTGAGCTTAAGAGGGCAGAAACAAGAAAAAGGCACGAGATAAAAGAGGATGCCTTCCGCAGATTCAGGGAGGCAGAGGAAAAGGGTGATTTTGAGTGGATGAAGAAATACGCAGCAAGAACCTCCAGACTTACTCCGGAGATGATAGAAGAAGCCCAGAAGCTGCTTGAAGCCCTTGGAGTGCCTTACGTGAATGCTCCTGCTGAGGGCGAGGCGCAGGCTGCGCACATGTCAAAAAAAGGGGATTGCTATGCAGTATCCTCCCAGGATGCCGACTGCCTCCTGTTCCAGTCTCCCCTTTTAATAAGGAACTTGTCAATAACAGGCCGCAAGAAAATGGCAGGAATGCTAAGCTACCAGCATGTTAATCCGGAGCTTATTTCTCTCAAGCAGAACCTGAAGCATCTCGGTATAAATCAAAGGCAACTGATAGCGCTGGCAATGCTTGTAGGAACAGACTACAATAATGGAGGAATTCGCGGAATCGGCCCGAAAAACGGGCTGAAGATTGTAAAAGAGCATAAAGAGCCTGAAAAAATCTTTGAAGCGGTAAAATGGGATGATTCTTTTAAGGTTAGCTGGCAGGAAGTGTTCAGGCTCATAAGCGAAATGCCGGCAACAGATGATTATAAAATAAAATTTGGAAACGTTGATAAGAAAAAAACGCTGAAACTGCTGGTTGACGGGCATGGCTTCTCCCAGGAAAGGGTTGAACGTTCCATAAATGAGCTGATAGAGGCGGAATCTGGAAGAAAGCAGAAGGGATTGAGTGACTTCAGCTAGGCAGTTTTGTTTTTCCGGTATTAACAATAAGCATTTTTTTGTTTTTAGGCAGTTTGTTTTTCAGCTGCAGCATTAAAGCAAGGCCGGCAATGCCTGACGGTTCGCAATTTACTCCTTGTGCTTCAGCAATTGACATGGCTTTATCAAGATAATTCTCTTTTAGCAGGTAAACATTGGAATCATGCCCGCAGAAGCCAGCATACCTATACAACCTCATCCACTGCCCGTCATAATGAACAAAGGGCAAATGGGGTGAATAAAGCTTGTCCGCCTTGGTTCTGGGATTGTTTGAAGTTGCGCCGAGGAAATTGCAGTTTCTCAGGATTTTTACATTCCCCCTGAAACGAGGGTCGTGATTGTTTGATGAAACCTCTTTCTTATTGATGTTTAAAACATTCTCAAATAAGTTTCCAGTCCCGAATGGTATGAAACAGTAGTCAGGGGAGCCGTTTATTATTTCATAGCTCATCCAGTCATAAAACCTTGTAGTAGGGTCTAATGCCTCATTTGAAGTTATGTCAAATCCTTCGGGATTGCGGGTTAAGGCTAATATTTCTCTCCAACCAAATGGTTTTTTCCCTAAATCAGTCTCATAAATTTCGCAACCTAATTTCTGCATAGCCTTTAGCATCAAATGGTCAATATCTACGTCAACTAATGCTTTCAGGTTAGGTAAACGATACTTTTTCAGCATAGTTTGAATCGCAATGGCCGCAGAGCCGGATGTGATTAAAGAAAGCTGTGGCAATGGCCCATTAATCTTGCCTCTTTGCTTGGCTAATAAGAAGTCGCGGTAGGTAACGACCATTTCCCACGCCATCCGGTCTTTATGAGTCCCTGTCGGATTCAAGCCCTCATCCTTAAGCCATACATTATAAAAGCCTGGCACTTCAATTTTGTAGGTGGGCGTTGCCGGGAATTTTGGGTTGTCCGGCGGAAACTCCGGCTTTTTGGGGTTGTTCTCAGAAGCGACTACTATGGACCGGAGTATTTTTTCTTCGTTTCTTGATAAAGTCATGCTTAGTCCGTGGATAAAATCAGGATTAAAAAGCTTTCTACACAATAAAAATATAAAAACAGGGAATAAGCGGGGTTACAATGCCTAACCTCAAGCACCACCTCAAAAAAAAATTGTCTAAAAGGGAGCTGGCTCTTGTCAGAAACGCCTTTGACATAGTCGGGGATATAGCAATCCTAGAAATACCTCGTGAACTTAATAAAAAGCAGAAAATAATTGCAGAAGCTGTGTTGAATATGCATGGAAATGTTAAAGCCGTTTACAAGGAACTTGGGGGAAGGAGGGGAAAATTACGGCTGCAGAAGATGCAGTGGTTGGCAGGAGAGAAAAGAACTGAAACGACATGCAGAGAAAATGGCATCATGCTGGAACTTGACGTTGCAAAGGCCTATTTTTCGCCGCGACAGTCTACTGAACGCAAAAGGATTTACCAGCAGGTAAAGAAAGGGGAGCAGGTCTTAGTAATGTTTTCAGGGGCAGCGCCTTATGTTATTGAGATAGCAAAGCATAGTGCTGCAAAGGCTGTTTATGGCATAGAAGTAAACAGGGCAGCACACAAATACGCTGCTGCCAATATAAAATTGAATAAAATTGAAAATAAAACAAAATTATTTTGCGGTGATGTAAGAAAGGTAATGCCTAAGCTGAAGAAAAAATTTGACAGGATTGTAATGCCGCTTCCCAAAGGTGCTGGAAGTTATTTGGATTTGGCGTTCAAATACGCTGAAAGCAATGGGACGGTTCATTTCTATGATTTTCTTCCGGAAGAGGACATACCCGCTGCATCTATTAAAAAAATAACCGCTGCTGCCAAAAAACTTGGCAAAAAAGTCAGGATAATAAAGGCAGTGAAATGCGGGCAGCTTGCTCCACGGGCTTACAGGGTCTGCGTTGATTTTAAGCTCGGTTAGTATGCTACTATTAGACAAGTTTAAATACATTAACTAATTACTTTTTTCCGCATGCGATGACTGAGTGAACACCCTAAGAGCGCAAGCTGTGACTGACGGAAGTAACTTAGGAGCATGCGATTTTTTCGAGAAAATGAGCAATGTTATAATAGTGCATGGGGTAGGAGGGAATCCGGGGAAAGATTGGTTTCCTTGGTTGAAGAAGGAACTAGAATTGGCAGGTTGTAATGTTCTAGCGCCGCAGTTTCCCACCCCTAAAAACCAGACTCTTGATAAGTGGTTTGCCGTATTTGAAAAATATAGTGGTTATTTGAATGACGTAATTCTTATTGGCCATAGCTTGGGTGGTTGTTTTATGGGTGGTTCTTAGTGCTCAGAATTTTCCAGTCTGCAAAATACCAACAGCAAGCGAAGCTTGCCATCAGTCATAGACTGATGGAAAATTCTGACATTTTAGTTGCTAGTGTCAGCGGCCCTTTAGATAATGAATTTGACGAGGGTATGAAGACATTTTCACACAAAAAATTTGATTGGGAGAAAATTAAAAGCAACTGTAAGAAGTTCTATGTTTTCCATTCAAATAATGACCCGTATATCCCATTAAAAGATGCTGAAAACTTGGCCAGGGAACTTGGTGTTGGGTTGACTCTGATTAGGAATGGTAAACATCTTAACCGGGATGCCGGTTATGCCAAATTTAGAGAATTACTGGAAGCTGTCAAGAAAATTCTTTAGCCAAACATCTGCAGGTGCTCTTCATTCTTTTCTTCCTGTTCTTTTTCTTTTATTGTCTTAATGGCTTGCAGGAAGTCTTCTGTTGTTATCGTAGTCCTGGATTCCCTTATGGCGCAGTATCCTGCTTCTGTGCATACTGCCCTTATGTCGGCGCCGGTGAAATCGTCCATAATGGAAAGGACTTTTTGCAAGTCAAGGTTTTTTGTATTCATGTTTTTTATGTGAATCCTGAGTATCTCGCGCCTGGCCTCTTTTGTTGGAACGGGTATGTATATGTGCCTTTCAAGCCTTCCTGGCCTGGTGACGGCAGAGTCAAGAATGTCCTTCCTGTTGGTGCAGCCTACTACCTTGACGCCTCCAAGACTTTCAAATCCATCAAGCTCGGCAAGGAACTGCATGAACGTTCTCTGGACTTCGCGCTCGCCTGAGGTTCCAATGTCTATGCGCTTGGCAGCCAGTGCGTCAAGCTCATCGATAAACACGATTGAAGGGGCCCTTTCCCTGGCAAGCTGGAATATGTCCTTGACAAGCTTTGCCCCCTCTCCAATGTATTTTTGGACAAGCTCTGAGCCTACGATTTCTATAAAAGTGGCGTTTGTTGCAGTGGCAACGGCCTTTGCCAGAAGCGTTTTCCCTGTTCCTGGAACTCCGTGAAGCAGGATGCCTTTCGGGGGCTGTATGCCTGCTTTCCTGAACAGTTCAGGCTTCCTTAGGGGCAGCTCAACAACCTCCCTCAGCTCGTCTATCTGTTTTTGCAAACCGCCTATTTCCTTCCATGATACGTTAGGGTTCTCCACTATTACAAATTTTTCAACGTCAAAGTTGTTATGGGCGGCAATCTTTCCTATAACAACGAGGTTTTTCTGCTCGACAAGGACTGAATCGCCTGCCTTGAGCTTCTCGCAGTCTGATGAAACTTCAACAAAGAACTGGTTGCCGTTGGGAATTTTTATTATAGCCTGGTTTCCGTAAATCTCGCGCACTTCGCATATCATTAAGGGCGATTTTTTGTAGCGCTCGAGCTCATTTCGCAGTTTTCCCACATTTTCCTTGAGAACAGTGTTTTGTTCCTCAAGCGCATTAGAACTAGCGGTGTAACCATAGATAACGTCACCAAATTTGTCAGAGTCCATTTGTTAAGCCACCGATTTGGTAAAGTGAATGTCTTTGACAAGCACAGGAGGGGTAATCACTGGCATTTCAACTTCCCATCCAAAAACTTGCTCTGGTTTGTTGCCGATGGCAACAACGTTTTTAAGGATGTTCAGCAGGTTGTCGCTGATTCTTAGCTCTTTTACCGCGCCAGATACTTTTCCGTTTTCGACCAAAAACAGTCCGTCTCTGGGGATTGTTGAAAAATCTCCTGTGGCATAATTCTGGAAACGTGTATACCAAACGTTCGTGACTATCAACCCCTTTTTAATGCCTGAAATAATTTCTTCTTTATTAAGTTTTCCGTTATTGAAAACAATGTTGAATGGCGTTGGCGAAATTAATCCCGCGTTCGCGGTTGTTTTTGTGCTGTGCTTGCGGGCTGTTGACGTGTTATGGAGGTAAGTCTTGAGGATTCCTTTGTCAATTACAGTGTTTTTCTGAGTCGGAACGCCTTCGGCATCGAATTTTCCCGAACCGAACCCGTTTGCAAGCGTCCCGTCATCGGTTATCGTTACGCTGCTGTCAGCAATCTTGGAGTTAAGCTTGCCGGCAAGGCAGGAAAGGTGCGATTCCACATTGAATATGGATGATGCCTCTCCGATTTGTGCAAGAAGGTTTGAAAAGGGAAGCGGCTCAAAAAGCACGTCGTACACGCCTACCTCTCCAGAAGCGGGGTT
Source organism: Candidatus Woesearchaeota archaeon (assembly GCA_018303115.1). Lineage (GTDB taxonomy): Archaea > Nanobdellota > Nanobdellia > Woesearchaeales > UBA10216 > UBA492. Next base: position 2,693 of record JAGVYT010000041.1, on the reverse strand, counting down.
TATTGACTGCCTTGCAATTTCAGCGGCCTCTACAGCTATCCGCTCTGGCTTGAATTTGCTTAAAACCCGTGAATTGCACACGCGGTGCCCTGACGCATAGTCATCAACAAACGCCCTGAAAGAGAAATAAAGCTTTGTGGATTTGTCAGCTGCCTCTGCGTTGTTTGTAGTTATAAGGTATGAACTGCTTGTTGATGATTCAAAAACGCCAGCACTCCTTTTAGAGCCGTGCTCTGCAGCAGCGTTTATTGCTGATTCGGTGAGGTCAACTGACGTTTCACCCAGATTAGCTACTTTAGGGTCAAATGTTTCAGGAATATTTCTGTAAGTGAAAGGGCCTTCAGCAATGCCATTGTAGTCCTCATTTGGAGTGGATGCATTTGCAAATTTCATTATCCTGGAGACGGCATCGTAAACCGCCTTTTCCGAGAAGTCCTTTATCGTGGTCATCACCAAATGCTTATTAACTGCCAGGAAAATGTCTGCTTTGGCTGTGGTCCAGTCTTGTGTGGTTGCAATTTTGCTGTTGGCGAACTTTATCTGGGAAGAATTGTCATGATTGATATTTATAATAACATCGTCAGCCCCAGCCTTTACAAACTTATCAAGAAGGGACTTTGCTATTGTTTCTTTGTCAGGGTTCATTTTTTATTGCTCAGGCTTATATTCCTTATCCTCATTGATGGCCCGCCGAACCAGACGGGAATCGCCTGCATCGGCTCTGCCTTGCCGCAAGTTCCGGAATGGTATTCCATGTTTTTTGCAGTTGCATCAACAGAGCTCCACAATGCTGGCGTTGAAATCTCAATTACAGGCGCTAACACGTAATCTCCAAGCTTTCCATTATTTATAATGTAAGATTCTGCACCGGTGTATTTTGCATTAAGCCGTTTGTCATCAATGTTCCATTCCATGAAGTTCTTCATGAAAATCCCGTGCTTGACCCCTTCTATGAGTTCTTCCTCGCTCTGTTCGCCGGGAGCAACATAAGTGTTTGCCATCCTGACAACAGCTTCCCTGTTAAAAGAAGAGGCTCGTGAAGCGCCGTTGCTTTTTGTTCCCATCGCAGCGGCTGTGTTTCTGTTGTGCAGGAATTCGTTTATTGCGCCGTTTTTAATAAGGTGCCTCTTTCTGGCTTTCACGCCGTCGTCATCATAAAGGTAATACCCAAAGCTTTCTTCAAGCGTTGGGTCGTCAAACACGTTGACAGCGTAGCTGCCTATCTTTGTCTTAAGCATGTCCTGCTTTATGAAAGTCTCTCCGGCCTGTGCCGCCTCCCTGCCCATAACCCTGTCTGCCTCATAAGGATGGCCTACTGACTCGTGCACCATTATTCCTGTTACCTGGGGCCCTACAACAACGTCTATTTTCTCTTTTGGGGGCGTAATGCCCTTTCTAAGAGCCTCATCTGTCTTCATAACCTCGTTTTTCAGTATTTCTGGAAAGTTGTGCGCTGTAAGATTTTCAAAGCCGCCTGCCCCTCCATACTGCCAGTAGCGCTGTGCCGTCTTTCCTTTGTCATTAATGGTTATGAAATACCAGAAATCATATCTTGGTATTTTTGAAAGGATTTTGGTTCCTTCGCTGTTAATGAAATACTTTTCAGTGTAAAAATCCGCCATTGAAAAAAATCTTCCCGGAACATCGACTTTTGTTGATGCTATCGCCTTCTCGACCTCAAAAAGGACGTTTAGCTTGTCTTTGGGTGAGAGGTCTTCAAAGTTTATTCTCTGCTTAACCACGTAGTCAGCGGTTTCCACAGGCTCCTCGGACATATCAGCAGGCTCTCCAATCCTGCAGGCTGCAGAAGTGATTTTCATCGCCTTCTCCACCATCTGCCTTATTTTTTCCTTTTCAAGCTCGTTGGTGGAAGCAAATCCAAAACAGCCGGAAGCATTAACCCTTACCCCCAGGCCTTGCACCCGCTCAAAACCAGCCATGTGCGGAACGCCGTTCTTCAGAATGAACTCGTTGGTTGCCGTCGTCTCAAGCCTTGCATCAGCATACTTTGCGCCGAGTTTCAAGGCGTGATTAAGGGCAAACTCGGCGATATCAAGATCCATGAAGAAAAGATAAAACGGCAATTTATAAAGTTTTTGAGAAAGAAAATCATATTCCCAGAAATCTGCGTAAAGCATTTTTTTGCTGACTTGGTCTGGCAGACTGTAAAAGTCCTAATAGATTAATCAAATAACCGGGAAATTTATTTAGCAGTTCTGCATCAGCACTTATTTTATTTAAATTATAGCCAGCTATAGTTCTTAGATTTTGGAGGTTACTTGGCTCTGTAATTCCAATACCGTTTTCAAGTCTTAGCTTGGCTTCATTTAGGCTTTCAATTCTCTCAGAAATATTTTTACCGTGTTCTGAAGCGCGCCTTACAGCCATGCGCTCAACCCCACCCAATCCGCCTCTTGCCTGTCTTGCGTTTTGTGCAATTGCCGCTAATCCCACTTCATCAGAAACAGATATGTTTAGTTCTGCAATAGCCGCATCAATTTTACGTATAGCTTCAGCAAAATCAGAATGGATATACTGTATGACAATTCCGACGCCTTTTAGGTCTTGTTCGTAATTGCTTTTTTCTGCGCGTGCTAAAAGTTTTACTGCCCCGCCGTCGCCTTTTAAGAAGGCATAAGCTTTGTTTAAGCGCACTATTTCGTCTCTGACAACTTCTTGTTCCTTGCCGACAA
>JAGVYT010000040.1 GCA_018303115.1 Candidatus Woesearchaeota archaeon | reverse complement strand
ACGCTGCCGTTCTGCACGCACACAGCGCGCAGAAATTTACGCGAGAGTCATACTACAGAACTTAAGTTCTGTAATTCACAAACTTTTTCTACAGCACTCTTTAACTGGCAATCTCAAATTATAAGTGGGAAAATTAGTTGTTGCAGCGGCAGTTGCTGCCGTTTCATAGTCCTCGTAGCAGCTACTACTGCAACTAATTATCGCAACACGCATTATTTGACATTACCACTTTAACTCGACACGTGCAATTCGTCAGAACTCCTCAAACTCGTGGACATCCTTCAAGTAGCCCCTGTTCTTCAGCCACTGGTATTGGGCGCGAGTGTACTTGTAAAGGATGTCTCCTTTTGTGTCGCCGCCAAGCTCCCACGGCTCTACCAAAACAGTATCACCTTCCCTGACCCAAAGGCGCTTCTTAAACCTTCCCGGAATCCTGCACAGGCGCTGCTTGCCGTCCAGACAACGTACCCGCATCCTTGTCCCTCCAAGGCGCTGGTCCACAACCCCAAATACCTGATTGCCCCTTGGAAGCTTAGCATGCTTAATCTCAGTTTCATACGCTTCGCGCTGCTCTTCCTGTGCTTTCTTAAGGCTCATAACAAAGCGAGCCAGGAAGAGCGTATATAAATGTTTTGAAAAGGTTTTTATAGTAACATTCCGCACGTTTTTGTATGAAAAAGAGGATGGAAAAGAAAAACAACTTAAAGTGGATTCTTATTTCCATTATTTCGCTAGGGATTGCGTTTATTGTTTTTACAGCATTAATAACATTATTCAGCGGGGAAAATCTTTCAGGCAATACAGCACACATTAAGGTTAGAGGCGTTATAACCTCCGGCGAATCGTTTTTTGCAGTTGAAACATCATCTTCTGAAGACGTTGTAGAGAACATAAGAAAAGCTGATGAAAACCCCAGAATAAAGGCAATACTCCTGGACATAAACTCGCCAGGGGGAAGCCCTGTTTCAAGCGAAGAGATAACAGCTGCTGTAAAAAGCGCTGAAAAGCCTGTTGTTGCGTTAATAAGGGACATAGGAACTTCAGGCGCATATTGGATTGCAAGCGCCTCGGATGCGATAGTGGCAAGCCCGCTTTCAATAACAGGGAGCGTCGGGGCTACTGCCGCTTATCTGGAATTCTCTGAGCTAATGAAAAAATACGGGATAGGATATGAAAGACTTGTCTCGGGAGAATTAAAAGACACAGGAACGCCTTTCAGAAAGCTCAGCGAGGAGGAAGAAAAACTGCTGCAAGAAATAATCAGGTTAACAGGGAGCTATTTTGCAAACAGCGTAAAGGAAAACAGGCAGCTTAGCGATGAAGCAGTTGAGGAGATTTCCAGCGGCAGAATCTACACAGGACAGCAAGCGCAGGAACTTAATCTGATTGACGAGCTGGGAAACATTGAAAAGGCAAAGCAGCTGATTAAGGAAAAAGCAGGGCTGGAAAAGGTGAAGCTTGTAGAATACAAGATAAAGAAGCCATTCAGCATTGCAAGCCTGCTCTCCCAGCAGGCAGCGGTTGTGGGAAAGAGCATGGGAGCTGCACTTCTCCCAAAAGAAAGCGCTATTTCTTTAAGTTAAGAATCTGTTCTATATTAACTACCGGCTTAGGGAACCTTGCGCAGTCGTCCATCAGGCGGGTGCATGCGGTATTAACAAAAACATCAACAAAAGTAAAATTCTCAAGCTGATTGAAGTCAAGAGTGTCAAATGCCAAGTAGTGGAAACGCTTCTCAGGAAAGGTCTTTTCAAGAGAATAAATTTGGTTAAGGTAAGCCTGCACTCCAGTCTGGCCTGGCTTCACGCTGAGAAGAACGCCAACCTTGTCTGCGTGCAAAAATCTGGTCATAGCAGCCTTCTCCTGCTTTTTTATTTCAGCAACCTCTGAATGCGGCAGCTTCCTGAACTCTTTTGAAAATGGATTGTAAATGTAAACGTCCTTGTCAGAGCCGAGAAGCAGCGCTTTCGGATGGAAAAGGCCGTCACCAACATAAAGAAACGCTTCTGTGAGTTTGGGATAATCCATTTTGAGATGGCTGCAGCCCAATATTTGTGAGATATGCCTAGCATGCGCCCCTTTCACTGTTGCTGCAGTTTTCCCCGCCGCTTCCAGCTGATTTTTAAGAGACGGCAGATGTTTTATGAACTGCACGTCAGTGGCTATGCAAACCCTGTCCGGCAGTTTCTTTATCACCGGCTTAGGCAGTTTTATCTTTACTGTCGCATGCGCTTCTACAAAGTGGACTTTCATAGGAAAAGCGAACAAAAACAGGTTTAAAAGCTTTTACATAACACATAACATCAACTAAAAATTTAAAAAGTTGGCAGTATTAGCCGGTTTAATGATGTATAGCATGGTTGAGGAAATCAGCAGGCTGCCATCAGTGGCTGGTATGGAAAGGGTAAGGGAATACCTAGCCGGCGGAAGAAGGCATCTCAAACGTCTCAACGATTACAGGCTTACACAAACGCCTACCGAATTTGCAGAGAGGCTTTCACAATTGTCTGAATGCGAGTTTGAGCAGATTCTGGACGAACTTATTGTGCGCTTTCCAAAACCGGTGACAAACGCAGGCTCAGGTGAAGAGCCTCTATTTTCGCAGGAACTAAACACCGAAGTTCTTTGCAGTATTGCAGTTTATGCCTTTGAAAAAAGAGCGGAAACCAGAGGAAGTGTAAAAAAAGCTGGTTCGCGCATTAGCCCTGGTGAAGGATCGCAAAATGGGTGTTCCTGTGTTTGACGGCTTGGACGTTAAGGCCGTTGAGGAAGAAGAACTTGACATAGATGCCCTGATAAGAAGAGCTTCCGGCTTGTAACAGAAAAGTATATTAACCGATTTTTCTTGAGAAAAGGCATGCCTGAGGAGCTGAAAAGAGGTTTTGGCTACTGGACAATCCTTGCGCTGTCCATCGGAGCCATTTTAGGGACAACTTTGTTCTTTGGAGCGTCAATAGGCGCAAAGTACTCCGGGAATCTTCTCATTGTTGCATGGGTAATCCTTTCGTTAATAGCTCTATACATGGCAGCAATATTCGGAGAGCTTACAGCAATGTTCCCGAAGGCGGGAGGGGCTTATGAGTTCAGCAAACAGGCTTTCGGGAAATTCTTCTCATTCATAATAGCATGGACTGCCTGGCTGTTTGGAAGCATATCCACCGTGGTTATAATAATTGCCGCCATCAATTCCCTGAACGTAGGATTTAGTGATTTTGAAGGCTTTTTGCTGAGCGTCGGCCTGATAATTGTCCTCAACATCATCGCCTATTTTGGGGCAGAGGCAGGGGCGTTCGCGCTGCTTATACTTGGCATAATAATGATAGGAATACCCGTGCTCATAATAGCAAAAGGCATTACGATGGTAAACCCTGCTAATTTCCAGCCCTTCTTCAGCCATGAATTTTCATCAGTTTTCATAACACTCTTTTTCATGGCAGAAGCATTTTTTGGCTGGGAGGCTGCAACATACCTTGCAGAGGAAACGAAAAACCCTACAAGAGTGATACCAAAAGCGCTGTTGCATGCTACAGGGATAATAGGAATTCTGGGACTGTTAATGCTCATAGTCACCCTTGGCGTAATACCCTGGCAGCAGCTGATAAGCGTGGAAGCTCCTACAAACGAGCTAGCGGGAATGATTTACGGAAGCACCGGAAAGGTGGTGGTGGTTGTAGGCATATTTCTCGCAATGATAGGGACCGCCACCGCAACCATAATAGGAATGCCAAGACTTCTGCTTGCATTAGCCCGGGACAAGTTGTTTCTGGAGCAGTTCAAAAAACTTCATCCAAGATTTAAAACGCCGCATAACGCCATAATGTTCCAGACAGTCGTCTCTGTAATGCTGCTGCTGCTGGGGCTCGCAAATTACAGGGTGCTGCTTGAACTCATGGTTCCGATGGCGGCAGTGCTTTACATCTCAACGGTGGTTGCGCTCGTAATCCTAAGGAAAAAAATGCATGCACGGGAAAGACCGTTCAAGGCCCCTTTAATCAGAATAGGCGTTCCTGTCGTAGTGCTGTTCTTCCTGAGCATAATGGTGGCGTGGATTTACGCAACCCCGGGAGCAGGCATTTCCTTCCAAACGAGCCTTTCGCTCATAGCAATAGGAATACCCCTGTATTTCCTGGTGGAACTTTACTATGACCCAAAAATGATAACCCAGATTAACGATGTTTTTGCCTATGCCACTTTTTTCTTCCAAAAAATAACAAGAAGCGGTGCTTCCACGCAAAAGAAGATTGTTGACTTTCTTGGAGAAGACATTAAGGGAAAGAGCGTGCTTGAATACGGGTGCGGCGTTGGGAGCCTGACATTAAAACTGCTGGAAGCAGTCGGGCCCAACGGGAGGGTCTATGCAACCCATTTCTCAAAGAACAACGTCAAAATAACAAAAAAAAGGGTGGAAATCAGGGAGTGGCAGACAGACACGCTGAACTACGGACGCGCCCAAATCATCCACGACCCCGAGCAGATGAACAGAATACACCCTGACATAGGCTATGCTGATGCGGTGGTATCTGTAGGGGTTCTCAGCTACATACAGGATATAAGAAAGGTCCTGAAAGAGCTCTATGTCATATTGCCTGTAGGGGGAAAGCTCTGCTTTGTGGAGCATACTGACTTCTTCCACCTGCTGCCAAACGTGGACTGGCTTTCAAACAACAAAACCATTGAAAGGCTTTTCAGGGAATCCGGGTTTTCAGTCAAAGTGGAAAGGAAAAAAGGACTTCTCTGGAACAGGGTTTTCGTATACGGAATAAAATATTCGGGAGAAACGCCTTACATATAGGCAGGGTGCTTTGTCAAAATTCTATTGTCGGCTTGTGCCTGCCTGATACAAGTAGCCTTTCTTCACGCTAGTTAATTTAAATTTTACGGCTTAGAAATACTCCATATTTTCTTAAAATAAAATTCGAATGTATGTGCAATAAGCTTGTTTTTTATTCTTACCACATAAGGCTTATCCGTAGTGAAAGCGAGAGCGACATAGTCGCCGTATATCAAAGTTGTTGCATCACACGGGAAATTAGGTAAGAATCTGTTCTCTCCATCAGGATTGAACTGATTCACTACGTCTTTATTTCTGAAACTCTCGTCCCATATGCATTTATATTCGCTATGCTTTGAAACTTTGAGTTTTTTCCATTCAGCGATTAGTTTTCTAATGTACAGCCTAGAGCCAACAGTTGAGACGTCACCGCTACCAATGACATGCAATGATTTCGCCTTTCCCGTTTTTCCCAAATTAAAAAGGGAAAAGAAATGCTCTCTTTGCCCTTCAACCCCTTCAAGCAGCTCAACGCTTGCTTCCCCTGCTTTCAATTTTTTAATTTCCGGCAATAAAGCTCTAACAAGCGTCTCTTTTTCCTTAAAAGACGAAATAATCTTGTTCAATTGGGTTACCTGATAAAATTTTTTACCGTGCACCATAATGATGCTGACAAAACCTTTCCTTACCAGCTTGTCCAAATTATCGTATACTGTTGACCTGTTTATGCCGGTATCCTTAGCTACTCGATAAGCATTTAGTTGTTTTTTCTTAACTAAACTCTTATAAATTATGATTTCTTTTTCTTCAAGCCCCAATTCTCTTAATATGTCCTCCATTTTAACCGAATGAATCAAGATTAGTATTTAAATCTTTATAAAAGTCGGTGTTTTCCGACTACACAGGATTAAATAGCCTAGAGCATCACCAAGTTGCATATGAAAACCGTGGTTTATATGAAGGAATATGGACGTGAAGTTGGAAGAAACATAAGACAATTACATTCCTATTTTATCAAACCTGAAGAGTTATTTTTGTATGTCCTACTTGCATCACTTACATATCCGATCGCTATTTTGGAGCCTGTTGTTGAAACTCCTGTTAGACTCTCAAAAAAGGTTAGGAATACACTTGAATGGCTAGCTCTCTGGTTATCTTATCCGGCACTAACTGGGATGGCTGATGAAAGGGAGGGATTAAGGGGCGGTAAAATTGTTAATGGGAAAACAGCTGCCGTATTTACTGTTTGTGAAACCGCTTTAGCTTATTTTCTTGGTGATAAATTAGATATTAAGCCGCCGATGGCAGTAGCAGGAGGCGCTTTTGGTTTTCGTTGTCTTGAATACCTTGTTGGGAGATTGGCGGGTAAAAACGTGAATAAAATAGTGCGTGATAGCGTGAATGAAATAGTGCGTGATGAACTAGAAGCACAAAAAATCAAAAGTCCATAAAGGAGTATTAGGCATTCAGGAAATCACTTGCGCTTACCTGCTCGTATCCGCCTGGCGCTCTATGTCAAGCTTCCTGGAAATCGCGTTTGAGGCGGAGCTTGAGTTTGCAGCGTTTATGATTTCCTCGGCAAGGGCTTCAGAAGCGGTTTTCTTTGAGTTGAACGACTTTTGATAGGCGCCCTGCGTCATGTAGCGCAACGCAACATCAATTCTCCTTTGAGGGGAGCACTCCACGGCTTTTGGATAGCGCGCCCCACCGTATTCTATGCCGACAATTTCCTCGCGGGGCGCTGCTGTCTCGACAGCCCTCACAAAAACCTCAATAGGGTTCTGCTTTGTCTTCCCCTCGATTATCAAAAGGGCGTCCTTAACAAGCTTATAGGCCTGCATGGCCTTGCCTGAAAGCGTGTAAGAAGTTATCTTGTGCTTTTTGCTTTTATGCCCGGCAATCATCAGCTTGTTGATAAGGCGCTCAACTATGAATATTTTTGACTTGTGAAACCTGTTCTTGGCATACCTTGCGCCGGTGCGTGGAACAAAAACCGGCTTGACGGTAATGAAATCGACCAAGCCGGGATCATTGACCTTAATCCCCGCCGTGCTCCACTTGCCGAATGCTTTTAGCTCAACCATTTTGTTTTTTGGCTGTTTAATGCCAGTTTATAAATCTTACGCAGACATTGCAACGCCGTCAACAAGCTTAAGGCCCTTTCTGCTGCGAATCTTCTCAGCAAGCTTGGCCTGCAATTCCGGAGGAAGCTTTTCGAACAGCTGGTCAACAACGTAAAAGTGGCCTCTGCCTTCTGTTGCCGAGCGCAGGTCTGAAGTCAACCCGAACATCTCGCCAACAGGAAGCTTTGCCTTTACAACGAGGCGGGATTCTTCCTGCTGCATGTCAAGAAGCTGGCCGCGCCTGTTCTGGATAAGCTTGGAAAGGCTGCCCATGAAATCAACAGGCGCTTCCAGCTGAAGCACCTGAATCGGCTCGAAAATAGAGGGAAGGGCATTAAGCATAGCCCCTCTAATTGAATCCCTGACAGCAGGCAGAACCTGGGCAGGGCCGCGGTGGATTGCATCCTCGTGAAGCTTTGTGTCCATAAGGTAAACCGCTACTTTAGTGCACGGCTCACGCCCTATAGGGCCGTAAGTCATAACGTCGTTAAACGCGTCCATAACCATTTCTATGACCTCTCCTATGTGAACAATGCCCCTGGTCATATCGAAAAGCATGTTGCCGTTGAAAGTTGCGCGGAGCTTTCTTGCAGTCTTGCTTTCCATTCCTGCGGCCTCAAGCTTTTGCCAGTAATCTGTTTCCTTTTTCTTGAACCTGACAGAGGGGATATCGCCTTTCTTCAGCAAAGCATAATAACTGTCTTCAAGCGGAGCCACTTTCATGTAAAACTTATTGTGCTTGTTAGGGCTCTTGCCTTCAACTTCAGCACTTGGCTTGGTTACAGTCTCGCGGTAAACGACTATTGGCGGAGAAGTCTGAACCTCAACGTTTTTCTCACTCTTAATCCTGTTCTCAATAATTTCAAGGTGCAGCTCACCCATGCCAGACATTAAATGCTCACCAGTCTCCTCGTTTATCTGGATTAGAATGGTCGGGTCTTCCTTGTTAACCTGCCTCAGAACCTCAACAAGCTTTGGAAGGTCAGAAGGGTTCTTGGCTTCTATCGCCTTTGTAACAACAGGCTCAAAAATGTGCTTTATCTCTTCAAATGGCTCCATTTCAGGAGTGCTTGACACGGTTTCCCCGGAGAAAATGTTTTTCATGCCAACTATTCCAATGATATTTCCTGCCGTAACAGACTCTATTGCCTCCCTCTTGGCTCCGTTGTAAACGGAAATCTGCTGAACTCGAACCTGCCGCTTTCCTATAATCATGTAAACATCATCGCCTTGGCGCAAGGTTCCTGAAAACAAACGGCCGGCAGCAACCTCTCCAGCGTGCTTGTCATAAACTATTTTGGTGCATATAAAAGCAACAGGGCCATTCGGGTCTGCCTTCAAAAGAGACTGGCCAATCTCGCTGTCGATGTCGCCATGCCAGATTCGGGGAATGCGGTAGCTCTGCGAAACAATTGGGTCAGGATGGTGGTTTATAACCGTGTTAAGAACAACTTTGTGCAAAGGCGCCTTATCTGCCAGTTTCTTAACATCATCCTCACTGCCCGAGGAGTAGGCATCAATAACATCCTTAAAGGTCATTTTGTTTGCCTGCATGAAAGAGAAAGACAATGCCCAATTATGGAAAGCGCTTCCGAAAGCCACGCTCCCTTCATTTACGCTGACTTGCCACTTCTGCTTGTATTCCGGCTCTGCCATAGCGGAAATTAATTTGTTGACGTGAGTGATAACCTTAAGAAGACGCTCCTGCATTTTCTCAGGGGTTAACTTCAATTCCTTAATTAGGCGGTCAACTTTGTTAATGAACAGGACAGGCTTAACTCGCTCCTTAAGCGCCTGCCTCAAGACCGTTTCAGTCTGTGGCATAACACCCTCAACAGCGTCAACCAGAAGGATGGTCCCGTCAATAGCGCGCATTGCCCTTGTCACATCACCCCCAAAATCAATATGGCCCGGCGTGTCTATGAGATTTATCAAGTATTCCTTTCCTTCAAACTCGTGCACCATTGAAACGTTTGCAGCATCAATGGTTATGCCGCGAGCCTGCTCATCCTCACGGAAATCAAGCTGTAAAGCCTTTCCTGCAAGCTCTTCGGACATCATGCCTGCCCCTGCTATCAAATTATCCGAAAAGGTTGTTTTTCCGTGGTCTATGTGAGCAGAAGTGCAGATGTTCCTAATGCGGGATGGGACTTTCATAGCCCTGAAAATCCTGTCAACCATTTTTTCAGCCATCTTAATCGTCCCTCTCCAACGCTTCAACGCACTGCTTAACAACGCCATCAACATCCTGTGCTGCATCGATATCCCTCAAAAGCCCCTCATTCCTGTAAAAGTCAACAAGCGGCTTTGTATCCTCATCATAAACTCTAAGACGCTCTGTTATAACATCAGGCGTTTCATCAGAGCGCTGGTAGAGCTCAGAGCCGCACTTATCGCAAACATTATCCTTTTTTGGAGCGATGTTTTTTACGTGGTAAATGGCGTTGCACTTCATGCATATGCGCCTGCCTGAGAGCCGTTCAATAACCAGTTTTTTTGGAGCTGAAAGGTTAAGCACAACGTCTACCTCTGAAAAGGCCTTAAGGGCCTCTGCCTGATTTATGTTGCGGGGATAGCCATCAAGGAAAAACCCCTTTGAATTGCCGGCAATCCGGGCTTTTACCATTTCAGTAACAAGCTTATCAGGAACAAGCCTTCCAGAATCTACAAACGCCTTTGCCTTCAATCCAAGACTTGTTTTGCTGGCTATGCTCTCCCTGAGAACATCCCCTGTTGAAATGTGGGGAAGGGAGTAACGCCCGGACAGCCTTTCGGCTGTAGTCCCTTTTCCAACCCCTGGCGCTCCAAGCAAGACAACATTCATAATAACCACTAAAAAACGTGGACATCGTGAACTGACTCGTAACTGTTGAGCTCTCCCTTGTCAAACCACAAAGCCAGCTCGCGTTTTGCATCACCGCTGCTGGATGAAGCGTGAATAACATTCTTAACAGGGCCCTTTTTGCCGTCCGCATGCTTATAGCTTACGTGACTAAAATCGCCTCTGATAGTTCCTGGCAGCGCAGCCCTTGGCTCAGTATCGCCGGTAAGCTTGCGAACAACCTCTATCGCATCAACACCTTCAATGGCTGCTGCAACAACAGGGCCTGCCGAAATATAATCAATCATTACGTTGCGTATGTGCGCGCCCCTCCGCCTCGCCAAGTCTTCCGTATAATGGCGCATAGCCGTCTTTTTGTCGATTTTAAGCATCTTCAGACCGACAATTTTAAGCCCTGCATTCTCAAATCTGGAAAGAATCTTCCCCGTCAAAGCCCTTTCAACACCATCCGGCTTTATTATGACAACAGTTTTTTCCATCATTTTTTAGACCCCCTTTTCTCTTTCCAGGTTCTGGCAGCAACAGTCCATTTTGCTTTGCGCGGAAGCCTGTTAAGCTTCAACATGTTTTTTTCGCACCTGTTAGTGCAAAAATTAACTGTCTTCCCTGTCTTTCTTACAAAGATTTTCCCTGTTCCTGGCGGTATATCATAACCGCAAAATCCGCATTTCATTTTCTACGCTCATTTAAGGCGCGAGCCTCTATTTCCGTCTCCCTAAGCATTAAAATATTCCCGATAGACACAGGCCCCTTGACGTTTCGCCTGATGACCTTGCTGGCATCCCTTCCTTCAAGTATTTTGCACCTCACAAGGATAGCTTCCCCCCTCGTGCCTGTTCTTCCCAATACCTCTTCAACCCTTGCAGGAACCGCTGAAGTAAATACGACAGTACCCTTTGCAGCTTCCAGCTTTGGATTCCGTTTCAGCTCTTTCTGTTCCATGCCAACCATCTTTTTTAATGCTGCCATGCTCACGCCTTAATTTTTTCAGATATTTCCTTGACAAGGCTCTTTGCGTCGCCTTCCTGGATGATAGCAACGCCTGCAGTAGAAACAGGCAGGCCTGCCGCTGCGCCCAGCTCTTCCCTCTTCTCCACCTCAACCAAGGGAATGTTTTTTTCTTTTGCAAGCAAAGGAAGGTGCATAAGTATTTCCTTCGGATTTACATCCCTTGCAATAACAACCAGCTTTGCAGTGCCGCGTTCGACAGCCTTTGTAACTTCATTAGTGCCTTTTTTTATCTTGCCGCTAGACCTTGCGCGCTCAACTGCCTGCAATGCCTTCTCACTCAAGTCGTCTGCCATTTTTACCTCCAATGTGACGTATAGGTTAAATAGAATCTAACCTCATTCAGGCTGTAAGCCCTCATAAATCACAGGTAAGAAAATGAAGTTAAGACGTAGTATATAAAGGTAGCGGTGAGTCAAAAAACTTCACTGGCACTCTGCAGAATCAAACACAGTCAAAACCATGCTAACCAACCTGCCCTTAAACAACACAGGCACCCTCGAACTAATAACAGTATCCCCGCAAACCTTAATGTCAGCCTCAACCGGCATGAAAGGCGCGCCAGCACAACACTCAACCCACCCCTCACCATAATCAACAATCCCCGGAGCCGCAAAATCACAAGCAACCCGCGTTCCCGCACTTGCAAAGCTGCACAAGCCTTTGCCATCACACTCAGCACGACACAAACCATCAGCCACAGTGCAGTCATCATTACAACCATCCCTCGGATGAACCAAAAC
>JAGVYT010000039.1 GCA_018303115.1 Candidatus Woesearchaeota archaeon | reverse complement strand
CATTCCCAAAGACTGGCCTGCAGCTGAAACCAAGTTTATTGCAATGCCCGCCTCGGCAGCAATGTATTCCAACGCGTCAGCAGCGCCAATACTTACCGGATACATTGCCATGTGGGTTCTGCTCGGCTTTTTCTGCAGCCCCACTGCCATATTACAAATATCCTCTATTGAAGAGAAACCAGGAATCTCTTCCCTTCCAACAGCGTTTCCTTGCTCAAACAGACCCATGAAAACGTCTCTAACATCACTGTTGTCTGGGTGTGTGCTAAGAAATTCTCCACCCATACCCTGTTCTGTTACCCCTTGTCCGGCAAAAAGGTATATGGCATTGACCGTGTCTAATCCCATCTTTTCATCCAAAGTATCCGAGTTTTTCAGTTTCCTCTGATTCTTTCTCCCATGAGTTTTTTACTGATGCTATAATCTCCTCTAACTTGGTTTTTAAACCTTTCCATTCTTCAAGAAAGCCTTTTATGAACTCGGCATTTGCAGCTTCTTCATTGCTTATCGAAACTTCTAAGGAAGCCCTGGTCCAGAACATAAGGCGCTTAAAAACGTCAAAAACCTCTTTCTTTTCAGCATCGCTGAAAACCCTGCTTTCATACATGTTTGCAGGGTCGGTGTCAGGGTTTAGTAATTCTGAGAAGAATTCCCTGCAGGCGTCAAGCCTTTCCCCAATTTTCCCCCTGATTTCAGACAGAAGAAATTCAGTCTCTTCCAAGTCACTTATCTGAAACCCTTCAAGCTCCTCGAATTTAGGGAGCTTATGCCTCTTTTTGAGCTCTTCATAGCGCTTTCTTACTTCATCAGCCATAAATCAGTCAGCGTTTAATGTTGGTTTATATAGTTTTCTTACTGCGGTTCTGTTGCATAAGCGTTTGGTATGGTGCTGTAGAAAATGTAAACTACTCTAGGGCTAAAGCCCGCAGGTTTCTGTCAAAGGCTAGCCCTAAACTGTTAAGCTTTATTTTCCTTTCTTAACAGGCTTTGCTGGTGCTGGTTTGCAGCCGTGTATGGGGCAGCAGGGCCAGACAGCCTTAAGCGCGCCAAGCGCAATGAGTATAATTCCGACAAGCAGCCAAGCTGACAGCGGATTCCAAACCCATCCTTGGTCATTTACAACCAACAAAGCGCCTGCCACTGCAATTTTTATTCCTTTACAAGCACAGCCTCCCATTGACAATCACCTCGTATTAAAGCAGACTTCGTCTTTCTAATATATAAACCTTACGCTTTTTCACGTGGAGGAAAGTCGGCTAAACGTAATCTATTATGCGGTGCTTGTGCTGCTCCCAGAAGAGCCAGGCAACAAGTATTACCGCATCAAAGCTTGCCAATGCAGGGACGCTGAAAGCCTTAGGGCAAGCTAAAGGCATTCCGGGAGCAAAGCTCAGGAGCTCATTCCCTGCAAAAGCGCAGTCCAGCGAAACATGAATCAGCCAGCCTGCAGACAATATTGAAAGCACCAATACTATTGTTTTTTTGCTTACCTTGTTACTGAACATATTGTAACTTTTCTTAGTTAAAGCAAAATGCGCTATGACGGCAGCAGCGGCCAACAGCAGCCCCCAGATTACAGAGTGGGTGAAGAGCCTGTGTAGTGCAGCAACTTCAATGCTGCCGCCCGAAACAGCATTCAGAACCCAGCCAAGTGCAACATCCGCATCAGGAAGCAATCCGGCAAGCCCCTGGCGAGAGTTGAACTCGCGACCTGTCGCTGTTCCTACTTTTGATACGAAGCGACCGCTCTAGCCACTGAGCTACAAGGGCAATATTATCTGAGATTAAGCAGCCCTTTTTAAATTATTTACTTTAGCTGCTGCAGAATCGCGGCTTTGTCAGGGAATTTCTTCTGGCACTCAAAACAGGTTACGTGCTTTTTCCCTTCCGAGTCCTTAATGTGGGTGCCAAGGATTTTCTTCAGGAACGTAGTTCCAATCTTATTGTTGCATATCTCGCAGTCCATAGTGCCTGACTGTTATGAATTCGTTTATAAATGTTTTAGTAAAATTTAATAACAACGGCAGTTTATGGTGTGGTTGATGATTAGCGTTTACATAACGTGCAGGGACATGCCAGAGTCTAAAAGGATTGCAGCAAAACTTCTTGAAAGCAAGCTGATTGCATGCGCAAATATTTTCCCTGTAGAAAGCATGTTCATATGGGAAGGGAAGCTAAAGAAGGAAAAAGAAGCGGCTATGTTCTGCAAGGCAAAAAAAGATAATTTCAGGAAAATAAAAGAGGAAGTAAAAAAACTGCACAGCTATGAAGTGCCGTGCATTGTTGCTTTTGACTGGGCTGAAAGCAGTAAAGAGTTCTCTGACTGGGTTGAGGCAAGTGATTGACCACCATCTGGTAAGGGAAATAGAGAGGGACGGCAACTGCATTTACTGCAGTGAAAAGATTGACAGAAGCGAATGGAGGTCTGAGTTCTCTTCCAGAAAACACTACAAATGCGTCACGTGCAGTTGCGGGAAATCCAACTGCGTTGAAGTTGAATTCATAGGCACAGGGCATGATAACTGGAGCGGACTGGAGAACAAAATAGTCAAAAACGACAATGTGAAAGTTGTAGAGAGCACTGTAAGAGTTCTTAAGTGATTATGGGTGGGCGTTGTACCGAACCCTGTTCCTGCTATTGCCCAAAAGGAAGCGATAAACATGCTAGAAAGCGCTTTTAGGACAACGCCTTATGGGTGGTCATGTCAAGTTAAGTGGCATGCCGCTTCATTTCCTCTCCCCCCTGACATTGTAAGGAGTAGAGAAATGAAGTGACAAGAAAACGAAACACGCGATAGTTGACTTTACCATTATAGTTTATTTGGCAGAAAACCGCTTATTCTATAACAGTTCCTTTAAACAGCTTGCCTTGTAAGAAGTCTTCCAGACTGTTGAGATTTTTGCCCATTATGGCAACTTTTAGTTTTCCTTTTTCAGCCGCTTTTGCAGCCACGGGGTCAAATGGCGTGTTAAGGCCGGGGCTCCACTTCTTTACGCCCATAAGCTTTCTGAAGTGCCCCCAGGAAACTGATTTTAGCGGTTTTGCGCCAGGAAATTTATTAGGGTCTTTATCGTAAACATAATCGGTGTTAGTGATGTTAATGACTGTTTTCGCTCCAAAATTTTTTGCGAGCATTACTGCAATGTAGTCTGTTGACCTGCCTGGTTTCCAGCCAGCCGCAATAATTACCTTCTCTTTCCCTTTTACTTTTTCCTTAGGGTTTCTGATGACTTTTGGGCGGGCATGTCCTCTGAAGACGTTTCTTAAAAGCTGGGCATTCAAACGGGTAGCGTGAATTCCAAGCCAGTCAAGGTCCTCATGAGTTAATCTGACAATCTTTGATGCAGCAGACATGTATTCCCTGGCTGTTTTTCCGCCACCGCATATTATAACAAAGCGCCTGCCGTTTTTTACAAGCCCCAGTATCAGCTTCCTGAACTTATTAAGAAAAGCAGTATCGATGTAAGACGGTGCAAGAACAGAGCCGCCAAGACTTATAACAACTGTTTCCATGCCAAACTTTCAAATGTAAACGGTTGGTATTTAAATCTTTTGAAACAAATTATTAATAATAGAACTCTGTTGCCATAAAACATGGAAAAGCTTGATGTTGCGATAATCGTGTCAAAAGAGGACCCTGCAGGAATGAATATCGCTGAACAACTTCAGCAGTTACTGCAGTTTCCAACTGCCATTAACAATAAAAAAACCGGCCTTTTTTTAAGGGAGCAAGAAATCATATCGCTGGAAAACATTGACAAGGAAATAAAAGCGGATGTCTTTGTTTTTGCATCAAAGCACGTAAGTGAAGCTGGGGTTAACTCACTGACCGTGCACAGCGTTGGAAACTGGTCTAAGGCAGGCAGGGGAGGAAAAGAAAAAACCTTGGTGAAGTGCCCTGCTGCGCTGATGAAAAGCTGCCTGAAATTATTGGCGGCAAAGGCAGAAGGAACAAGTATTGACTACGAGGTTGCCCAGGAGGCAACCCACCACGGACCTTACATCGAAAAGCCAGGAATGTTCATAGAGATAGGGAGCGATGAAGAAAGATGGAATGACGAGAAGGCAGGAAAAATAATTGCCGCCACTCTTATCGAGGCTATTGAACAGATGGGTCATAATGGCATAAAAACTGTTGTGGGAATAGGAGGCCTTCATTACGGGCATAATTTCAAAAAAATAATGCTTAGCCCTGACCTGGCTGTGAGTTACATCTGTTCGAAACACCTTCTTGGAGCCCTTGACGATGGCATGCTGAAGCAGGCAATGCGAAAGTCGGTTCCTGAAGCTACCTCTGTAGTTCTTGACTGGAAAGGGCTGGGGAGTGAAAAAGCAAAAATTGTGCAGCTGCTGGAAAAACTTGGCATAAACCATCAGAGAACCAGCGATTTTGCATAAAAATTAAATATTAAAAGCGAAAGAGAAGCGGCGGAGGTGATATTATGCCTGAAAGTACGGCTGAAGATGATGACTTCCTGAAGTTTGGAGGGGATGATGAAGAGGAAGATGAGGATGGCGCCATGCACACTGGGGATGAGGAAGATACGTGGGTTTAGCGGTGTAGTATTCTATGCAAATAATAGAAAAGTTTATAAACGTATTTCTGAATAAATCAGGTCATGGCAGATGCAAGTACGTTCAGAGGAACACTTGATTTCTTAGGCGAGTTAGGCGTTTTTGATGTTGTGCTGCCTTTTCTTCTGGTATTCACAATAGTATTCGCTTTACTTGAAAAAACAAGGGTTTTTGGCACTGACAAAGTGGGGGATACAGAGTATTCCAAAAAACCTTTAAACTCGCTTGCCAGCTTTGTAATAGCATTTTTCGTTATAGCATCCTCAAGGCTTGTTGAGATAATAACGCAGATATCCGCTAACGTGGTTGTGCTGATTCTTGCAAGCACTTTTTTCCTGCTTCTTGCGGGAAGCTTCCACGAGCAAAAGCCCGGAGGGTTTTTCCTTGAACAAGGGCGCTTTAGAACCCTTTTCATGACACTAATGTTTTTCGGCCTTGCCTTCATCTTCCTCAATGCAATAAAAACAAAGGATAAAACCTGGCTTTCCTGGATTTTTGACTGGCTTAGGCAGTTCACTGATAACGTATCTGTAGCGACAGTGGTTTTGGTGGCGATTGTTATTGCCTTTATGTACTACATAGGAGCAATTGGCGGTTCAGCCGAAGTTAAAGAAAACAGCAAATCAGGCAAATAGGGTGATAAAAAATGGCTAACGAATTTACAGACGCTTTTTTAAGATTGGATAATATGGGGGTTATCGACTCATTGCTCCCCTTCATACTACTCTTTACAATACTATTTGCAGTGCTCCAAAAAACAAAAATTATAGGAGAAGGCAAAAAGCAGTTCAACACTGTTATTGCCTTAATACTCTCCCTCATGGTTGTAATCCCGCACCTGACAGGGCGCTACCCTCCAGGAAAGGATGTAGTAACTATAATGAACACAACCCTCCCCCAAGTTTCTCTGCTTGTGATAGCGATTCTTGCAGCATTGCTGCTAATAGGTGTTTTTGCGCCTGGCGTTATGTTCGGAGGGACAGGCATGGGGGCGCTCATGGGCCTGTTTAGCCTTGTTGCGGTAGTTTACATCTTTGGAAACGCTGCGGGCTGGTGGAAGGGCACAGGGGCGTTTAATTTTCTGAACAACCCGGACACCCAAGCGGTATTGATTATTATCCTTGTATTTGGCCTGATTATATGGTTCATCACACGCGAAGACACAGGCGGTGCTGACCTGATGAACAGAATCGGGGGTTTTTTCCAAAAACCCTTTGGCCGCGGCTGACAAAAAATGGCTACTGTTTTTGACTTTGGTTTGCTAAGAGAATTTTCAGATATCTTCGCATGGATACTGATATTTGCAATAGTTTACGGAATACTGCAAGTAACTAACCTTCTCAAAAGCCGGGGCCTCCACGCGCTTGCGGCAATGGCCATTACAGTTCTTTTGGGCGTAACAGGCGGCGCCACCGGGGTTGTGACAGGACTTGTGCCATGGTTCGTAATTACAGGGTTCTTTGTTATTTTTTTAATGGTTCTGGCCCAGTTCGTTGGGGTAAACATTCAGCAGACTGTATTTGGCGGTTCTGGAGGAGTCTGGTGGATTTTCGTTCCCCTGATGATAGGGCTTGTAATTGCGCTTGTTGCAGCTGGCCCCTTCGCAAGAGGGGAAGCGCAAATTGACCCTGAAACAGGCGAGAAAATCATAACACCCGGAAAAACTGTCATTAATATCATAACCGAGCCGAAAGTTCTTGGCCTCATCATCATACTGTCCATAGCGTCTATTACAGTAGCGCTTATGGCAGGCAGGGTTACATCGGCATAGCCTGCCCTTTTTGGTTAGGCAGGCTCAGCCGGGCAACACGCAGAAGTTGGCATTACCCTTTTGGCACAAGTTTTATAAAAAGCTTTTAAGAAGATAGTGGTATGGGAAAAAAGGGGGCCATAGAAGTCGATTGGATTGTGAGCCTGGCAATATTTCTGATTTACCTTACTATGTTCTTCCTATACCTGAGACCATTTACCGAAGAGCAAACCGAAGCTTCAGAAGTCCTCCTTGCCGGACTGGAGAGCAGTTTGAAGGAAAACGCGACGTGGCATGTGCAGAGGGCGCCTCTCTTCATCCACTCCAACATAACCTCGCTAGAGCCGATTATAGCGCCCTTTTTGCTGAGCTGGGAAAATATTTCCATGGCTGACAACGCATCCTTTTACAGGCAGGAAAACAAACTAATATTTAAAAGCAACATCAGCACAGGCCCAAACGTAAAGTGGGTCGTAAGCTCAGAAGAGCAATACCCTCAGCAATATGTTTTGACGGACTTAGATGCCACAGCTTCTGATGTGACAATTGACAGCCAACGCTTTAAAGCAGAATTCGACGGTTTGCTGAAATCTGTAGTGCACTTTGAAAAGCAAAGGGTTTCGGGGTTCAACATAAGCCTTGACTCCGGTTTCATCTCCCAAGAATCCGCAGTAAAAGAGTTCAATTTCAGCGATTTGGCAGCGAAATACAAGTTATCTGCGGAAACTGTAAACCACACGACTTTTGTCGTAGGAGACTTCCCCAGGCTTTTCAACTATGTAGAGCCAAGACAAACATTTGAGCAGCATAATTTCACGCTTTTTGTAACGCTTCACAACTACACTTCTTATTACATTGATAACAGCTTGTCAGGCATGCTTAACTTCACAAAACAAACATGCCAGGAGAAATCTTCAGACTACATTGACTTCTACGACAGCCTGGGAGGAGTTAGCTTTATCACCGATGAAATTTCCACCATATCCTTCTGTGCAGGAAACGACTCGGTAAGCCTTTCAGTTTCCATGCCCTTAAACAAGGAGATGAACTACAACATAATCTTCCATACCGGAGACTACACCAAAACGCAGAAATACATAAACCCTTATTCGATAAGGATGGGGCTTCTTGAAAACTTAACCGGCATGTCGATACCACTAATAGAGGAGCTGAACGCAAGCGACTATGCAAACCTGAAAGAGGCATGGGGCTACCCTTCAGGAAGGGATTTCAGCTTTCAACTGCTCAATGAAAGCGGCGAGCCGCTGGTTAATTACACGCCAGCAACCCCCGGAACTGTAAACGTATTCACGCGCGAATTTGAAGAAGTAGTGCTTGATAAGTATGGCAACAAAGTAAAATACAAGCTGAGGATAAAAGGATGGTAGGCAAGAAAGGCATGTTTAAAACGCTTGAAGCGCTTATAGCTCTTTTCATGACGCTTTTGTTCCTGGTTGTATTCATTCCACGAGAAGCGGCGGACATCCAAACAGAGCCAAAAGGCTTTTTGTCAATACTCCGCGAAGATGATGGTTTCCGGAATTGCATAATACAAAAAAACGTTACGTGCATCAACCAGACTATTGACAACAGTCTTGAGGACAATTTCGATTTCAAGCTGAACCTTTCCGAAGAGCCCTCAACAACAGTCAGCGGACTGCCTGACGTCCAAGTATTCTCTGAGTCGCTGTTCATAACAGGGAACGTGACAAACTCAACCACTGCGATATTAAGGGTTTTCTACTGGAACAAGTAGCTCTGTAGCAATAAATTTATAAAATACGAATACCAATACTAGTATATGAAAATCACTATTGATACCAAGGAAGACTCGCATGATGAGATAAGGAAGATAGTCAACATGCTGAATTCCCTGATTGAAGCCAATCTGGCTGAGCAAAGCGAACAGTCTTCAGAGCCGCAGCCAATAGTCGGGGAAGGCATCTTTGGAATGTTCAGCGGCAACAGGGAAGAAGAAGCGCCTGCAGCCATGCCAGAAACGCCTTCAGGAAGCGAAGTGGAAGGCATGCTGGCCGAGAACAGGGAGGAAAGCGTTGACCTGCCAGAGCCGAAAGTCATTGAAGACGTAAAAAGGCACAGCGACGACGAGCCGAGAATAGTGCCTTACTGATTCTTTCGGAAAATCTGATGTTGTTGACAAATTCATGAGTTGCTTCAGGGTTACCACTCCAATAATATTTTATATTAGCAGTGGCAGCGGTAATAACTATGAAATACAAATACCTGCCGCACACTGCAGACGCAAAATTCAGGGCTTTCGGGGAAAGCCTTGAGGAGGCCTTTTCTAACGCAGCCTTAGCGGTGTTTAACGTAATGGTAGATACTAATAACGTGAAAGGACAGGTTACTAAAAAAATAGACGCTGAAGGAACGGACTTGCAGTCGCTTCTTTATAACTTTCTTGAAAAATTCCTTATACTTCTGGACGCTGAGAACTTCTTCCTTGCTGAAGTTAAGAAAATCAAAATCAGCGGAAAGGAAGGCAGCTATAAAATAGCTGCAGAAGTATTGGGCGATGACGCTGCAAAATACGAAACAATAGGCCCCCAGGTCAAGGCTATAACCTACAACGACATGGTAGTTGATAATGAGAAAGGCAACTGCTTTGTGCAGGTTGTTGTGGACATCTGACTAATTCAAGGAAAAATCTCTTTAACCCAGATAAGTTTTTAAAGTATGCAGCAAATCCTTCTGAATTAAAATGGAACTGAAAAAAATATCAGAGAACGAATGGGAAATACCCAAGAGCGGAGGCATGAAGGTTCCTGCAAGAATCTTTGCTTCAGATAAGCTTATTGCAAAGATAAAGCAGGACCGCACTTTGATGCAGGCAGCAAATGTTGCCCACTTGCAAGGCATCCAGAAGTTCTCGTTCGTCATGCCTGACGCCCACGAAGGATACTAAACCAGCAACAGTTGGTTTGGCCTTTGACGGTTTTCCAATCGGCGGCGTTGCGGCAATTGACACAGAGGACGGCATAATTAGCCCTGGCGGTATCGGGTATGACATAAATTGCGGGGTTAGGTTATTGAGAACCGACTGGACTGCCGATGAGATAGTTCCAAAACTGAAAGAGTTGCTCAATGAACTTTTCAACCAGATTCCTTCCGGAGTAGGGAGGGGCGGGCAGACAAAACTTTCAAAGGACGAGATGCTTGAGATGCTTGCAAAAGGAAGCAAGTGGGCTCTGGAAAGAGGCTACGGAGCCAAGGCAGACTTGGACGCAACTGAGGAATGCGGCTGGCTTAAGCAGGCTGAGCCAAACTTTGTTTCTGATTCTGCAATTGCTCGCGGCAGACCACAACTCGGAACTCTTGGAGCAGGCAACCACTTTCTTGAGATACAAAAAGTGGAGGAAATCTATGACGAAAAAACCGCTGCCGCCTTTGGCATTGAAAAGCCAGGGCAGGTTACGGTTATGGTGCACTGCGGAAGCAGAGGCTTTGGGCACCAAGTAGCTTCTGATTATATCAAGCAGATGGAAAACAAATACGGCTTCTCCCACCTGCCTGACCGAGAGCTGGTCAACGCCCCATTCAATTCCGAGCTAGGGCAGCGCTACTTCAGGGCGATGTGCGCTGGAATGAATTAC
This sequence comes from Candidatus Woesearchaeota archaeon, assembly GCA_018303115.1. GTDB lineage: Archaea > Nanobdellota > Nanobdellia > Woesearchaeales > UBA10216 > UBA492. The sequence goes on along the minus strand of JAGVYT010000039.1, from coordinate 4,116 downwards.
GCGTTTGCAAACAGACAGATGATAGTGCACTGGATGCGAGCAAGCTTCAAGAAAGTAATCGGGACAGACTATGGCATGAGGCAGGTGTATGATGTCTGCCACAACATTGCAAAGGTTGAGAAGCACAAAGTCGGCGGGGAAACAAAGGAGCTGTGCGTCCACAGGAAAGGCGCAACCAGAAGCTTTGGCATGGAAAGGGAAGAAGTGAATGACATGTATAAAGGTGTTGGGCAGCCTGTCTTCATTCCAGGCAGCATGTCAACCGCAAGCTACATCCTGGTCGGAACAAAAGAAGCAGAAGAAAAAAGCTTTGGAAGCACAGCCCACGGAGCCGGAAGGGAGATGTCAAGGAAAGAGGCCATCATGAGCTTCAGGGGGGAGAAGGTTGCTGCAGAGATGGAAAAAAGAAACATCCTCGTAAAGGCAGCAAGCTGGAAGGGCATAGCAGAAGAGGCAGCGCCTGCCTACAAAGACATAAATGAAGTGGTAAAGGTGTCCAATGACGTTGGGCTTGGAAAAGCGGTTGCAAGGCTAGCGCCGCTGGGAGTCGTTAAGGGTTAAAATTTTAAATTACCTTGTTTTTCCTATCTTCTCTATGGTTACAGCCGAACCACTGCCAAGAGTTGGAAACGTTAAAGTCCCTGTTGATGGACTTTTAAGAAGAACGTTTGAGGGCGATCCTCATTATTGCCTTGATACGGAAAGAAACCCTGCTTCTGAGACATACATAGAGCCTTTAGTGGATGAATTCGAACCAGATATTCCGCCTTTCACGGTTATACACAACGAGCCGGGGCTAGGCCCTTTTTGTGAAACCCAGGTTGCTTTCGTTAGCAGAGTGCATTTTAGATATTTGGTTGTATATTTTCAACGTGCTTTAAACAATAGGGGGGTATTTCCTGTAATTGACATAACGAGCACAGAAGGAACTAATGTTGCTGTATGCGAGTATAAGGGGAAACTGGTTGATGATATTAGAGATTTAGTTTATGAAGCAGTTAGGGAAACCAGAGAGCAGTTTGGCGGTATAGAACGGATAATTTAAACCTCGATAATCTTTCCCGTTTTGGCAACATTTACTACCCTCGTATTGCCTATAGTCTCTTCCAGCCCTGAAGCCTCGTGGACGTGGCTGCAAATGAGCAGGTCGGGCTTTAGCTTTTCAATGGCCTTTGTGACGCCAGTGCTGCCCTTTACAAACTCGGAAAACTGCTCCATCTTTGACTCTGCGGGGTGAACGTGAGTTACCATAATCCTTTTCTTTGCATCCTTAACATATTTATGCGACTTGTATAAGTGATAGAAAATGTCGTCCTCTGAAAGCTGGAACAGCCCGACGTTTGCCCCGCCGCATCCAAAAAATCCGATGTTGCCATGCTTCAGGCCATAGCCGTGAAGGTTTGTAACGCCATACTTCTGGGCAAGAAAATCAGCAGTGGCTATTGTTTCGTGGTTTCCCGGAATTATAGCCACTTTTTTGTTGCGCTTAACAAAAGGCCCTATGATATTGTCAGTTGACGCCTCCCCGAAGGTGAGGTCGCCAGCCAGCACTACCAAATCCACGTCCTCGTCCACAGCCTGCCTGGCAAGCTTCTCTATCAAGTCTGAATATTTTATCTTTCCCCTTAACCTTTTAAAGGGGAGAGATAAAATTAAAGGCAGCAGGAACATCATTAAAACAGGCAAAATTGACTTTTTCAACAGAGCCGTAAAGATTTAAATAACTATTTAGCGTTTAAAAACCCGGCTTTTTTTTGCATAAAGCTGAACAATACTTGACGGCCTGCCTTCTTTTTTGCCTTCATATATTATGAAGTCGACTTTTTTAGCAACATCCGGATTCAAATTTTTCATAGAGGTCATGTTGCTTTTAGACGTGATGTTCGCAGAGGTGCTGACTATTGGCATGTCAAGCTCACTGACCACCTTTGCAAACCAGTTTTTTGGGATTCTGATGCCGAGAATCTGTGTGTTCGGATTGACAGATGCTGCCACAGCTTTCTTGTTCTTTAACTTAAGCAATAGTGTATACGGGCCTGGCAATCTCTGCAGCCACTGCTTTACCTCCCGCGAAACTATGCAGTTATCATAAATCCACTCTTCTGACGGAACAGCCACTGAGAAAGGGTTGCTGCTTCTGTGCTTTATCTTTCTAATTCTCGCAACAGCAGCCGGGTTTGTTGCATCGCAGCCAATGCCGTAAATAGTATCTGTTGGGTATATGAATACTGCTCCTGAAACTATTTTTCTTAAGTATCTGGCTTTATTGCCCAAAAACTGCTGTTTTGAGATTATTTCCATGCAGCATGTTTGTTTTAACAAAAGTAACTACAGGAATACCTAGTTTAACTGCCTACGAGTTCTATGAAGGGCTTGACTTGCTCAGCTTACCAGTTAGTGGGCAATTGAGAATTGTAGTTGAGCTTACCGAGAGAAAGCAGGAGGGCCTTGGAAGACTTATAAATGGCGCTCCTGTGTTTAATCAGCACACACTCCCTGTAGCCTTTCACGTTGCTTACTGGGCAATGCGTGAAGCATCATCTGATTTTTACTGGCTAAGTTTTGCAGGCCATTCACTAAACGGCGTTTTGCCAGGGGATTATTCAGTTGATGAAGCCATCCAGGCTGCGATAGGCCACGACCTTATGGAAGATCATACTCTGACTCATGAAGAATTTCTTGAAGCGTTTGGAGAAAGGGTGTATGATTTGGCTCTGGCACTTACCAAACCGGACCTTCCCTATCTTGAAGTTAGAGGTAAGGGAAGGAAAAGAATGGAAACTGAGCATGAGCATAACATGAGAATGGAGGCTGAGTCAACCGGGCGGCTTATGAGAGGCCCGAAGGCGGCGATTTTAATCAAAGGCGCTGACAGGTTTAACAACGCACTTTGCCTGCCTGTGCCTAATCGTCCTGACTTGCAGGCCAGCCTAGTTGAGCGGACGTTAATGTATACTTTGCCTTTACTGACAGATAGAACAGAATACTTTACAGGCTTATTGATGAATCGTCTTTTAGGGCTTGGCGTTGAAGAGGGCAGGCTTTCTGACGCTGTGGGATATCGGGTGGTGAGAGAACAGGTCAGCCTCTTGGGTGTTTAGCAGAGCGCTCTCACTCTTAGAAATAGTAAAGTGCCTTCCTGTTCCCCCTTTTATATCCATGCGGTTAGCAAACGCTCACCTTCCTGTTGTCTGGCGCTGTCACAGAAAAAGCGTGAGAATCATCAGGCTCGTCTGGGCGGCCTTGCCGCCTCGATGCTTATGCGCTTGATTTGGCTGAAAAACAGCCTTCTTACCTCATCCGTGCTTAACCTGTTCCAATTCATCTTAATCACCTCATTTTGTAAAAAATTAGGTTAGGAAATCTTGCGGTTTCCTTCACCTTAGCTTTGCTATTGTAAGCGCTTATTTGCTTAAATACGCTATCGTGGCATGTCCAGTGTCCAGTGGGGACACTGGACTTAGAAGCAGGGCTTCTCGCTGCCCAGTGTCCAGTGGGGACACTGGACTTAGAAGCAGGGCTTCTCGCTGCCCAGTGTCCAGTGGTTAATTGCACTATTGAAAAGAAACGCTCTAGTTTACTGTCAGCGTGAGCCTTATGTCAGGGTGCTCCCTTCCAAAAGGGCCTTGGTCGCAGGTTCCGCAATAAATCTGGAATGTCCCCTTTTTTTCTGCGACAAATTCTATTGCCTCCGGAATTGTTTCTGAAGTTACCAGCTTGCTGATGCCATATTCGTCAATTGTTATTCCATGCATGTAGCTTGCGGTGCCTTTCGCAGTTACCACGTTAAGCCTGACCAACTCTCCATGGTTCACGGAAATGCTGTTCGGCTCATACCTTGTATGGAAGATAGTTACGTTAAACTCCCCTGCCTGCTCCTTTTTGAACACGTTCACTTTGCCTCCTGGCAGAAGGAAGGTTAAGGCAAGGATTACGATTACTGCTGCAGCAATCACTAATGCAAATCTGCTCATTTTAACCGGAACTGTTTGCAGCGCTTAAATATCTTTTTGTGGTTAAAATGTCAGAATCATCAGAAACAGCAGTTTCTGAGTGCCAGAAAGCGCTATTTCTGAGCATTTCCATCAGTCTATGACTGATGGCAAGCTTCGCTTG
>JAGVYT010000043.1 GCA_018303115.1 Candidatus Woesearchaeota archaeon | reverse complement strand
ACTGCTGCTAAAATTTATAAACTCGCCGTAACAGCATGGCGAAGCGTGGTGGACATAGAGGCGATAGCCGACCAGGAAAGGACAAGCATAAGCTATGCTGAGAAATTCTTTATGGAAGAGAAAGAGATGGAAGGTATGTTTAAGATTGACACAATTATACTTGAAAGCATAATAACAAAAAAGGGCAGGATTCTTGACGCAGCAATGGGGCCTGGAAGGCATGTGAAGTATTTTGCAGAAAGGGGCTTTGAGGTTTGGGGCAATGACTTCAATGCTCATATGATTGAAGCGGCGAGGAAGTATGTTGGCAGGGGCAAGGCAAGGTTCACAAACCATGACATGAGAAATCTTTCCTCGATAAAAAGCGGCTATTTTGACTATGTCCTATGCATGGGCGCTTCAATCGGCTCGGTATACCGCAGAGTTGAAAGGGAGAAGGCGATGAATGAGTTTGCGCGCGTTGTAAAAAAAGGCGGCTATGTGTTTATTCATGCTCACAACTTTTTTGAACTTACAGAACTTGGCTATGCAATAAGCATATTGGCGGCAATAAAAAACAGGTTGCTACGTCCGGACAAGTTTGAACTTGGCGACGTGGTTTACTGCCACAGCAACTCTTTCAATAAGGCTTACATGCACTGGTTTATGCCTGACGAGTTGAGGAACTTGATGAGAAGAGCAGGGTTGAGGGTTGAAAGGGAGTTTTACCTAAAAGGCCCTGACCAGGATGAGGTTTTAAAAAGTTCCTTCCTAAAATACTTCCGTTCAGGAGGGTTTATTTTTGTCGGGAGGAAAAGGTAGAATGGACGCGAAAGAACGCGCAGCTAAAATATCATGGTTGCTGAAAAAGAACTATCCCAAGTCCGGGATTGCGCTTAGGCACGACAACCCGATGCAACTCCTAGTTGCAGTAATATTGTCTGCCCAGTGCACAGACAAAAGAGTGAACATTGTTACCGGTAGCTTGTTTAAGAAATATAAAACTGTCAATGATTTTGCAAAGGCTGACTTGAAGATTTTTGAGAAAGAGGTAAGGTCCACCGGATTCTACCGTAACAAGGCAAAGAACATTACTGCCTCTGCTAAGATGATTAAAAAGGACTTCAATGGGAGAGTTCCAGACAACATGGAAGACATGCTGAAGCTGCCTGGAGTTGCTAGGAAGACAGCCAACATAGTCTTAAGCAGGGCATACGGGATAATTGACGGCATAGCCATTGACACCCACTGCATCAGGCTGACGCAAAGATGGGGCCTCACAAGAAACAGGGATGCGGTCAGGATAGAGCAGGACATGATGAAGCTTATTCCCAGAAGGGATTGGGACAGGTTTTCATTGATGACTATACGGCACGGAAGGACAGTGTGCCACGCCCGCAAGCCGAATTGTGCTGGTTGCTTCCTCAACAAAATCTGCCAGTCTGCTTTTAAAGTTTGAAACATCAGAAGCGCTGATGCGCAATCTACTTACTTGCCAAGCGTAGCGAAGGCAAGTCCCGAACAAAGTGAGGACACTTTAGTGGGCAGTTAGCATACAGCGCCTCTGAGCGTGCTCAAGAACACGCCCTGGGCTTCAGCCCGGGTGTTCTTGACATGCGGCAGCCGGGAATTGGACCCGGACAGCAAGCTTGGGAAGCTCGAATCATGCCGTTAGATCACTGCCGCATAAGCTTAATTTATCCCCAGTTCCATCTTGGTTTCTTCTGATATCTTATCAGTGTTCCAGGGAGGCTCCCAGACTATGTTTACTGTGACGCCTTTGACTTGTTTGACTTTTCTGACAGCTTCTTCAACGGACTGGATAATCAAGGGGCCTACAGGGCATGCAGGGCTTGTTAAAGTCATTTTTACTACAACCATTCCATTGTCTATTTTGACATCGTAAACCAGCCCAAGGTCTACAATGCTCACGCCTAATTCAGGGTCGTTAACCTTCTTGAGCCTTCCCATTACCGCTCCTTTTGTCAGCCCTTTCACAGAAATCAGGAAAGTCGGGTAAGTTAAAAAACTTTGGTTTCGGCACTATACTGGCAGCAGCCCGCCTTAACGGCAGTAGAATTTAGGGGGTTGGAGAAGCAGCGCTGCCTATTGCTGCATAGCCTGCGTTGCAGGCATTTCTTCGCCGTAGCTTGGTATTGCCGATTTTGATATTATTATGACGTCCCCAACTGACTTTATGAACTGGTGGGGCACTATTACGCCTTTTGCGCTTCCGAGAAGCTTGTTCAAAGCAGAGGTTTTTGTTGCCTTTACCCTCCAGGCTGTTACTTTTGTCTTTGTGAGAATAGCTTCCTCAACATCCCCGAAGTAATCGCCGGAATCGGTGAAAACCTTCATGTTGTATGTCTCGGTTATGCGCTTTAGCTTAAGCATGTGGATTACCTCCCAAAAATTTTACAAACCGGTTACAATATCTGTTCTATATAAATTTTTTCATGAACAGGTTGTATTTCAAAAATTTCATTGTCTATAACTAGTGATGACAGTTTCAGAATAAGTTTTTATAGAAATATCCATGAATGTTTTAGTTATGAACGCAAGGAATCTCGTGATTATAGGCACTTCGCACATAGCGAGGGAGAGCGTTCTCGCGGTAGAGGGCTATATAAAAAAGAATAAGCCGGAAATAGTGGCTATTGAGCTCGACAGGAGACGCGCTCATGCGCTTTTGCATAACATAAGAAAAAGGCATTCCCTCAGGATGGTAAGGGCATTGGGTGTTAAGGGTTTTCTGTTTTTCATAATCGCGGGTTTTCTTCAGAAAAGACTTGGGAAATTAGTTGGCATTGACCCCGGTTCTGAGATGAGAACAGCATTAAAAGCCGCGATAAAGGAAAAATTGAGGATTGCCCTGATAGACAGGGATATAGAAATAACCATGAAAAGGCTGTCGCAGAACCTGAGCTGGAAGGAGAGGTTGTGGTTTGTTCTGGACGTTTTAAGAGGGCCTTTCTCAGGCGAGATGAAAGAATTCAGAAAAATGGATTTAAGAAAGGTTCCAAGCGAAAAGTGGATAGTGAAGGTTCTTAAGCTGGTAAGGATGCGCTACCCTAATTTTTACAGGGTTCTGGTGGAAGAGCGAAACGAGCACATGGCTGTTGTTTTGGTTGACATAATGAATAAGAACCCTGACAGCAAAATTCTTGCGGTTGTTGGGGCAGGTCATGAGGCAGAGCTAGCAGCATTAATCAGGGAAAAGCTTAAGAAAGGAACGACTTACAGCTTTAGCTTTGGATAATCTTTATTTCTTACCGAAGCATTTAAAAACGTCTTCGTGCATTAGGGAAACAGTATGGACTACGGCTTTTTCAACTGGATGGACAAGGTAAGGCGCTACGCCCCTTTCTCCAAAAAGGAGCTTATGTGGCTTGGCGTGAGCGTGCTTGCATTGACTGTAATAGTTGGGTTTGACGATGGCAGCGAACAGTTCAACCTTGCAAATTACCTGGCAAATATGCTGATGAGCCTTGTAGTGGTTGCGATAGCTGTTCTTATCCACGAGTCTGCCCACAGGATTGCAGGCCCAAACCTTGGCTACAGGATTGAATTTCGCCCGTTTTTTTTCGGCATTCTTGGAGGCTTGATATTGGCGTTTATGTCTTATGGGAAGGTTATCTTCCTTGCTTATGGCAGCTTCTTCCTTGACATGAAGGAAAAGCACAGGCTAGGGTATTTCAGGCATTACCTTGGTTACTTTGACAACGGCAAGGTTGCAGTTGCAGGCCCTCTGGCAAACCTTGCTGCCGCCATGGTTTTCAAATACTTTGTTTTCCTGCCTGAAGCGTTTATTTCAAAGTTTGTTTTGATTAATGTTCTTTTTTCAATAACAAACATGCTTCCTATTCCGCCGCTTGACGGCGCCCATGTGATGTACTCGTCAAGGCACTTGTATCCTTTTGCAATGGCTGCCATAATAGGCGCTGCTGTGCTTCTTCTTTTTCCAAGCATAACATGGTGGATGGCTGTGCTGGGCGCTTTTGTTATAGCGGTTGCATACTCCTTCATTTACTTCCGTGTTATTGAAAGGATTTTCGGGAACTGGTAGCAGTAGTGTAATGTGCAGTATTATCAGTAGCTAGAAAAACCCGAACAGCGCTTTCTGTATGAGGTAAGCTGCTGCTATGTAAACTATAAATGTGTGGAATCCGAAAGCGATCATGCCAAGAATGTAAAGCCCGATTACCATGTCCATAATGCTTGCGATATCCCTGAAGGCAACGCCTTTTAGCACAAGGTACATTGCAAATGGGAAAACAGCTTTCCATTGAAGGATGCCGTAATGAAGCAGGAGCATAAACACAGTGGCTATCAAGTCAAGCACCGGCATTATCCATAGCAAAAACATTTTAAATTAGAGCTCTCGTCCTGTTTATAAGGTTTATGGGGAGGAAAATATGACTCCAGACCTTAACAGGAAGGGGTTTGACTTTATAACAAACTGGATGGCCTTATTATTTGTCGCAATTCTTTTACTCAGCTTTCTTTTCTCTGCCATAATAGTTAACCAATGGGTTGCTTATGCCGTTGTTTTTTTTGCAGCGTTGATACTCGGGCATTTTTTATTCACAAGCAAGGAAGGGAACAGGTTTCCTTACTATGTGCTGGCTTTTGCTTTTTTGACTGGTTACGTTATTGGGCACAAGGCAGGAAACTGGGCGGTAATTACAGTGCTGTTTATTGCGGTAATTGCGGCAACGAACAAGGTTCTGAAATTGGCGCAATAGGCTTTTGCATAAATATTTATGCTGCCGCTTATTCTGTTTTTTCGCATGATTAAGGATTTTAAGCCGAGGCTTTACCAGGAAACAATACTTGCCACAGCATCAAAACATAACACGCTGATAGTTCTTCCCACAGGGCTTGGCAAAACCAACATATTTCTCATGCTGGCAGCCAACAGGCTTAAGAACTATCCTGGGAGCAAAATCCTGCTTATTGGGCCGACAAAGCCGCTGATAGACCAGTACTTTGAAGTTTTCAGGAGGCATTTTGAGATTGACGAAAGGCAGATGGCAATAATGACCGGGTTTGTAAAGCCTGAAAAAAGGAAAACGCTTTGGGAATCATCGACAGTAATATTCAGCACTCCGCAGGGCCTTGAGAATGACATTATAAGCAGTAAGATAAGCCTGGAAAACGTCAGCCTTATCGGCTTTGATGAAGCACACAGGGCTGTTGGGGATTACAGCTACGTGTGGATAGCCAAAAAATACCTCAATGAGGCAAAGTTCCCCCGCATAGCAGGGATGACTGCTTCGCCGGGAAGTGATGTTGAAAAAATTATGGAAGTGTGCAGCAACCTTATGATAGAAGAGATAGAGGTTCGAAAAGAGGAAGATTCTGATGTTAAGCCTTACATCCAGGAAATGGAAGTGGGGTATGTAAAAGTTGACCTTCCTGAGAAGTTTGCTGATGTGGGAAAAAGCCTTCAGCTATGCATAAAGTCAAAGCTTGATGCTGTTAAAAAGTTCGGCTACATAAGCACAACATTCGGGCTGACAAAAAGTGAGCTTCTGAAACTGCAGAGCGCCTTGCATGGGAGGCTTGCACAGGGTGAAAAGGACTTTATGCTCCTAAGGTCAGTTTCATTGCTTGCAGAAGCCATGAAGGCAGGCCACGCTCTTGAGCTGCTGGAAACGCAGGGAATAAGCCCGCTTTACAAGTATTTCCAGAGGCTGCAGGAAGAAGGCAAAACCAGTAAAGTGAAAGCCCTGAAAAATCTTCTGGCAGACGGGAACTTCAAGGCATCTATAACCAAGACATCAGCTTTATACGAAGAAAAAGTTGACCATCCGAAGCTGGAAGAGTTGAAAGGCATAATATCTGCTGAGATAAAAAGAGGGGTGTCCAAAATAATTGTTTTCAGCCAGTACCGGGATTCTGCATTGAAAATAAAGGAAGACCTTGACGCGATTGGCATTAAATCGGAAATATTTGTAGGCCAAGCAAAAAAAGGGGCTACCGGGCTGAGCCAGAAAGAACAGAAAGCAATACTGGACAGGTTTAGAAACAGCGAGTTTAATGTTCTCGTAGCAACCTCAATCGGGGAGGAAGGGTTGGACATAGTAAAGGTTGACACGGTTATATTCTATGAGCCAATACCTTCTGCTATCAGGTCTATACAAAGACGCGGCCGCACCGGACGACAGGAAAAAGGCAGGGTGATAGTTTTGGTTACGAGGAATACAAGGGATGAGGCTTTCAGGTGGGTTGCATACCACAAGGAAAAAAGGATGCACCGCATACTTAATGAGCTTAAGAGCAGAATAAAACTGGATAAAAAAAGGGATACGCTTATTAATTATGTTGACAAAAACAGCAAGTCAATGAAAATTTTCGCTGATTACCGTGAAAAAGGGCCTGTAGCAAAAGAGCTTTCTGACAAAGGGGTGTCGGTTGAGCTGAAATCCCTGCCAATAGGGGATTACCTGTGCAGCAGCAGGGTTGCTGTCGAGATAAAAACTGTGGAGGATTTCGTGAGCTCAATAATTGATGGGCGGTTGTTGCAGCAGCTTAAGGAGCTTAAGAGGGCGTATGAAAGGCCTTTGGTGATAATTGAGGGCTCCAATGACATTTATTCTGTGAGAAAAGTTCATCCCAACGCCATAAGGGGCATGCTTGCCACAATAGCTGTTGATTTCGGGATTCCACTCCTGAAAACCGCTGATTACAGGGAGACTGCTGAAATACTTATCGCCATAGCAAGGAGGGAGCAGGAAAAAGGCTATGATGACATACGGCTGCACAGCGCGAAGCCGCTAACTTTGAAAGAGCAGCAGGAGTATTTAGTCTCGGCATTGCCTGGTGTTGAATCTGCGATAGCCAAATCGTTGCTTAAACAATTTAAGACTATCAAAAGGATAATCAATGCAAAGGAGGACAAGCTTAAGAGAGCCGAGCTGGTAGGGGACAGGAAAGCCGCTGAAATAAGGAGGGTTGTGGATTCGGAGTATAAGGATCAGTAATTTATTTCTTTTTTTAGCATTTTCAGCCTTGAAAAGTTCTCGCGTTCCATTTCTTCAAGGCGCAGGCGTATGTAGACTGCATCTCCCTTAAGTCTTGGGATTGTTAGCTGCTCAAGGGCGTTGACCTTGCGTTTTGTTCTTTCAATTTCCTTTAGAAGCCGTTTAAGAGTTACTTCAATCTCTGCAGCGACAATTATCTTTTCAACAACTGCTTCATAAGAATCTGCCGCCTCGTCAATCTTTGAGGTTGCAGACAGGATTCCATAGCCCCTCTCAAAAATGCTTTTCTTAACCTCTGTTGAAGTAATGGACGGGATTCTCACGCCCATAATGTTTTTAGTGTCCAGCTCAACTAAAGGCTGCTGCTTTATTGACATTGCCGCTGACTTTATCTGGATGTCAGAATCTATTGCCCGGGCAATGTTTATCTTGCTAAGCGCAGAAGCGTATTCTTCTGTGAGTTCCAGGCGTATGTTCCTGGCTTTTTTAAGAACGCTGAAGAACTCCAGTATCAGGCCGTCGCGTTTTTTCTTTAGAAGCTTGTAGCCTGAGCTGGCAATGGCTATTTTTTTCTTGACTTGAAGCAGTTCGGAGCGCGTTGGCTTAACGTTTGCCATAATACTTGCGCCTCATTTCAGGGCTTACCCTTGAAAGCTCGCTTTCAGGGATTTCAGAGAGCAGTTTCCACCCGGTGTCCAGGGTGCCTGAGATGCCCCTGTCCTCGTTTTTGCCTTGCTTGACAAATTTGCTTTCAAACTCGGCAGCGAATTTCAGAAGCCTGCGGTCACGCTCGGACAGGGACTCTTCTCCGACTATGGCAACCAAGCCGCGCAAGTCCCTCCCTTCAGCGTAAAATGCGTAGAGCTGGTCAGAAACTTGCTTGTGGTCTTCCCTGGTTTTGTCAGAGCCGATTCCTAGGTTCATAAGCCTTGAAAGGGAAGGCAGAACGTCAATTGGGGGGTATATGTTGCGCTGGTGAAGCTCCCTGCTTAGAACAATCTGGCCTTCTGTAATGTAGCCTGTCAAATCCGGGATTGGGTGTGTTATGTCGTCGCCAATCATTGTCAGTATTGGAAGCTGGGTTATTGAGCCCTTTTTGCCTTTAATCATGCCTGCACGCTCGTATATGTTTGCCAGCGTGGTGTACATGTATCCAGGATACCCTCTTCTTCCAGGAATCTCTTCACGGGCGCTTCCTATCTCCCGCAGGCTTTCGCAGTAATTTGTCATGTCAGTCAGGATAACAAGAACGTGCATGTCTTTTTCAAATGCCAGGTATTCTGCAGCAGTTAACGCCAGCTGTGGGGTCAGAAGCCTTTCAACTGCAGGGTCGCTTGCGAGGTTGAGGAAAACTGCAGAGCGCTCTAAAGCCCCTGTTTGCTCAAAGTCCTGTATGAAGCGCTGGGCTTCTTCATTTGTTATGCCCATGGCAGCGAAGACAATCGCAAAGTTTGTCTCCTTTCCGATTACCTTTGCCTGCCTTGAAATTTGCAATGCGATTTCGTTGTGGGGAAGGCCGGAAGCTGAAAAAATAGGCAGTTTTTGGCCTCTGACTAACGTGTTCATTGCATCTATGGTTGAGATGCCTGTTTGTATGAAGTCCTCGGGGTTGCTTCTTGAGTAGGGGTTTATCGCTGCTCCGGCTATGTCCATTATCTTGTCGGCAACCATCTCAGGGCCGCCGTCTATGGGCTTCCCGGAGCCTGAAAGGATTCTGCCAAGAATTTCCTCTGATACATGGAGCCTCATCGGCTGGTTGAGAAACTTGACCCTTGTGTTGAGGTCTATTCCGGAAGTGCCTTCGAAAACCTGGACTACAACAAGGTCGTCGCTAGTGTCCAGAACCTGCGCGTTTTTTTCCTCCCCGTTTGGGAGAAGCACCTTTACCATGTCTGCATATGAAACAGGCTCTGTTTTCTTTACAAAAACAAGGGGCCCTGCAACCCTGCTTATGGTTTTGTACTCTTTCATTTTGAACACCTCAAAATGAAAGCTACGAACGCCAGTGAGCATGCTTTCATTTTGAACACCCAAAAATGAAACTTTCGGAACGAAAGCTACGAACGCCAGCGAGTCTGCTTTCGGAACGAAAGCTACGAACGGCAGTGAGTTTGGCTACGAACGCCAGTGAGCATGCTTTCATTTTTGCACCTTCAGCCTGCTGAATTCAGACTCCATTTCCTTAACAATAGAATTAAGAAGCTTCTCATAGTCCTTTTCAAATTTTACATCTGAAAGTTTTTCTTTTGACTTTATTGATATTATCTCAGATACTTTTGAGCCCCTGCCTAACGCGTTGTAAGCCAAATCGCCGTATTTCAGGATTGTTTTCATAAACGAATAGGTTTTCTTCGGCTCTGAGTAAGTGTCAACTGCATGGAAGGCGTTCTGCTGAAGGAACATTTCCCTTGCGAGTTTGGCAATTTGAAGGGTTACCTGCTCTCTCTCGGGCAATGCGTCAGAGCCGACTAGCTGCACTATTTCCAGAAGCTTTTCTTCCTCCTGCAGGATAGACATAATTTTATCAACAGCGCTTCTCCAGTCTTCTGCTACGTTCTCAGAGAACCACTGCTCAAGAGAGCTTAAGTAAAGCGAATAAGAGGTAAGCCAGTTAATTGCAGGGAAGTGCCTTCTTTGGGCAAGTTTTGAGTCAAGAGCCCAGAAGCACTTGACAACTCTCAGCGTGCCTTGTGTTACGGGTTCTGAGAAGTCCCCCCCTGCAGGGGATACCGCCCCGATAACTGAAATGGAGCCCTCTGTATTGTTAAGGTTTTTGTAGCGGCCTGCTCTTTCGTAAAAGTCTGCGAGCCTTGTTGAAAGGTATGCCGGGTAGCCCTCCTCCCCTGGAAGCTCTTCCAGGCGCGAAGAGATTTCCCGCATTGCCTCTGCCCATCTGGAGGTGGAATCTGCCATCACAGCCACATTATAGCCCATGTCGCGGTAATACTCTGCCATGGTCATGCCGCAGTAGATTGAGGCCTCACGAGCAGCCACTGGCATGTTGGATGTGTTTGCGATGAGAATAGTCCTGTTAAGCAGGGGCTTTCCTGAGCGCGGGTCTGTCAGCTTTGGGAATTCGGTAAGGACTTCAGTCATCTCATTGCCGCGCTCCCCGCAGCCTACGTAGACTATCACTTCAGCATCGCTCCATTTTGCAAGCGTCTGTTGCGCTACAGTTTTGCCGGTTCCGAAGCCTCCTGGTATTGCTGCTACTCCTCCTTTTGCAAGGGGGAACAGGGCATCAAATATTCTCTGGCCGGTAATAAGGGGGATGTTTGGAATTAGCTTCTTGGAGGTTGGTCTTGGCTTTCTGACAGGCCATTTATGCATCAGTTTTATCTTATCCCCGGAGTCAAGTTTGCAAACGACTTCATCGACAGTAAAAGAGCCTGAGCTTATTTCAGTTATTTTTCCTTTTGTATTCGGAGGGGCCATTATTTTATGGAGCATCTGCCCTTCCATAACCTCTCCTATGACAGAACCGCCTGTTATGTCGTCCCCTTTTTTTGCTGTTGCTTTAAATTCCCATTCCTTCCTGCGCTCAATGCCGGTAGCGGTCGCTCCTCTCCTGACGAAGTCTCCCATCTGCTCTTTAAGACGGGGCAGGGGCCTTTGAATTCCGTCGTAAATGGAAGTTAGTAAGCCTGGCCCTAGTTCAATGTTAAGCGGCTCTTCTGTATTGACGACCGGAATTCCGGGCTTTAGGCCTGTGGTGTCTTCGTAAATCTGAATAGTGCACCTGTTGCCGTTAATCTGAATGACTTCCCCAAGAAGCTTTTCATCGCCTACAAGGGCTATGTCAAACATCCTCGCATCCAGTTCTGCAACAGCAACCGGCCCTGCAATCCTGTAAATCTTTCCTGTTTTCATAGCTCAACACCTATGGATTTTCTAATCATCTTTTTAAGTGTATCCTCTGACGCTCTGGTTGACAATGTTATGTATATTGGCTTTAACGAGTCTTCTAATGCCTCTTTTTCATCAGCATCCAATCTTTCAAGCAGGTTTTCATCGAAAACAACCACTCCGACTGACGCATCCTGCTTTACTGCTGAAATTGCTTCCTGTGGTTTTTCTGTTTCAATTATTTTCTTTATGCCCGCCAGTCTGAATCCAAGGCAAAAGTCTTCCCTGCCTATAACAGCGATTTCCATCTTGTTTAAATCAGTATTTGTTGTTCTATAAATTCGTCGCTAAGGCTTAGCTGCCTTGACTTCAAAAGCATTTTGAGGTTTTTCACTTCTATTTCCTTTGCAAACATGTAACCGAGTATGACGTCAACAGTCAGTGGATGCTGATGAAGCAGCAGCCTTGTTTTGTTCAATAAATTCTTCCCAAAATCAATTTCAACACCAACAATGCTGTTATTGTTTGTGAAATTTCTCAGCGCCTGCTCTGACACTTTCTGTGAGAGAAGCTTTGCCGTTTCTTCCTTATTTTCAGCAGCTATTATTTTTTTAACAAGAGCCGACGGCTTCCCTATGATATAGGCTTGTGCCTCGCGTTTGTCCATTCCAGCGCGTTTCAGGCGCAGGATATTGATTATGTTGACGTTTTCAATTTCAGCTTCGAGGAATTGTTTAAAAAGTTTGCCTTCTGAAGGAATGGATTTTGAGAATTTGGACAGTCTGTTGTAGTATTCGCGGTCAAAAAAGTTCTCGATGCCAACAATTGTGTTTTTTGATTTGAAGGCTTCAAAAGCGCTGCCCAGAGATTCAAATTTTATCCTGATGACACCGAGTTTTTTAAGGAAATCCTCTATGGAGTCTGATTTGATAAGGGCTTCAAGTTTCTGCGAGGATAGCTGACCTGCAGGAATAAGCATTGAAGCGACAACTTCCTGGCTTGTGCCTGTATGAAGCCCTCTGAGCACTGTTTTTATGTTCCACAGGTCTGCTCTCTCAAGGTATTTGTCAATTAAAATGCCGAGTTCTTTCGTGGATATGCTCTTTAATTTGTTCCACGTGTTTACCAGGTGTTTGTTAAGCGCCATTTCCATAAGCTCAACGCCTGAATATTTTACACCAAACTCGTCTATAGCCCTTTTGTAGTCTGAGTTCTGGAGAAAGCTTATTATCTCGTTGAGGCTCATCTTCAGAAGCTTATGATAGTCGTCTTTGGCAAGAAGGAAAGAGCGCATAACGCTGACTCTTGCATACGTATACGGGTATTTGCCTAAAGTTAATTGTTTCATTTTTTCTTGCTGAATAGCGTTTCATTTAGCTCTGGTAAAAGCGAGTCTTTCAGTTGCGCAAGCAGGGTTTCATAGCTGTAATCAACCCTTAATGTTCCGTCGGCTGACTCTGCTATAATGCCCCCTAGGATGTCAGCCTCTATTACTTTGAAATTGCTTACGAATTTGCAGTCTTTTTTATTGCATTGCACAACAGATACGTCTATCTCCGACCCGGCTTTCTCAAGAAGCTTTTTTATGTGCGCCGCCCGTGCAGAATCAGGAAGTTTTGAGAGCTTTTCATGCACAAGTGAGAAGCTTTCGTCAATAAATTCTTTCCTGAAGGAGAGGTATAGCTTTTTTGACTCAAGTCTCGCAGAAGCGGCTTCGCGTTTATTGATAAGCCCCACTTCGGATTCGAGTTGCTTCTTAAAAACAGCCTCTTTTTCTTTAGCCTGCACTGAAAAGGACTTGGCTATGCCATTTGCCTCTGCGTTGGCATAGTCAACTCTGGACTTGGCTTTCTGTCTTGCCTCTTCAAGCACCTTTTCCTTAACCTTTTCGAGTCCCATTCTCTTTATTCAGCCAGCGCCAATATCAGGAAAGCCATGACAAAGCCGAATATTACCAGCGTTTCCGGGATTACTGTTAAAATAAGCCCTTTTCCGAACGTCTCGCCCTTTTCAGCCATCGCTCCCACAGCCGCTGCTCCTATTTCCTTTTCAGCAAGCCCTGCCCCTATAGCTGTTAAGCCTATTGCAAGCCCTGCTCCTATAGCAACCAATCCTGCTTCTGCCATTTTATGTTACCTCCGAATTTTTTTGTGAGGCCGGAAAACTCACGTTTCCGCTGCCTCCTTGGTTATTTTACCGAACGGTTTGAAGGGAATTGCCCCCCCTTTAAAGAATTTTGTGAAAAATTCCACATAATGAAGCCTGAGGGACTGGAGGAAACCTCCAAGTAAGCCGAGCGCAATGTTAAGGGTGTGGCCAATAACGCCGACAATTACGGCTACAAAAATCATAATTCCGCCTGCACTTGCGAATTCTTCCACAAATCCGTTCACAACTACGGCAAGGCCTACCGAGGCAAGTCCTACGGCCATTAGACGGGAATAGGAGAGTATGTTGCTGAAAAATCCCGGCAGTTCAGTCAGTCCAGACACAGACTCGCCAAGGTAAATCATTATCACCGAGACAACTGCCAGAATTCCACCAGCATACATTGGAACAGGCAGCAATCCTTCTGATGACGCGGCCATTATCCCAATACTAAGCTGCAATATCCACCAGCTTCCTTTTGCAAGTATGGCTTTCTTGAGACCATGGTTTAACTCGTTAATAAATCCTGTTAAAAGACCCAGGTTGATATGAATCAGCCCTATGGCAATTGAAATAATCAGCATTTCCTGTATCTGATGGACTCTGCTTATAAGATGCGGTATGCTGTAGCCGAAAAGCTCCTCAAAGCCGAAAACCTCGCCGAATATAAAGCCGAAAAATATTGAGGAGATGGCAGCCGGCATAATAATCCTTGCCAGGGGTTTTGCTGAAGGGAATTTTCTGGAAAGATACAAAAGCAGCAAAACAACAGTTATTCCATACCCGACATCCCCAAGGATGATTCCAAAGAAGAGGGGGAAGGTTATGAAAAGGAAAAGTGTCGGGTCTATTTCAGCGTATTTTGGGAGCGCGTAAAGATTCATGAGAAACTCAAACGGTTTTGCCAGCTTTGTATTTGAGAGCTTTACAGGAACCTCTTCATCATGGGCAGGCTGCTTTATTTCTATCTCGATGTTTCCTTTGGTTGTTTTCTTGGCCTTTTCGACAAGTTTTACAAGATTTTTTGCAGGCACCCAGCCGGTAACAACAAAAATGTTTTCTGAAGAAGCAAACCTTAATGGCGCTTCTGCTTTCTCAAGTTCTATTGAAAGAAACTTTTCAGAAAGCAGCAAAAAGTCGTGCCATTTCGCCCCAATGCGGGCGAGCTGTTTTTGTATAGCGAGTTTTGATTTCTGCAGCAGCTCATGCTCCGCCAATAAAGCGGAAATGGCTTCTGATGGCTTGCCTTTAATATCTTTTACCGGTGTCAAGTCAAATTCTGAAAATTCGTGTTTTGCAAGAACCTCAATGGCTTTGTCTTTAAAGGAGTTGGACACGAACAAAGCAATAAAACCGCTTCCGCTTGAAGAGTGCATTTCGAATTCGTCCGTTTCCTTTAGAAGGCCTGTTTTCATCAGGTCGGGATTTTTCACATAACCGGCAAGAACTGTAATGGAGGAATAATTGCTGTATGACTCGACTGAAATGCCAAGTTTTTCCAGTTGGAAGAGTATGTTTTTTTTGGTTTCAATAGAGCTTATTTCATCAGAAATCTGCTTTGCTTTTTCAAGTTTTAAATTTGTTTCATTCTGGAGGGTTTTTAGTGACTTGGTTAGGTGTGAAAGGCTCTTTACACCTATTGCCTTAAAGCCGTTGTTTAGCTCCATGCTACCTGCCAAGCCAAGGTTTGAAATAAGGGAGCGTGCAGCAATCAGGGCTTCTGAGATTTTGGAGGCGCTTTCAAGGGGGTTTCCTATATCCAAATCGCTCTTGGAATGGTTTATTATGTGGACTGCGTTAAGCTTGTAAAGCTCGTTTATGGTTTTGTCGAGAAAACTCTTTGGGACTGTGATTACTACTTTTCTCATGCGTTCTGACTGAAGCATCTTACCCACCAATCAGTTTCGAAAGGCTCTTAAGGACTAAGCTTACCGCTTTCTCTTTTCTTTTGCTGGCTAAGACCCTCAGCTCGCCAAGGGCTTTTTTACTTTTTTCCAGCGTGTTTTCTTTCAGCTTTGAGGCATCTTTAAGCGCATCTTTTATTGTTTTATTGCGAAGTTCTTTAAGTTCGGAATCCTTTTCAGAGAGAATCCCGGCAGCCTGCTCATTGGCTTTTTTAATAATTTCAGTGCTTTGCTTCTCTGAATCAGAAATAATTTTTTCAGCTTCTTGTTCTATTGAGCGTATTTCCCTGAAAAGTTGTTCGGGCATTTTTATGTGTTAAAAAATTGTAGGGCAAAGATAAGCCACCTTCTGTCAAACCCCTTTCGGAAGGTTTGCCTTAACATACGACTAAGCGTCTTAAGACTTGCACCGGCCGGTCAGCTGTCTCACCGAATCCCTTAGCAACGTCTATGGGTTAACTCTCAGCCATTGCTGCCTGATTCGCCATCTCATCCTTGACTAAGGGCCGTGTTGTTTCTTCGCTGGAGCGCACTTTTCAGCACCTGCCTCTCAGCAGCGGCCTTTTGCCCTTGCGGGCGTGGTGGGTGGACTTTCCTAGGTTTGAACCTGGAGTTAAGCACTTGCCCTACAATTCAATAGTGTTCAGGGAAGGTTTAAAAATGTATCGGAAATGCTTTGCATTTCCGAACATCCAAAAAAGTCGGGACTTTTTTGATATGTATCGAAAATCAGGAGATTTCCGGACATCCCAAAAGCAAAGCTTTTGATCCGATAAGACCGGAAGGGCAAAAGAAAAAACTTTATATGTTAGCGATGTAAATATTCGTGGTAATGATAGGTAAAAAAGCGCAGCCTTCAGGGGCTGCTGCAGCCTCATTGGTTCTCGTAGTAGGGGCTTTCATACTTATATTCATAATCCTTTTGCCTTCTGAGGAAAGGGGGGAGCTTCTTGGAGGAAAAGATTCAGGGGTGTCGGCAGGCGGGGGGGAAGAGTTAATCGGAGTGCTTCTTGAAGAAAGGCCTGGCACTGTTACAAAGCTAAGGGAACGCGAATTTGAACACAGCATACCGTCTTTTAACCTCTTTACTGAAAAGGAGGATACCATCATTAAAAAGGTGGATTCCGTCTTTATTGAAAGCTCAGGCATAGACTCAAGGACAATTCCCTTGTATATCAAGGATAAGACAGAAAACGGCAGGCTTACCTTTTTTGTGAATGACTATGACGGGAGGTTGACCGTGCTTTTTAACGACAACGAAATTTTTAAGGGAGAGGTAAACACTGTCATGGATCCTTTGTCTATTGGAGAGCTTAAGGAGGAAAACCTGATACAGTTTTCAGTTGATTCCCCCGCAAAATGGCAGTTCTGGAAAAACAATTTTTATGACATAAGGAACGTGCAGGTTGCAGCCACTGTAGAGAAAGTTGAAAACAAAGAGGCTGTAAATACCTTTTTCGTCAGCGAAGAGGAGGCTGATGTTGAAAATATAGAAGAAGCGTTTATAATATACCTTGTTGACTGCAGGGTTAGTGAAGTTGGAAAGCTTATGGTTTTGCTTAACAACAATCTTCTTTCGTCAAAAGTCCCAGACTGCGGAAGCCTTGAAAAGACGTTTATAGACCCTGTGGATTTTGTGAAAGGCAAGAATGAGTTGCGCTTTGTTTCAGAAGAAGGAAACTACTTAATTGACCAGATATTTGTAAAGACAAAGCTTCGCAAGCCAATATTCCCTGTTTATTTCTTTGACATAAACGATACCCAGTTTGAAAGGATAGAGAACAACACATTAAACGCCTCTGTAATCTTGAAGTTCATTGATGACGGCGAGAGGAAAAATGCCGTTATAGAGCTTAACTCTCACCGGATATCTGTTGATACAAGGGGGGGTAGCTTCTCCAAGAACATTGACGCTTTTGTGATTGAAGGAAGCAACTCCATAAGAATAACTCCTGAAAAGACGCTGCATGTTCTGGAGTTGAAGGTTGAGCTGGACTGCAAGAAAGAGAAGGACTGCAGTTGATGTTTCTCGTTTCTCTAAAACTTTTTCTTAATCAGAGATACGGCATAGGGCAGCATGAAGGAAGCAACGTATAATAGGCTCACGCTTAGGGGTTCTGCCTTGGACTCTATTCCGAGAAGGGCTGCTATTCCGCCGGTTGAGGTGGAGATTATGATTAGGTTGATTACAGCAAATACCGGAATGAACAGAACAGCTATTAAATGGTGGTGTGGGGTAAGGTTTTCAATGTTGTTGACAAGCATGCTGAAGACGTAGCCGAAGACTATCCCTAAGAGTGCAATTATAAGATAAAAATGAAAATTTGAGGCAAGGAGGATGAAGGGAATAATTACTATTGCCATAAAGAAATTTGCCATGATAAGAACAAGCACAGTGCTCCAGTAAAGAATAAGGTCTAGCTCCTTAACAGACTTAAACGGCTTAAGGCTTGCCTTCTCTTTTACTTTTATTGGCTTAGATTTGTTCAGTTTCACCGAAAATCAGCTTTTCAGCATACTCAAGATAAGACTTTGTCTTAAAATAATGCTCCTTTACCACGTCAATATTTATTTCAACTATGCCGGTGTCTGTGATTGCCGTCATTGTTACATGCCTCCTGAACTCCCTGCTTCTCTTGTATTCTGCCCTGTTGATTTTCTTAAGGGACATTCCGAAATCAACCATTTCTGTTATTGTCTGGTCCTTGAAAGTCTTTTTTGCAAGCTCTCCTTTCAGGCCAAGATTTTCCGGCTTCTCGCTAATCATCTTTTTCTCAAGGGCGTAGTCCAGAAGGTTGTCGGTAATGGCGTCAATTGCGTTAATAAGCCTGTCAAGAAGGCTTTTAAGAACGTCAACAGTCCTTGTATACTTGAGGCTGACGTAAAGAAGGTGGTCTGCCCTCTTCATTTCCTCTCTAGCCTGCTCTATCATTTGTGGCATTGCGTTAGTCAGTGAGATACTAATAAAAGTAGCGTTATTATACTAATAGCATAGGGCATCCGTCTATTTAAATATTTGTAAATTCTGCAGAGAATGTGCAATATTAAGAAAGCATTAAAAAACTTGCCACTTTATTCTTCCAATATGAAAATACTGAAGAGGGACCTTAAGCATGGCAAGGTCGTGGTTGGCGTGCAGAGCCTTGACGACCTGTGGCACCTTTCGCAGCTCATTGAGAAGGGCGATGCGGTTAGTTCCAGGACTACTCGCAAGATAAAGGCTACTGAAAAAGAGGCTTCTAAAAAGACAGTATTCCTGGAAATAGGGGCAGAGGACGTTTCATTTAAGGAAAAAATGCTCAGAATCAGCGGGAAAACTGTTGTTGAGAACGATGACATTCCTAAAGGCAGCTATCATACACTGGCCCTTGAAATTGGCTCTACGGCAGGAATAACAAAGGAAAACTGGCAGAAATATCAGTTGAAGAGGCTGGAGATTGCCACGAAAAAGCAGGCTAAGACTTTGATTCTTGTGCTTGACCGTGAGGAGGCGGTTTTTGCCCTGCTTAAGAGCCAGGGGTATGAGATTCTTGCCGAAATCAAGGGGAAAGTGGCTAAAAAGGGGGTTGAGACGGTTACCGGCAATTTCTATAGGGAGCTTATAAAAAATCTGGAGGATTATGACGGGCGTTATAAGCCGGAATCAATAATTTTGGCAAGTCCTGCCTTCTGGAAGGAAGAGCTTATTGAGGAGATTAATAACGAAGTTATAAAGAAGAAAATTGTCATGGCAAGCTGTAGCAGCGTTGGGAAGAACGCGGTTGAGGAGCTTCTTAAGAGGCCGGAGTTAAAAGAAGCGCTTAAGCTGCAGCGTGCTGCAGAAGAAAGCAGGCTTGTTGAGGCGCTTATGACTGAGGTGAGCAGGGATGGGCTGGCTGTTTACGGCAAAAAGGGCGTTGAGGGCGCTATTGAGTCGGGAAATGTTAAAACATTCCTGGTAACTGATGTTTTTATTTACAAAAACCGCGTGGAAGCGGAATCCCTTATGAAAAATGCAGAGGCAGTCAGGGGCGAGGTTGTTGTTATAAACTCGGAAAACGAGGCAGGGCAGAGGCTTGACTCGCTTGGGGGGATTGGGATTCTTTTAAGGTACAAGATGTATTGAGTTGTTTTCGTTTTCTTTTTTTAGTGGAAGCGGCAAAGAGCTGTAGTATTTACTGCTACGACGAATATTAGCGGTAACGGTTGCTCTGCTTTATCCAAAAAAGCAACTCTTAAATATTAAAAGCTGTAATGGCTGTAATATGGACCTTTTGGAGTATGTGGCGTTGCAGATGAAGAAGGGCAAGAATCCTTCGGAGATAAGGCAGCTTCTTGTGCAAAACGGCTATCCTGTTTACGAAGTGGAAAACGCTCTTTCTGTTGCAGAGACTAAAGATGAAGAGAAAAAAGCTTCAAAAATTTCTTTAAGCAGTTTGAAGGTAAATGTTCCGGGTTATATTCTCATACTGGCGCTTTCAGGTGTGCTGATGGCAGTGGGAGTGGCTACTCTGATTGTTTACCTGATTTAAAGGGGTTTATCTCTTTACAACTTCCGCTGCAGATTTCATTGTTCTCCAGCTGCTGTCAAACATGTCTTCAAGCGCTGATGCAAAGAACGGGGTGTTCACCCATATGCCAACGTCGTATGTTGGATGAACTTCTTTGTCGTTAAGCACCATAAACAGGATGTCCTTTCCGTCTACGATGCAGAATCTTGCTTTCATGTCTGAGTGGCGCACGTCTGCCACATCAGAAACATCTGTTAATGATTGTTTTGCTTCTTTAGTAATAGGGGCTGCTATTCTTATTTTAACCCCCCTTTTCTTGGCTTTCTCCATTGTTGGCTTTAACCCCTCAATCTTTCTGAGAAGGCCTTGTGAAGTCGTTGATATGGTAACGGATTTTTGTGCGTTTTTAATCATCAAATCAAGGTGGTTGTAAAGGTTGTGCCGGCCTTTGATGCTTCCTGACAAATCTGCAGGATCTATAAGCTCTATCCCCTGTGAATGCAGGTTTTTGAGCTCGCCTATTATTTCAGTGTTCCTTATGTTTTCAAGGCGTTTTATCTTTGTTTCAGCTTCGCTTCTCATGTGCTTTTTTACACGCTCAACAACCTCTACAGGCTGGACAGCGACATACTTTATTGGCTTGCCAAGTTTCATTAACAAAAAGCCCTTTTTTTCAAGGCTCTCAAGGACGTCGTAAGACCTTGAACGCGGAACGTTTGCAATGTCAGAGAGCTCTCCAGCTGTTGCCACGCCCCGGGATAACAATGCCGTCCATATTCTTACTTCGTATAAGTTTAATGAGAAATAGGTTCTTAATTTGCTTAAAAATTCTTCTTTGATTATCATCGTGCTACCTACCCCCTTTTTTAATACAATTGCTTAAAGCAATCACTACCAAACAATACTCATATTTAAAGTTTATCATTGGGGAGTTATTATGCACAATTATTAGTGCCTCAAAAGCTTTAAATATAAAGATGGGGAACTGAAGGGCATGAAGAGTGTAATTGCTGGCCTGCACAGGCTTGAAAGGGAAGTTCTTCCGCTGCTTCAAAAATATTCTGGTTTTGAGGATGTTGTCAGGAATTCTGGGATGCAGGCAGTTGAGGTTATGAGGGCTTTGCAGTGGCTTAGGGGGAAGGCTCTTGTGGAAGTTAAGGAAAAGCTTGTTGAAGTGGTTGAGCTTGACAAGAATGGCAGGGTTTACAGGGAAAAGGGGCTTCCGGAGAAACGATTTTTGCATGCAGCCAGCCTCAAGCCACTTTCACTTTCTCAATTGATTAAAACAACAGGGCTTTCAGCAGATGAGGCAAACGTGAGCATAGGCTTGCTGAAAAGAAAGGCGCTTATAGGAATGATAAATGGCCGGGAACTTGTTTTTGAAATAACAGAGAAGGGGAAGAGTGAGTTGAAAAGCGGTTTTTCTGAGCAGGCGCTTTTGCGGGAATGCCCTTTGGAGTTGGGCAGGCTTAGTGAAAAGCAGAAAGAAGCTGTGCAGAATCTGTCTATAAGAAAATCCATAATAAAAAAAAGCGTTAAAAGGAGCGTGGCAGCCTTTCTGACAAAAAAGGGTAAAAGGATAGCTGCCAGCAGCGAGCTTAAGGAAAAGGTTGTTGACAGGCTTACTTCTGAAATGCTTAAGAGTGGTAGCTGGAAGCAGGCAAACCTGAGGGGCTATGAATTGAGAGCGCCGGTTCCAAGAATTTTTTTCGGTAAAAAGCAGCCTTACAGAAGGTTTCTTGAGGAAGTCAGGGCTAAGTTTGTGGCACTTGGTTTTAAGGAGATGAACGGGCCTGTTGTTGAGAGCGAGTTTTGGGATATGGATGCATTATTCATGCCTCAGGACCATTCTGCAAGGGACATTCATGCCGCTTATTATGTTAAGGAACCAAAGTATGCGACTGACTTGCCTAAAGAGTTAGTGGCAAAAGTTAAGCATGCGCATGAAAAGGGTGTTGCTGGGAGCAAGGGCTGGCGTTATGACTTTGATGTTAAGAAAACTGCAAGGTTGATTTTAAGAACGCATGATACCTCAATATCTCCAAGGACTCTTTCCTCAAAAGAGCTGGAGATTCCTGGCAAGTATTTTCATATTGTAAGGTGTTTCAGATATGACGTGATTGATGCCACTCACAATGCCGACTTTGACCAGATAGGCGGTTTTGTTGTTGGTGATGGGCTTAACTTAAGGCATTTGTTTGGATTGTTAAGGATGTTTGCAGAGGAATTCTGCGAAACAGACAAGATTAAGGTTGTTCCGTCGTATTTCCCTTTTACTGAGCCTTCTGCTGCGCTTTATGCAAAACATCCTGAAATTGGCTGGATTGAGCTGGCTGGCTCAGGAATATTCAGGCCTGAAATGATGAAGCCTCTTGGTGTGGATAAGCCTGTAATTGCGTGGGGTATCGGCCTTGGAAGGGTTGCGATGTTCAAGCTTGGTCTTAAGGACATACGGCAGTTGTACAGTCATGATTTGGAATACTTAAGGAATGAAAAAGTGTTGTAAGATGCCTGCAATAAGCTTTTCGTACAAGGATTTTCAGGACTTGCTTGGTAAGAAGCTTCCTGTAAGCGAGTTTGGTGAGTTGCTAACGCTTTATGCAAAGGGGGAGGTTGATGGTTACGACAAAAAGACTGGGGAGGTAAAGGTTGACTTTGATGACACTAACCTGCCTTATCTTTGGAGTGTTGAAGGGCTTGCCAGGCTTTTCAGGGGTGTTTTCAAAACGCATCTTGGTATTCCGGAGTTGAAAATAAACAGGGGAAATTACCGCATTGTTGTTGACCCTTCTGTTAAAAAAGTCAGGCCTTTTATATCATCCTTTGTTTTCAAGGGGAAGCCCATTACGGGGTATTTTTTAAAGCAGCTTATTCAATTGCAGGAAAAGCTGGATGAGAGTTATGGGAGAAAACGCAAGAAGGTTTCGATTGGTCTTTATTCTTATAAGAGAATAAACTTTCCGATTCATTACACTACTAAAGCCCCTGATGAAATAAAGTTTGTCCCTCTTGAATTTTCAAAAGCGCTTACGCCTGCGGAGATTCTTGAACAACACCCTAAAGGCAGGGAATACGGGGGGATATTAAAGGGTGTTAACAGGTATCCGATTCTAATAGACAACAAAAAGAATGTTCTGAGCTTACCTCCAATAATAAATTCAAACTTTACCGGAAAGGTGGAAACAGGCGATACTGACCTGTTATTTGAGGTTACTGGCACAGATGAAAAAGCCATATATCTTGCGACAAATATTTTTGCTCAGGCACTTTATGACAGGGGTTATAAAATATACTCGGTGAATATTGACTACGGCAGTAAAAAAGTGCGCACGCCTTATATTTTTAACGAGAAAATCAGGATTAACCGGGACCAAATAAAACAGCTTACTGGACTGGATATTAAGACTTCTGATGTAAAGCAGCTGCTCATGAAAGCCGGTTATGAGTTTAAAAATTACGTTGTGAGCATTCCCCCTTACAGGGCAGATATACTGCATCAGTTTGATATCATAGAGGATATAGCGATAATGTATGGGTTTGACAACATCGAAAGTGCTCCATTAGAAAGCTATACTATTGGCTCTGCTACAGAGATGAACAGGTTTGCTGATAAGGCAAGGGAGATTGCTATTGGCCTTGGATTTCAGGAAATACTAAGCCCTATCTTAAGCAACAAGGTTGTTATGGAAGAGAAAATGGAAACCTTCGGCACGGGGTTAGTTGAAATAGAAAACATCATGTCAGATACCTTCTCTGTGATAAGAAGCTGGCTCACCCCAGTTATGATGGAGGTGCTTTCCAAAAACAAGCACCGTGATTTTCCACAGAGGGTATTTGAGCAGGGATTAGTGAATATTAGAAAGGGCAACCGCATAGTTGGCATGGAGGTTCTTGCGCTTGCAATATCGCACACAAAAACCGATTTCACTGAAATAAAGCAGTGCCTAGACGCTGTAATGGGCAGTTTTGGCGTAAATTATTCCTTGGAAGCTTCCGACTTAAAGGCGTTCATAGACGGAAGGGGTGCTAAGATAAAGGCTTATGGAAAGGAAATCGGAATAATCGGGGAAATTTCCCCAAAAGTCCTTGTTAACTGGGAGCTGGAAATGCCAGTTAGTGTTTTGGAAATTGATTTGACTGAAATAAAGAATATCATTTCTTAGGCGCTTCTGATTTCTTTTTTGAAGCCTTCCTTTTCTTGGCTGGTTTTTCCTTGGCTGTTTCTTCCTTTGCCTTCTCTTTTCTTCTCACTTTAGAAACTTCAGATAGTATGCCGAGCTTCTTGAATGCGCTAACAACCTCTTCATGCGAAGACCCCTTTTTCAGTTCTATTGTGTCGGCCAGAGGTTCGAGGTGGGAAATGCTGCATCGCTTTCTTCTGACATTCCCGTCAATGAGAACAAAATTTTTGTCAACAAGCTCTACTATCACGCATTTTTTTCCTGCCTCCCTCCCTGCTGTTTTAACGCATAGCCTGCCTACATCAAGCATTTGCCCTCACCATTTCCTTAATAGAAGCCCTGCTGCACTTGCTGCAAAGAACCCCTCCAAAAGGCCTTGAAGGGCTGCGCTTTGAGGCAGCCAGGCCCCGTCCATGAGTAACTCCGTGGAGTTTTGACATGCATTTTGCGCAGGTTGCTTTGGACTTTTTCCTTGGCTCATAATGAATAACAGCCCTGCCCGCAGGCGTGTTTCTCCTTACTCTTCGGCTCGACCTGGATATTTTATACACCATAGAAACTGGCAACAACCGCTGGTTTAAAAACGTATCGGAAGGCATTATCTGTAAATTATATCGTGAGGGTCATAGTCTTCAAAAGAGAGCGCCCTCTTTACGTGGTTAATCAAAAAAACAAGGACAAAGTGGCCTATGTGGACTCTTTTGATGCCCTTCATATCGTAATGTAAATAGTGCTTCGGCTCTTTCTTTTTTAGCTTCTTCAGTTTTTTAACTATCTCTTCGCTATAGCTGTCAGAATACATTCACTGAGCCTCTTTTTCAAATGCTAATCTGAAAGGTGTTTGCCTTTCATGATTTTAGCTAACTTGGCCTTGTATTCGGGCCTTAGCTCAGGCTCAAGAAAGCTTTGCTCATATTCATTAACCACGATAATATATAAAGCTGTCGCTTTTAATCGGCAGCTTTTTTGGAATCTAGAAACTTTAAAATTCGCAACACAAGCATCATCCGAAAATGCGATAATTTTGAAATATAATATTTGCAGTCTTTTGAAAATAGGGAAGCAGCAGCGTTTGAATTTCTGTCAGACCACGCTTTTCCAAATTTCGTTAAGCAGTTTTTTGAGTAGGGGCTGCCGTGAACTACTATGCAAAGGCGTTGACAACCGAAGATGCCAGCGTGATCATAGAAGATATAAAAGCATTTAAGAGTTTTGTGGAAGATTTGTTATAGTTAACCTGCATTTTTAGAAGTCAGTCAATGCACTCTCATCAGCTTTCTCATTGGGAACGTAAGGGCTAGAGTGAACAGGAAGTAAGTTGCGAGCCATCCTGGCTGCCAGCCGAAAAGCTCAAAGCCGCCAAATGGGTGCAGGGGCTTGAGGTCAACCGCAACCATTCTTATTTTGCTTTCGGGCTTTATGGGGTTCTTGTCCCCGAGGTTGATTACTCCCAAAAGTGAGCGCTTTTTCTCAAGGTAAGGGTCGGCATATTTCCACTCTTTTGTAAGGATAACTTCCCGTTTGTAAGTTTCGTTACCGAAGGTGTAGAGGATTTCATGCTTCCCTTCCCCTCCATTTATCTTCCATGACGCCTTACCATCCGAAATTTCCTGTGTAGTGTTGTCAATAATTTCCAATGTGTCTGATTGTATTGATGCTGTGCCTGTTGTTCCATAGTTGAACGTCATTGACGCGGTGAATTCCTCTCCCGGCGTTGCCTGTATAAAGGCCAAGTTGCTGTTCATCCAGCCGAAAATAATGAAGATAGGAATGATGGTTATGAATGTTGATTTCATGGAGTGCATTATTTGCTGCATTGTTTTTTCCATAAGGCGCTTGTTCAATGCCCCTGCCTGTGCCGGGTCTTTTATATTTTTTATTTCTTCCCTAAGGGATTTCATGTCGTGGTGGAGCATTTTCATGAATTTCTGGTTTGTGGTGAATTTGTAGACAATTGTGATAAGAAGGGATATAAAAAATGAAAGTAAGAATATGGCAAAGAGGGGCGGTAACACTTTAATGAGTTCCAGTATTTCTAAAACCATTTGCATCACTTCTCCATGAATTTTTTAAGCAGGGGGTTCATGTCAAGGGCATGCTGTTGCGCTATTTCCTCGTAAAGCCTGTATATTATCATAACGGTTAGCAGAAGCCCTGTCCCCGATGTGAGTGCTCCGGAAACGTCTGCTGAAGCTGCCAGAAAACCCACTGCGATGGCGCCCATGACTGTTAATGCGGGAATGTAGCGGTTGAGAAGGCTTTCCAAGACTCGTTCATCCCTTCTGAAGCCTGGAATCTGCAATCCGTAATCCATCATTTTTTTTGCCTGGCTTCTTGCATCCATTCCTGCCGTCTTCACCCAAAATATTGAGAAAAGCACTGAGCCCCCCATAAGGAACAGGGCGTAAGTGCCTGCTCTTGCAAAATCTATGGGCGCTACTATGCCCCGCACTAGGTTTCCTATTATGTTTGGGCTGCTTAGCCATAAGGCAAGCCCTGAAACGCCTGTTCCTCCAGGTCCGAATGCCCCAAGGATTGGGATGCCCCTGTTTTCAAGGAGCCTCGCCCAGAGTTGGAAGTTTGCGAGAAGAGCTGCTGTAAGGATGACAGGTATATTGCTTGTGTAGATAAACGCAAGTGGCCATCTTATCCCGTGGCCGCGAATTCTTCCGAATGAAAGCGGCACCTCAACCTTCATTGCCTGCGTGTAAACTGCTATGACAAAAACAAAGACAGTTGCGAATATTGCTGCAAGGCTGGAAGTTACTTCTCTCAAATCCCCTGCCGCTAGGAAATAAAATATTGAAAGCAGTGCTCCTATTGGAGCCTCGCCTGATGTAAATGCGAGGTTTCCTGAGGAGCTTAAGGGGCTCAGGAGTCTTACCATTATTTCCTTTGATACGCCTGCTGCTATGAAAAGGCTTACGCCCTGCCCGAATCCCCACTTGCTTACAACTTCGTCCATAAAGATAATCATTATGCCTCCAAGTGTCAGCTGGAAAATCAGGGTGAATGGGCTGTAGCCGGCAGCAGGGGCTAGCCCTCCTGCAAAAACGTAAATTCCTGCTTCAAAAACAACGAACGCAAATGCGAGTCCTTTTTGTACCCCTTGGAAAAGTTTTTTCCCGTCAGGCGTGTTCAGGTCGAATTTCACAATGCCTGAGCCGTTGAGGAGCTGCAGGAGTATGGAGGCTGTTACTATGGGTCCGATGCCTAATGAGATGATTGAGCCGAACTCTGCACCCAGTATAAGGGATAAGAACTGGAATTGCGCGAGAGAGTTTGCCCCCAAGCCAAATAGAGGCACAAGCCCTAGGATGAAGAAGAGCAGCAGGATAATGCCTGTCCATTTAAGCTTCGCGTTGAATGGAAGCCGCTTTTCAGTTGGCCCCATGACTTCAGGGAGATTCAGAAGTATTGACTTTATCCTCATCAGGAACTTCCTCCTTTTTTGGCAGAATAACCTTGCCGCCTTTGGATTCAATAGCTTTGACTGCTTTGTTTGATGCGGCTTGGCAGGTTACTGTAAGTTTTTTTGTAACTCTGCCGTTGCCAAGAAGTTTCTTGAATCCTATGTCCTGCAGGTTTATTGAAAAACCCCCAGAATCCTCTTTTGCAAGCTTTTTTGAAATGAGATTTTCAAGGTTCTCTTCAAGGTAACCGACGTTCACTGCCATTAGCCTGTGTTTTCTGCTTTTAAATCCGTGCTTGCCAAAATAGTTTTTAATGTGCCATATGGATGGCTTGTTGCTGTCCGCCCTCTTGCCAGTTCCGGCTTTTCCGGCCCCTCCCCTGTTGCCGGAGCCGCGGTGTTTTTTCATAGCACCCCAGCCATAGGTGTGTGAGCCGCGTTGCCTTGAATTCTTTTTCCTTCTGTTAACTACCATTTTAAATCATCCTTTTTATCAGGTCATTTATTGCTTCTTTTCTCTCTCCAAGGGCCCCTCCTTTGGAAAAGGTTTTCTTTATCCCCTTTCTGCCATAGCCTTTTCTTGGGCTGTTAAGCCTTATAAAAGGCTTTTTTGATTTTTGCTCAAGAAGTTTTACTGTTCCCTCTTCCACATCTCCCCACGTGATATAGTCTTTCACTTTTGCCAGCATTCCCCTAATCGCTTCATTCTCTTTTAATACGGCACAATAGTTTTTCTTGTAAAGGTGTAGCATCCGCAGCGTGTCTTCTTTCGGCTTGTCCACGCCTATTTTCCCCCGCACTCTTATTGCTGCAATCATTTTGCCCCCACAATAATTCCCAAGTCCTCTTTGTTCTTTTGCTTGATTTTTGTTCTGTTGAGCTTGTTAAGAGCTGAAAAACATGCGCTTACGAGGTTTATTGTAGCTCTTGTATTCCCAAGGGTTTGGCTCCATACGTCTTTTACGCCTGCTGCAGCCAGAAGCTTGCTGCATTCCGAAGCTGTCCTTAGTCCTGCTCCTTTTGGGGCAGGGATTAATTTTATTATAGCTGAGCCGCATTTGCCTGTTACTTCAAGAGGGATGCTGTGCGGTGATTTGCAGAAGCACTGCCAGCTTCCGCAGCCGCGAAGAATCTTTGTTATATTGAGTTTTGCGTTCCTCGTCGCCTTTTCCCTGGCAGGAACGGTTTCTTTTGACTTGCCGTAACCAAGGCCGATGTAGCCGTTATTGTTGCCTACGACTATTAACGCTCCGAAGCTTGGCTTGTTTCCCTCTGCCGTCTTTTTCTGGGTTTGCCTGAATGTACGCCTTTGGCCTCCTCCGAATTTGCCTTTGGCCTGGCCTACCATAAGCATTTCTGCTGTTAAATCGGGCAGAAGCGCATCAACTATTTCTGGCTCAAGAATGCGCAAGCCAGCGTCCAATATCTGGTCAATATGTGTTATTTCCTTGTTTTTCACTTTTATTCCCAGTTCTGTCTTGGGATTCCAGTTGTCAACATCAAAAGCCCTTTCGGGGATTAGCGTCCTTTCTTTGTCCGGCTTTTTTTCCTTTTCAGCGCTTGAAACCTTGTCCTGAGCCTCTTCACCCATTTTTGGCACCTGTGATTTTCACTTTTACTGAATTGACCTGCCCTTTTACCTTTTCAGCCGACAAGCCGGCTTTTTTATATGAGGAAAACTGGTTGGCAGATTTTGATGAGTTCATATAGTTTGAAATGTGGATGCCTGATATTCTTTCTTCTGATGGGAAAATAGCTTCAGAAAGCGGGACTTTGACGCCTGCGTCAACAGCCCCCTTAAGGGCGGCATAAACCCTTCCCTTACTGGAAGGCGTGCTGATTCCTGCGTCAAGCACAGCGTGTTTCACGTTTTTGGCCAGAGCGAGCTTGCCTGCCATGAGACCTGTAAGGTAGGCTGCCGGTATGTTTTTCAATCCGAGTTGCCATCCGTGCTTCTTAAGCTGGCTTGATGAGGCGGAGGTGATGACCATATCCCCTTTTTCGTCAAACCTGGTGAACTGGACTATTATGCTGCGCGAGGTTTTTCTGATGACAAGGCGCTCTTTCCCTGACATGAGTAATTTAAGGCGGTTCCTGTAGTTCGTAACCTGCTTTCTTTTCCTCGTGAACTGGACAGCAATTATCCTTTTCATTTTTGCTTCAGCCCGTGCTCTGAAATGTAAAGTTCTAAATGCCGTTTGCTTCTGAAAAAGCCGCCTTTGGACTTCATATAAAGTTCTCGATACGCCTTCTTTGGAATTAACTTGTCGTCTCTCAGTTTTCTGAGAAAATCGCGTTGCAGTCTTATTCCGTTAATCCAGCGTTTTTTCTTTGGAAGCCTTGCAGTAGCCCTTCCCTTTCTTGAGCCGTGCCCCCGTTGTCTTCCTTTCCCTCTTTGGTTTGCTCTTATTCTGGCTCTGGCTCTTGACTGTTCGTTGCCCCTTACCCTTTTTATGGAGCCGTCTGAAATAAGTGTTTTTATGTCCTGTTTTGTGATTGCTTCTTTTATCTCAGAGAGTTTTTCAATGTCAAAGACTACTTTTTTGGGTGAGCATTTCAAAACTTGCGCTGCAATCCTTTTCTGAGATTTCAGCATCATTTTTCACGCCTCGTGATTATTTTTTCCATTTCCTTGTTAGCAGTTTTTCTCTTTTCCTCTTCTGTTTCGTCTTTCTTTGGCTTCGGCTCTTCTTTTTCAGCCTTTCCTGGCTTTTTGGATTCCTCTGGCTCTTTTGTTATTTTGGCGGCTTTTTCAGCAGCTTTTTTCTTCTTCCTTTCAGTAAAGGCTGCTTCTGCTTTAGTTGCGTAGTAGGAATTGAGGTTAAGGACGGTGAGCTTTCTTTCTGTAGCGGCCTTTATCAGGGCTATCTTCTTTTTTATGCCTACAGATGACGAGATTACAACGCCTTCATCCGTAACGCTATCAAGCTGCTTCATTGAATTTATTACAGCCGGCATAAGTCCTGATGGGTGGGCATACCTTACCAGTTTAGGGGACCTATAACCCTGTGAGGGCATCTTTGGGTTTCCTTTATGCTTTAGGCGCATCTTTGAATGCATGCCCCGCGGCCTCCTCCACGAAGCTGGAAGGCGCTTTCTCTTCCAGGAGTCCTGGGTAGCAAAAGCTGGTTTCCCGGATTTTTTCGCTTTCCTAAGCTTAATGAGTTCTTTGGGCATTTTATTTCTCCTTGAGAAGCACTATACCGTCCTGGAATACTCGGCGGTCGAATGTTGTGCGTCTAGTAAGCTTCTCTATTGAGCTTGTAACAGAGCCGACCAGCTCCTTATCGCAGCTTTCAATCTCAATTTCGTTTTCTTTTACTTTAACGCTCACGCCTTCCGGCAGGGTAAACTTTCTGGCGGTTTTCTCACCAAAATAGTTCCTGACAGAGAATTCTCTGCCATTCACTGACACGGTAATAGGGAAATGGCCTGAAAGGACTTTCATTTTTGAATGATGGCCGTCAACAACGCCTTTAAGGATGTTTTGAACATGGGCCTTGAAGCTTCCTGCCATTTTGCGTTCTCTCTTTGTGTCATTGGGCGCTGAGATGTTTATTTTTCCTGAAACAACTGAAACAGCTACGTTCTCTGAAAAAAAATCCCTTGTTACCTCGCCTTTAGGCCCTTTTATAGTAAGCACGCTGCCTTCTGCTGAAGCGGTTATGTTTTCAGGCAATTCTATGCTTTCCTCAAGTTTTCCGGACATTTTAACCTCAGTAAAAATACGCTATCAGGCGCCCTCCAAGGGATTTTTGCTTGGCTTCTATGTGAGTCATTACCCCCTGAGGGGTTGAAACGACGATAAAACCAAAATCTTTTGAAGGCAGGAATTTTTTTTCGAATTTTTCGAAACCGTTGTTTTTCACAGCATACCTTGGCTTTACAGCCCCGCACTTGTTGATTGCGCCAAGCAGCTCCACATTAAGCACTATGCCCTTTGATGTCTCTGTTTCAGTAAACTTGCCAATATAGTCGCCATTGTTCATTATGGCGAGTACTTTTTTAATAATGCCAGACACGGGAGTTATTGAGCAGCTTTTCTTGCTGCGCGACTCGGCATTCAATATCGCCGACAACGCGTTTGCTAATGGGTCGTTTAACATGTCAAAAACCACCAGTCGAAGACTGGGGGAATGTCCTCCTTGTTAACCACATGAAGTGGTTTTTGAGCATGATCAGAATCATCAGAAATCCTTCGGATTTTTGAGTGCTCAGAAACTTCGTTTCTGACATTTCCGACCATGCAAAATCGTTATAGCAAGCAAAACTCGCCTTCAACCGCATATTGGTGGAAAATTCTGACATGTTAATCAGCTGAATTTTTTAAACCCTAAGTTCACGGCATTTTCCCTGAAACATTTTCTGCACATAAAGAGGCCATACTTGCTTATCATGCCGCGCGTGTTCCAGCATTCCTCGCACTGTTTTGTCCCCTTTCCGAATTCCCTTTCTTTAGGCTTATTGTGCTTTAGGTATCTCTTCATGATGAAGGGTTTTTCCTTGAGTTGTTTCAGCATTTTTTTGTAGGAGGACACAGTCATTTTAGTTCACCGTAATACCGAACTCTTTTTTCAGGTAATCAATAGCTTCCTCCCTGGTTATTAAGTGCTTTTTTGAGATGGGATTTTTTTTAACTCTGCGGTTCTTAACCCTGAAGCCTGGCCTTTCAAGGGTTACGCACACTTCCAGCCCCATGATTCCAACTTCCGGGTCGTATTTTGCTTCGGGAATGTCTATATATTCGTGAATCCCGAAGGCTAAATTCCCTAAATTGTCAAACTGTCTGGAGCTGAGTTTGTTCTCCTTTGCCCGGAGAAGCCGGGAAAGAACCTCCATGGCGGTTTTTTTCCTCAAGGTAAGCTTGCAGCCCAAAGGCAGGCCTGGGCGAACGCCCCATGCTGGTATGCGCTTGGTTGTAAAGGTTTTAACAGGCTTCCTTCCCGCAATGTGGCTTATTAGCTTAATTCCCTTTTCAAGCTTGGAAGTATTAGTGCCTGCTCCGATATTAAGCGTTACTTTTCCTATTCTTATGTTTCTCATCGCATTCATTTTAATCTACTTTAATGATTGGGCTTCCTTCGCCTATAACAAAGACTTTTTCCTTGCCGGTTTTTACAACAATTCCCTTTACTTTCACAACAACTGAGTCAGAGACTTTTTCCACTTCCCCGACACTGCCGATGTTGCTGCCTCCAATAAGGTAAACGCTTGCGTTTTTTGCCAGTTTAAGGTACTTTTCAATCTTAAATTCCGGTAGCTTGAATACAACAGTGTCATTTATGCTGACATTTTTGTTTTCAGCGATAATTGTTCTGCCGTCGTGAAATCCCAACTGTAGTTTTCCTCCTTTAAGCGTTGTTTTTGAAACTATCTTGCAGAGCTTGATTGATGACTCCTTTGAATCGAGCTTCTTAAGGAAGATTTTGCCATTGGCGTTGAGGAGCACCCTGAAGGAATCTATGCCTTTTACTTCAACCACGGACATGATGCCTGCAGGAAGTTTGTCGTTCCTCGCTGTTTTGCCGTCCAGCAAAACCTTTTTGGAATTAACCACTCTTTTTGTTTCAAGCCTGCTTTTTGTAAGCTTTAGGAGCTCTTTTAATATTATCGCGATAGGCAGTGCGTATTCCAAATAGCCGTAAGGTCTTACTATTAGCTTGGATGATTTTCTGTTAATATTCCACGTCCTTGGTGCTGCGAGTCTTTTAAGGTGGTTTTTACTCATTTTTTATTCTCCTGCTGTCATCCGTGTTCAACTCGATAATCATGAGGTTTGAGGCTTTTACAGGCACAAAGACCTTTGTTCCGTCGCGTCGTGAAGATTCGACACCGTCAATGTAAGCAGAGAGTTTCTTTATGCTTACCGAATTTACCTTTCCTACTTTACCCTTAAAACCTCCCTTAAGCACCTTTACCGTATCATTTTTTTTGACAGGGATGCTTCTCTTTCCGTAACGCTTTCGTAGTTCGGCAGATAAGTGTGCAGAAAGCAGTTTTTGTTTTAGATGTAAGTGGGCATTATAGCGGTATTTCCTCTGCTTTCTGGGTTGTATGCTTCTATTCCAGCTTTTTGAAAAGTATGCTTTCATTTTGAATATCCCCCTGTTCCTGCTTTCAAAATGAAACTTTCGGGACGAAAGCTACGAACGGCAGTGAGTTTGGCTACGAACGATAGTGAGTATGCTTTCATTTTGAATATCCCCCGTTAGACTATGATGCCGGCTATTTTTGCTATTTGCGGCCATCTCGTGCAGACTTCTTTTGCAACTGGGCCCTTAATCAGGGTTCCTTTTGGGTTGCCTGCCTCATCTTTAACAATAACTGCCGCGTTATCTTCAAACTTTATGTGCTCTCCCGTGAGCCTTCTGAACTCCTTCTTTTGCCTTACAATGACTGCAAAAACAACCTGCTTCCTCATTTCAGGGGTGCCTTTTCTAACAGAAGCCAGCACCATGTCGCCTGTAGCAGCTGCGGGTTTTCTGCCTTTTACTGTTTTGGCCCCAATTATTGAAGTGATTCTTATCAGCTTTGCTCCTGAATTGTCGCAAGTTTCAATAAGCGATCCATGATTCAGCGCCTTTGGAAACTTTGCCGGAACTGGTTGCATTTACTCCTCCTTCTTTCTTTTTGATATAACTACAAAATGTTTTGATTTGCTAAGCGGCCTGCACGCAGCAACTGTGACAATTTCGCTTTCTTTGACTTCTATGCAGTCTGGGAGGTGGGCTTTTATTGAGCTGTATCGCTTTGCAAACCTGTCGTATTTTTTCAGCATTACTCTCAGCTCTCGTTTTACATCTACAGTACGCCTCATTTTTGTAGAGCTGACCACTCCTGTGAGTGTGCGCTTTTTAACCCTCAAACTTCCGTGAAAGGGGCAATTTTTATCGTTGCAGCTTTTCATTTAATCACCAGTCTTCAAACCTATAGCGACTGACATTAGTTTTTGCACATGCTTGTCAGCCGCTATATCAGGAAGACACAGCTATTTTGTCAATAATTATTTGTGTCTTCCGCTATGACAGCAGACGCATTGCTTATTTCACATCGATTGTTGCTGTTTTGAATCCGAGGCTTGCCAGCGAATTCTTGATTTTGGCTTTGTGGTTGCCCTGAAGCTCGATTCTTCCGTCCTTTACAGTTCCGCCGCATGCAAATTCTGACTTAAGTTTGCGTGCAACGTCCCTGACATCAATCTCGCGCTCATTAAGGCCTTCTATTACCGTCGATACTTTCTGGAACTTCTTCGTTACCGTATACACCTTGATGCGCTGGCTCTCTTTTGCTATTGTTTCACAAACACAGAGCTGTCTCGGCAAGCCGCACTTGTTGCAGATTTCATTCATTCCTTTGTGTAACCCTCCTCGATTTTATAGTATTAATTCTTGCTATGGTTTTCTTGATGAGCCTGATTCTGCCGGGGTTTCTTGGAACAGTTCCTGAAGCAACCTGTGAGCGGAACTTCATAAGCTCCTTATCTAGCTCCTGAAGCTTGCTTTCAAGCGCTTCATCCTTCAAATTGACGAGTTCTTTAACCGCTTTCATTTTTTTCTTTTCTATCGGTTTTCTTTTTCCTGGGTTTTTTATCAGCGGCTTCTTTTTTTTCTTTATCTTCGGCAGCTGTTTCCTTTTCAGGCATTTTCTCTTCTTCAGCCTTTTCGGTTTTTTTCTCTGTTTCTTTGATTTGTTCGATAAATTTGATGGTGTCTGGCATCGTGATGCCGGGAGGCAGTATACTTACTTGTATTCCTATGACGCCTGACTTGAGTTTTGCAACCGTGCATGACTTGCTTACGTGGGTTATAGCAGCATCGCCGCTTTTTTTAAGGTAGCCGCCGTAAATTCGCCAGGATTTTGCCCTTGCCCCGGGCAGTTTTCCTGAAAGCCTTATTTCAACCCCCCTTGCGCCGGCCGCGAGCACATCGGACATTGTTTTGTGCATTATTCCCTTGAACCTGTTTGAGCCAAAACGCTCAATGGCTGACGCAATTCTCTCTCCGACAATGTTTGCTACAAATTCGGGATGCTCAACCTCGCTTATTTCAACCTGCGGATTTTCAAGTTTGAACCTTGTCTTTAGCAATTCGGTAAGCTTGCTTATGTTTTGTCCTTTCCTTCCTACGATAAGACCTGGTTTGGAGGTGTGGATGATTACCTTTTCCCCAAGTGGAGTGCGCTGCAACTCAGTATAGCTGTGGCCAACATTCTTAAGAGTGGCTGTAATGAACTCCTTGAGCTGGAATTCATTTTTTTTCTGTTTTACAAAATCGCGCTCTATCATTTTTTACCGGATATTTTTTGTTTGCCGATTTTCTGCATTTTCTTTTCAGCGGCAGTTTTATTGGAAGTTGCTGTTTTTTGCTTGACTTCTTCCACGATTACTTCAATATGCGTGCGTTTGGCAGTTATCCCCCGCTTTCTTCCATACTTCAGAACCTTAGCACCTTGTTTGGCAACAACTGCTTTTATTACAAGGTTGTCGGTGTCAAGGCCTTTTTGGCTGGCGTTTGCATTAACAGACCTCAGCAGTTTGAGGATGTAATTGCAAGCCTTGACAGGATAGCGCCCTGGGCCGATTCCTGGTTTGTGCCCTGTCCCGCCACGGTTAAACCTTGTATAAGGGACTGCAACCTTCATTGATGTAACGCTTTCAAGCAGCCTGACTGCTTGGCTATATTTTCTGTTGCGTATGAAGTTGCATACTTCCACCGACTGTTTAAGCGACACAGGAAGCGAGACAGCCTGCGCTTTTGCCATTGTTTTCTCGTCAAAACTGGTTGAGTACATCATTTTACTTCACCGACAGGCTCGCGCTTGACCTTGTCGCTCCGATTCCGGGAGCGTGGTGGGTTACTTTCTTCCTTGTAAGTGCGAATTCGCCAAGATAGTGGCCTATCATTTCGGGGATAACAGCGAACCTTATGAACTCCTTTCCGTTATAAACGTTCACTGTTTTGTCAACCATTTCGGCAAATATTATCATGTCCCTGCAGTGGGTTCTGATGTTCTTGTCATCCCTTTTGAATTTCTCAAGAAGTATTTTTTGCTGTTCTGTAAGACCGCGCAGCAGGCTTCTCTTTTGGCGCGAATTCAAAAGTAAAGCGAATTCCTTGGCATTCAGCTTCTTCAGCTCTTCAAGATTTTTTCCGCGGAATATGAACTCTTTTTTCATCTTTTCCTTCCCTTGCCTCTTCCAGTGCGTCTTGGTCTGATTGAGCCTACCTTTGCCCCAGCCGGAGCGTATTTTCTTGCTATCATTGGCCCGTTCTTTGATGCGCTGCTTGAGCCTCCAAACGGGTGGGAAACGGCATTCATCGACAATGCGCTTGTTATTGGATAGAGCTTGCCTCTGGCACCCCTTTTCTTTGCCATATTTCCTGCCTTCAGAAACGGCTTTTCGGTTCTTCCTCCACCGGCAATCACTCCTAGCGTTGCCCTGCATTGGGAATTGAAAGTGTGTTCTTTTTTTGAAGGAAGCATTACATTGACTTTATCCTGCATTTTTGAAAGCACCCTCGCAAAGCCGCCTGATGTTCTAACGAACTTTCCGCCGTCGCCTGGCTGGGATTCTATGTTGAAGATGAGCGTTCCTTCCGGAATGCTTGACAGAGGCAGCACATTGCCGTCTTTTATTTCTGCATTTATTCCTGAGCTCACCTCGTCCCCAACTCTTAGTCCGAAAGGGGCAATGGCGAGTGTTTTCCTGCCTTCATAATTTATTTTTGCAATAGGGGCGTAATGGCCTGGGCTGTGTGCTATGTCTGTTACCGTGCCTGTTATCCTGTCTTTCTTTTCCTTTTCAGAGTAAGCTTGGTGCTTTACAGTTCCGATATACCGGAAACTATGAGCTTTGTAAACGCTCGTTCCCTTTCCGCGCTTCTGGCTTATCAGGTTCTTTCCCATCTTATATCAGCCCCAGTTTGGTTGCTACGTTAATCGCTGGAGTGTCTTTGCTTATTTTGACGTAAGCCCTTTTCTTGCCTTGGTTGATAAATGTATTAACAGATTCGATTTTGACGTTAAACATTGATTCCACTGACTTTTTTATTTCCTGTTTTGTTGAACTGCCCTCTACAACAAAGATTAGCTTGTTTTCTGTTTCCATTAGCTTGATGCCCTTTTCTGTTGATATGGGATATTTTATGACTTTCACTTTTATCACATGAACAGTTTATCGCTTTTTATTTTATTGATGGCAGATGCTGTGAACAGTGCCAGCCTTCCAGGAACTGCTCCGGGGGCTAAAAGTTCTGCATTAAGCTGCTCAGCCAAAACAACATCTGTCCCGGGTATGTTGGCTGCGGACTTCTGAAGCGGGCATTTGTCTGAAACCACGATTAAAAGGCCTGTCTTGCGGCTGTATTTCCTTCCCCTTGCCTTGCCGCGGCCTGCTCTCAGGGTTTTTTTTGTTGTTCGGCTAAGCTCCGGCTTAAACCCAAGCTTTTCCAACGTTTGCTTTACCAATTTTGTTTTGTCGAGAGATGCAAATGAATCGTTGACTGCAAAAGGGTAGTCCTCTGGTAAGTTATGGCCCCTGCCTTTGACAAAACCTGCTTCCATGGAAGCGGCAAGCGACGACCTTATGGCTTTGCTGTTTTCCTTCTTGTTTATTTTCTTAAACCATGTTTGGTATGCTTTTGGGGGATGTGCCCTTCTTCCTTTAACAGTTCCTGGGGCGAGCGCTCCCTGCCAGAAAAACTGGCTGCCTCTTCTTGACAGGACCTTTCTAGGAACCCTTGAAATTCCTTTTCCATAAGAACCGCGATAATTTCGTCTTCTCCTTGAAACCTTTGCTGAAACCCTTGTGCCGGCTTCCGGGTTAGCACCGTAATGCTGGCGTTTATTAAGCTGGAAGGCTACCACCGCCCGTCTGATAAGGCTCGGGCTTATAAGCTCGTTGAACTGGACAGGCAGGTCTACCTTTCCCTCTGAGCCCTTTTCCAGGTTAAACAGTTCTATTTTCATTTTATCCCTGCTGAGACTTTAGGCTTACAATCTCTATGGACGGCGCCTGCTCCGGCAGCTTGTGATTTGGATGGTAAGAGTTTACAAGTCTGATTAGGCGCTTGGCAGCGCCGGGAACAGAGCCTTTTAGAAGCAGGTAAGCGCCCTTTACAATGCCGTAGTTTATGAACCCTCCTTTAACATTGACTTCTTCAGGCTTATCCCCTATTTTAAGCAGCCATTTGTTTTTCTCAAGCCTGTTATGGAAGCCCATTCTGCCGGCATGGCTCACAGTCCACGACCTGTTGCCAGTCCAGGGCCCTACATTAGCCGGGCCCCTTCTCCCCTTTTCTGACTTGTGGCTTCTCAGGCCTATTCCGAAACGCTTGACAGGGCCTTGCGTGCCCTTGCTTTTGCTTACTGCAAATATGTCCAGCTGCTGTCCTTCCTTGAAAACATCCTTGACAGGTATTTCCTTTCCCAAAATGGATTTTGCGTGGTTAAGCTTCTCACTGATGTTTTTGCCTCCCAAGGCAAGTTCGAATATTTCCGGTCTTTTCTTGTTTATACCGGCAAGGTATGGTTGTGTGTAAACATTAACTCTTATATCACTATAACTACTAAGGTTCTTTTCTACTTCAGCAATATTTTTAATAGTATCTTTCTTAGGTAGCTTCAGTTTCTTGCTCAAATTTTTGTCGTCTGAAGAAAATATTTCGACAGCGATTCTCAAGCCGGAAGAAGAAGTTTTGTAAAAGCGCATGGAAGCGACTTTTAAGGGAGGGCATTCCAGCACTGTTACCGGGAACATGATGGACTGGCCCTTTGTCATTGAATGTGCTCTGTTATCAGCTATAAAAACATGCGTCATGCCTGCTTTATAGCCGGCAAATCCGGCAAGCTTTGATTCGGTTAGAGGAGCATAATGCCTGATTCTTGGATAGGGCTTTTTAGCGTGCTTTCTAGGCCAGTATTGCAGGCTTCCCTTCCTCGGGCTTCTTTTTGTTGGCATTTTGTTAACCGTATTAACGCTGAATCGTGACTACTGCATCTATAGTTGCTGTTAACCAATAAATGTCAAAAAGCCTTTTTGTGCAAACCCTTACTAGAACCAGAGCAGTGCATATGCGCTCAGTACTGAAAAAGGCTTGCTTTTCAGGCTTGACATGCACCGTTGCCAGTGCCGAAGCGTCCTCTTGAACGCTTCCTCACATGAGAAAAAGGGGCGCTTTATAAAGGTTTTGTAGTCAGTGGCCGGCCTTCCTTCTCGCATACCCTACCGGGTTCTTGAATTTGCTGCATATGCTTTCTTCGCATTTAACTCTTAAGTCCTGGTAGTATGCCTGGTTGTGGCAGTTTGGCGGCAGTACCTTCTTTTTATGCTGCTTGTGGTAGCGCAGCTGCCCAAGGAAATATGTTTGATGCAGTGGCTCGCGGTTTTTCTTGTTCCATTCCCTCAGTCTTTCTTCCATGGCTTCGTAGCCCCAGCCGCAGCTTGCGAGGAAATTAGTAAGGATGAATAATGTTCTTTTCCTCCCGTCCTCTACCCCAAGCAGCAGCTTTTGTAGCAGCTTGCGAGGAAATTAGTAAGGATGAATAATGTTCTTTTCCTCCCGTCCTCTACCCCAAGCAGCAGCTTTTGTATGCATGGCGGGAAGAACTTTTCAGGCACTGCCTCTGCGGGGATTTCATACTCTTTTTCTGTCTTATCTGCTACGGGGACTTCAAACGTTGCATCATAAGCTTTCGTAAATAAGTCAGCGGCTTCCGATGGTGCTGCTTTAGTCCTATCCAAAAATGTTACATCTGAAAGCTGTAATTTCTCAGGTTTTGCCGAATTTTTATCAAAAGCCATTATGTCATCAACAGGTATAGGTAATGAAACAAGCCCTGATTTTTCGTGTAGTGAATAAGGCATTCTATACATATGTCGTGAGGATATAAGTCCTAAATCGGTATTAAGGAATGAATTGTGCATTAAGTTTGCTATTTTTTTAACCTTATCGACATTGCTCAATACGTTGAAAGAAACGCCAAGTTTTTCTGCTATTTTAGCAATATTGCCGCCTTCGACATCTAAAAGTTTTTTTGTAAGTTGGGTTTTTATTTTTTCGTTAAGATAAAGGACAATTCTCTTTGTGGCGTCTGGAAAAAGTAGTTTCATATCTATGCCTTTGTATTCTGAAGGAAACGCTTCAAACGGCATTCCAATATGGAATCCTTTATTTCCTGAAAATTTTATTGAAACGCTATGAATGTTATGATGACGTAGCGCCTTTATTATAAGATCCGCAGCTAATTGGGAATATTGAAAATCTTTGTAATCTATATCAATCACCAAATCCCAACCGACTCGCAAGTTGTCAAGCTCTTTTCTGTTCATCAATGGCTTTAGCTGCAATGGATTGCTCCAAAGCTCTTCTGAGCAGTGGAAGGAAGTTGCTCCTTTCCTAGCCATCTCAAGGACATCACTCGGATACTGCAAAACGTCCGGCCTCTTTCCGAAGCGGTCGTTGAAGCGGGCAGCAACCTCCTTGTTGGAGGCGTGCTCTGCTATTGCTTCCTGTATCTCAGGCCTT
The DNA here is from genome assembly GCA_018303115.1 of Candidatus Woesearchaeota archaeon. GTDB lineage: Archaea > Nanobdellota > Nanobdellia > Woesearchaeales > UBA10216 > UBA492. The sequence continues at coordinate 6,246 of JAGVYT010000043.1, read as the reverse complement.
TTGTAATGCTGAAGAGAATTGCTGAGGTGAATCATGGAAAGTGGGGATAAGAGCCAGTATTAAATAGTTTATTATAGAGGTAAAATAGAGGTAAAGCCGACTAACCGGTGTTACTTTCCCAACCCACTGCTTATTTTCTCCTCTCCTCGACTAGGCAAGGAGAGGGAAAATAACAGTGGGCAGACAAAACACATTTAACTTGACTTTACCATTATAGACAACTTTAATTAACCCTCTTTTTGCCAAAGTTGTCTTAGAGGACTTTGAACAAAAGTTAAATATGAGGGGGTTATTCAAAGTCCTCTATAAATTGTATTGGGCGCTGTCCTAAATCCTGTTCCCGCTGTTGCCCCGAATGCTCGCTTACTTTCCCCCTCCTCTGCAAAGCAAGGAGGGAGAAAGTAAAAAGGAAGCGATAAACATGCGAGAAAGCCCTTTTAGGACAACGCCATTGCATTGGAAATTATTAAATATAATGAAATCGCCTTAATGATTATGGAGAATAGAATTGCGGTAGAGGGGTTTCTAAATAAGCTAAGCAAAACAGGCAAGTTGGTAATAGTTGAGGGCGTTAAGGACAAAAAGGCGCTGCAGTCGTTTGGAGTGAAAAACATCTGCTGCTTGAATGACAGGCCGTTGTATAAAATGATAGAAAGCGTTGCTTCTGCAAATAAAGAGGTTATTATTTTAACAGATTTGGATAGGGAAGGGCGAAAGCTTTACGGTAAACTAAGAACTCAGCTGCAGTTTCTTGGCGTTGAGGTGGACAATTACTTCCGCGAATTTTTGTTCAGGAATACCCGAATAAGGCAGGTGGAGGGGTTAGCCGGGCTTTGCCCAGCCAATCCACGCCTTGCAGTTGTCGCAGAAAGCCCTGTTCTTATGGATTTTGAGGATGGTTAATAAGCGGCTGCACTTGTCGCATTTAAGCATAGAATCTTCAGCTCATTAAAAAATTAAGCGACTGCCTCGATTTCCCTTATTTTTTCTTTCAGGAAGGTTATTGTCTTCACGTTGTCCTGCTGCTGCATTAGCGCTCCGCACTCAGGGCACCGGAAACTATAGTTAATAGCGTTATGAAAGTCCATTCTTGTGCATGTCTTTGGGCACATGAAAAATGAGTTGAGGTTGCTGCTTTCAACATTAAGGCGTTCCCTGAACTTCTCAAGCTTTTCAGTGTTTATTTTCTTAAGAAGCTCCTTTACCTTGCTTTTGTTGAAAGTCCAGTAGCTCACATACCAGCCCTTTTTGTTGTCTTTCTTGCGCTTGTAAGTAACCAGGTTGCTGTTATGAAGCCTGTAAAGAATGTTTCTGACTTCCTGTATGTCCATCTTGAGTTTTGAAGATACCTTGAACTCTGAAACGTCCCTTTTTCCTTTCAAGAAGCGGACAATCTTCAGGACGTCTATTCCAACTGCTTCAGTCAGGATTTCCTCGATTCTCTTCTCTGTTAGTTTCATTGTAATCACATTTTTTGAGCATAAAAAAAGCTAAAAAAGCTCTTCTTATCCCCCAATTCCTGCCTTATCTATATAATTTATATATAAATACTTTGCGGTTTTCAAGAATAATAATGCTTAAAAAGCAATCCAAATTCTGTTCGTATAATATTTTTATCAATATAGTAATTAGCATATTGTTACTTTACTTATAACAGCGTAAATTTGATAAAAGGCTCTGCATTCCCGTAAAAGCGATGGGCATTGAAAAAACAGTGCTTGTAACTGGCGGCTCAAGCGGGATAGGAAAGGCTGTTGCAAAAGCCTTTCTTGGAATCGGGTCAAAAGTAATAATTTTTGACCTTCAAGAACCCGATTATGATGGTGTGGAATTTTGCAGGGTTGACGTTCGCAGAGAAAGGCAAATAAAAGCTGCATTCGCTAACATAAGCGGGTTGGGGGTTCTTGTCAATAATGCAGGTGTCTACATTCAGTCAGACGTTGAAGAGACGACTTCAGGAGAATTGGACCGGATAGTGGACACAAACATAAAAGGCTACTATCTGATGTGCAAGCACGCAATTCCTCTCCTTAAGCAGAGCAGGGGAAATGTAGTAAATATTTCTTCAGGGTTGGGCATTGTGCCGGAGCCGAAGTCTCCCGCTTACTGCATGACCAAAGCTGCGATAAACATGCTCACAAAGGCATTGGCTCAGCGATATGCCATGGATGGCATCAGGGTTAATGCTGTTCTGCCGGGTCCTATAGATACTCCGTTACTAAGGAACGCCTTTCCTTCTCAAATGGAGTTTAACGCTTATGCATTATTAAATCCGATGGGCAGCGTGGGCTATCCTGAAGACGTAGCAAAAGCCGTGTTGTTTTTGGCTTCAGATGACGCACAATTCATAACAGGGGCCTTGTTGCCAGTAGATGGTGGAGAATCCTCATCTAGCTTGTATTCCAGATAGAAAAGAAAACGTATTTAAGCACCTGCCTATTCCAAGGATACTGTGGGCATTATAAATCAAGTTAAAACTGTAATGCTTCTTGCACTGCTTACTGCCTTGATGCTTGGCGCAGGCCAGCTCCTTGGAGGCAGGACAGGGCTTACAATAGCCATAATGTTTGCTTTAATCATGAACTTCGGCTCTTTTTGGTTTTCGCACAAGATAGTTCTGGCAATGTATAGGGCTAAACCCGCAGACAAAAAGGAGTATAAGGGGCTGCATGACATAGTTGAGGAAGTTTCAAAGGAAGCCGGCATTCCAAAGCCTGCTGTTTACATTATTCCTTCAGAAGCTGCAAACGCCTTTGCCACCGGAAGAAATCCTAAAAATGCCGTGGTCGCTTGCACAGTTGGGATAATGAAATTGCTTAGTAAAGAAGAGCTCAAAGGCGTTATTGCCCATGAAGTCAGCCATGTTAAAAACAGGGACATGCTTGTTACAACAATAGCTGCCACTATTGCTGGCGTAATATCTTACTTAGCGATGATGGCGCAGTTTGCTGCAATATTCGGCGGAGGGCGGGGCAGGGACAGGGGAAACATGTTTTCGCTGATTGCCCTGGCAATAATCACCCCAATAATTGCCGCCATCATTCAGCTTGCAATTTCCAGAAGCCGCGAGTATTTGGCAGACAGCTCAGGCGCCAAGGCCCTGAAAAACGGCGAGCCGCTTGCAAGGGCTTTGGAAAAGCTTGAAAGCTCGGCAACAAGCAACCCGTTAAGATTTGGAAGCCGTGCAACCTCCAGCTTGTTCATAGTCAATCCCTTCAGGGGCGGAATTGCCGGTCTGTTTAGCACGCATCCGCCGATTGCGGAGCGCGCGAAGAGATTGAGAAGCATGACGTTTTAATCAACTAGCAGTTCTTCTACGCCTTTGAAGTCGCTTTCAAGGCCATCGTAGCTCAGTTTGTTTAAAGCATAGTGGCGCGGGTAACCCCGTTTTAGCATGTCAAAAAGCCTTGCAGTGCCTGCAATCTCTGCCGCCCTCTTGTCTCTCATGTATTCCATTCCGGGAATGCTCCATGCAGAAGAGAAGGAAAGCCTCTGCATAAACAAGCCTTGCAGCAGCAGCCTCATGAAACTGTCTGTATCGGCAGGTATAAAAGGCACCCCCGCGCACCTCAAAGCAGCTTCCTGCTGCAGTGAATAAAGTTCGTTGCCGCTTAATGAAAGCTCAGCGTGGGTAAGTAGCTTTGCCAGGTCTTTGAACAGGCTGTCCCTGCCGCCTTCGCAGTCAAGTTTTGTAAGAACTTTTCCGTCAGTAAGCCAGTTGCCGATATGGGGGTCAAGGGCGAAAACATCGTAGCCTGTTAAATCCTCTGCTATAAGCTCTGCATGGCGCTTTATTGACTGCTGCAAATCCTGCGGCAGCCCGAAATACGGGTTTTCCACTATGCTTGCCAGCTTCCACTTTAAATCCGCCTTTTTTGCAGACGTGAAGTCCGGAGGTATGCTTCTGTATAGCAAGAAGCTGTAATCTATGGCTGTTAATAAGTCGTCGTAAGGAACAGAGCCCTGCCTTGCCTTTTCAAGAAATGTTTTTCCTTGTGAGCGCTGAAGGACAAGAACGTGCCTTTGGGAGCCGTTTCTGTAAATGAAAGTGGCTATGTCTCTTGGCTGGGAGTATATTGGCTCCTTCGGGAGCGCTGTCATAAACGCCATCACCCTTCTTTCGTCCCTTATTTTTTCAGGGGGCATCTCTTTGAACATAAGGAGGTCTCTCATGAACTTTCCGCCAAGCTGGTAGACATGGTTTATGCCTTCGCCTACTGGTTTAACAACAACCGAGGGGTCATCAAAAAGGTGCTGGAATGTGCTATTCCAATGGGCTTCAGCCTCGTCTTTCCTTCCAAACGCTTCAGTCAGCCACCATGCAGCAACGGCGCTTGCTTCAGCAGAATCTGCTTCTTCAGTCATTTGGCTTAAAATCTTGTCTGCTATTTCAGGACGCCCCAGCTCATTGCAATGCCATGCCAAAGCTACACCTACCGCTATGTTTCCTCTGTTTTGCCTAAATCTTGCATAACCGAAAGTTATTTTGAATTTTATAGTATCTGAAAATTTTAGAGTGGGAAGGGAAAGGCGGGGCAGAGATACAGCCTCTTTTGCTATCTCTAAGGCGGTGTCTAATTCACTTTCTTCAATGTAGTATCTGGCTAAATCGAAGTGGTAGCCTTTATTAGGTGTTTTTTTGGATAACCGCTCAAGCGCTCTGATTTTTGCTCTGGTATTAAGAGATAGTATTGCAGGGAACAGTCCGAAAAATAGGGGTGCAGCGCTTGTGCTTACCATTCTGGATAGGGCTTTCACAGTGAAATAGCTAAAATAACATAAAAGCCCATAACTTCCTAGAGAAAGTGCGGTGTCGTATCTTCTCTGGGCCATAGCCATAAGGTCCAAATACCCGGAAGATAAGGCTTTATAAAAATAAAAAGCAGTTGGTGTTGTGCCGATAGCAAAGCCTGATATCTTGGGGTGCAGCAGCCATGAATCCCATATTCTCTGCACGAGATTTTTATCTTTTTCAGGAGCAGGGGTAACTGTCCCGTCATATTTTTTAAAATCGTCTTCCTGGATGCCAAGTTCTGTAAAAGCTTTTATTTGGTCAAGGTGGATTGTTATTCCGACGGCACCTAATAATGATATACAAACAGCCAGAGCTGGAAGCCTAATGTCTCCTGCTGGTTGGTTTAAAGAATAATCTGCTATAGAGTAAATTAGAACAGATGTTAAAGGCACGCTTGCCACGCCCATAAGTTTAGGGGGGATTTTTATCTTTGCGATTAAATCGTCTAAAGTCTTCCCGATGCCCATAATGACAAGGAGTCTGGCTCGTTTTTTAATTCTTCCGAACATGTTAAGCCAATTTGTTAAGCGCGCACTCAACCGCCTCGCTAGCTGTGCCAAAGCTATGCCTTGGTTCACTTTCCCCTCCCTTAACTTGCGTGGGAGGGGAAAGTGAAGTCGTAGACCACAACCAGCGGGTGTGCAGTTAGAAACTTGGCTTAACACCCAGTATAAGACATCAAGAGAGGGTGAGCTTATTACGCTCACCACAAACATTATATAAGTAATTTTGCGTTTTAAGGGCGTGTTTAGATGTAAGAGTGCAGGCTTTGCAGAGATGAATGTCATGGTTATGGCTCTTATTGCGGTGGCGATAATAGTGATTATTGTTTTGTTGACAGGAATTATGGGAAGAAGCTGAGCGCTATGAGGTTTTTCGATAAAAAAGGCATAACAAAGACTGAACTTGCGGGCCTTATGTTGGCCACTGTGGCGATTTTAATCATTATAAACCCCTTCATCAATGTTACAAAGATTGCTAAGGCTTCCACGGATGTTGAAAAATGCAGGCTTAGCATTGTTGCCGCAAGCATGGACATAAGCTATGGGGTGAAAGCATGGAAATTCACTTTGTTTACTGCAAGAGCCCCCAACCCTTTCCGCATAGACTGCTCTAAGAGGTATGCTTATATAAGTGAAGACGTGGTAAGCGCAGATGATGTGGACAAGGAAATACCTAAAATAGAGGATAATGAGCCGGAAGAAAGGGAAAGGCTGCTCAAGGATTTTGTTTTGGGCGAGATGACAAAGTGCTGGCGCAGTTTCGGCGATGCCAGCGACAAGGTGTATAAGGAGGTCCCTGACGGAGGAGTTGAAGCAGCCTGTTTTGCATGCTCAGAGGTGTTAATAAGCGAGGACTTTCAGGCTACAGAGCTCAGGGACTTTTACGCCTATGCAAATAATAAAATGCGGCTGACTGGAGAAAGTTACGTGGAGTTCCTGACAGGAGGA
>JAGVYT010000012.1 GCA_018303115.1 Candidatus Woesearchaeota archaeon | reverse complement strand
TGAGCTGTCGTTCAGCCCGCACACAGCGGGCTGAAGTTTACTGCAGAGCAATAATGCACAACATAACAGCTGCAATAAAGGAGATTTTCAACTATGCCGAAAGGGGGTTGTGGTGCGTTAAAGGGTGGTTTGGTTCTTGTTCAAAAAACTTTTATAGGGTATAAAAGCCACAAATTAAGATATGTTTATTTCAATTAGAGAATGTGCAGAACGGCTGAATATGGATAGGTCACATCTTTTAAAAGACATTAAATCAGGCAAATACGGGCACATTCAGTTGATACAGCGCAGGGATAGAAATAAGCAGAATCAAAAAGTTTCAACCATTTCTATCGAGGATTTTGAAACTATTAAAAAAGCTCGTGAAATTGAGGGCTATACAGCAGATGGGACGGTCATTAAAGAACTGAAAGGAGTATTTTATATCGTTCAAACGAATCCCGATACAATACCTCACAGGTATAAGTTTGGATTTTCAAAAGACTTAAGGAACAGGTTAGATAGTTACAAATCTGTTTGTCCAAACCTAAAGTTAATCGCAAAATACGACTGCGATTCAATACACGAACTACCTCTATTAAAAATGGTATCACGGTATGGCAAAAGGATAGGGCAAGAACTTTATGAAATTCAGAACGTGGCAATAGTAAAAGAAGAAATCGAAGAAGTCTTAAAGAAACTTTTGCCTGAAAGAACCTCTTAATTTTTTAACATTGCCTTTTTTAGCAGGGTCACCCATCTGTTGCCTTTTATCCCTATCCCGCACCTTTCGGCAGGGGTTAGATTGTCTTTAACTCCTTTTCTTACAAAGTTATGGAATACCTTGAAGCCATCTGCATAATTTTGGACTTCATTAACTCCACGCCTTATTTTGTGAAACTCCTTTTGTTGTCCATTCAGGTTTTTTATTGCGTTGTTGTTTATGCCAGAAACAGTTTGCAGCCAGTAGAAGCTGTGGTCAGCGTGATAATGCCAAGCACCGCTTTTGGCTTCAGCCAGCGCACTAAACATCCAGATTTCTTACTTCCAGTGCGTGCTTTTCTATGAACTGGCGTCGGGGTTCTACGTCTTCGCCCATTAGAAGGGAGAATATTTTATCTGCCTCAACAGCATCTTCCACGCCAACCCTGACAAGAGTCCTTGTTTCAGGGTCCATTGTGGTTTGCCATAGCTGATTTGGGTTCATTTCCCCCAGGCCTTTATAGCGCTGCAGTGAAGTCTCTTCCTTGCCTATCTCGTTAAGCAGCTCCTTGAGTTTCGCCTCGTTGTAGACGTAATGCTCTTTCTTGTTTTTCACCACCCTGTACAGAGGAGGCTGTGCAACATAAATGTATCCTGCTTCTATAAGCGGTCTCATGTATCTGAAGAAAAACGTAAGCAAAAGCGTTCTTATGTGCGCACCGTCAACATCTGCATCGCAGGTTATGATGATTTTGTGGTAGCGCGCTTTCTTGATGTCGAATTCGTTTCCAAGTCCTGTCCCGATTGCTGTTGCGAGCGTTACAATTTCGCGGCTGTTGAATATCTTATGGAGCCTTGCCTTTTCCACGTTCAGAATCTTTCCCCTCAAGGGGAGTATTGCCTGGAATTCCCTGTTGCGGCCCTGCTTGCTGCTTCCTCCTGCGCTGTCACCTTCAACAACATACAGCTCGCATTCTTCAGGATTTCTGTTTGAGCAGTCAGCAAGCTTTCCTGGAAGGCTTCCTGAGTTGAGCGCGCTTTTTCTCCTTGTGAGTTCTCTTGCCTTTTTTGCTGCTTCCCTGGCTTCTGCAGCGTTTACGCACTTGTCCACTATCATCCTGGCTATTTTTGGATGCTCTTCCAGGTATGCGCCAAGCCCTGAACTGGTCATTGAGTCAACAAGCCCCTTGAGTTCAGAATTTCCTAACTTGCGTTTGGTCTGGCCTTCAAACTGGGGGTCAGTCAGCCTTACGGATATGACGGCAGATATCCCTTCCAAAGTATCGTTGCTTGAGATTTTTATTTTCTGCTTTAACAGGTTGTGGCTCTCTGCGTAGCTGTTCAGGGTTCTTGTAAGTGCTGTCTTAAAGCCGGACAGATGAGTGCCCCCCTCTGCTGTGTTGATTGTGTTGGCAAAGCTGAAAATATTCTCCAGATAGCCGTCGTTGTATTGCATTGCCAGCTCAAGCTGTGTCCCGTCCTTTTCCTTCTTAAGGTGAATCACCTGGTGCAATGATACCTTGTTTTGGTTGAGAAACTCTACGAACGACTTTATGCCGCCATCGTAACTGAAAACGTGCTCTTTCCCGCTCCCCTCATCCTTTATTTCTATCCGGAGCCCGGAATTGAGGAATGCGAGCTCCCTCAGCCTGCTTGAGAGCGTGTCAAAATTAAACTCAGTCGTCTCAAATATCTGATTGTCAGGAACAAACGTTACTTTCGTGCCTGTAACTTCTGAACTGCCAACGACAGTTACATCATTAAGGGGCTTTCCCCTGCTGTAGCTCTGGCTGTAAACCTTACCGTCTCTGCTTACGTAAACAGTAAGCTTTTCTGATAGCGCATTCACAACAGACATTCCCACTCCGTGCAGTCCTCCTGAAACCTTGTATGTTCTGTGGTCAAACTTGCCACCCGCGTGAAGCCTTGTCATGACTATCTCAAGCGCAGGCTTTCCGAACTGGGGCATTATGTCAACAGGGATTCCCCTTCCGTTATCCTCAACAGTAACAGAGCCGTCAGAATTAATCGTTACTTTTATCAGCGTGCAGTGCCCTGCAAGGGCTTCGTCAACGCTGTTGTCTGCAATCTCATAAACCAAATGGTGGAGTCCTGCAGCCTGCGTATCTCCGATATACATTGCAGGGCGTTTCCTTACGGCTTCCGTCCCGCCCAATACCTGGATGCTCCCTGCCCCGTAATCCTGTTTTTTAATTTTCTCGTCCATTTTGTTCGCCTTCAAAAAGCCTAAGAGAACACTTTTCTCGTCGGAAAATTGCAACAAAAAAGAAGGCATACGACTTTAAATATGTTTCGATTGGGGATAACCTGTTCTAGGGCTGAAAAGGCAAAAATTAAGTGCTTTGGCACGCCTGTTATTTAGGAATAATTTGACACTTCAGGATTTGTCTACAAGCAGAATTTTCTTTATTTTTAGATAGCCGCTGTATTCCCCCTCGATTATCTTCTCTGCTTCAACTATTTCAAGCCTTTTTTTGAATATTGGGCAGTCAATGACTATGCTCTCCGCCTCCCCCCCTTCAAAGCCGAGGTGGAATCTTGTTTTCTCCCCTATCTTCTTTAACTGCCCTATTATTTCAGGTGTCAGTAACTGTCCAAGCAGCTCTTTTTTCAGCCCTTCTGCGCCAATGGCGGTTATTACAACCTTAAAACCGCTCTTTAAAATCTCGTTCAGGTACTTTTCCGGCTCCCACTGCCAGTAGGGAGCGAAAGCCTTCAGGTTAAGCTCTTTGCATATCTTTTCCACCCGTTCTTTTTGATAATTTGAGGCAAGGGCTCCTGCAGTCACCCCCTGAATGCCGTATTTTTTCTTTGCCGTAATAAGCACTTCTTTCAGTTCCTTAAGCTCTTCTTCCTTAACACCGGAAGTTTTGGCGGTAAGAAGCGGTATGCCTAACGCCTTGCTGTGGTAATGCGTAAGCTCCACATTTGGCACTTGGTACATGTAGCTGTCATCGCGCTGCGGATGAAGGGTAACTAAGCATTTTGCTTCATGGCCTTGTTTTATGGCCCAATACAACGCCATGGTGCTGTCTTTGCCTCCCGAGAAGAGTGCTGCGAGTTTCATGGCATAGGCAAACCAGTAAGTGTTTAAATAATTACTTCCACTTTATCGAACATCCAATCACAGGCGCCATCTTTCTTGCTATTTCCCTGCCTTCAGAAGCTGCGCTAAGCGCGTCATAAAGGTATTGCTTGGTTGCCGCATCCCCGTTTTCCCAGTTGTTGTCCACACCGCCCTGGTAGATGAGCTTCCTGCTTTTGCCAAATACGAAGATGTGCGGCGTTACCAATGCGCCGTAAGCCCTTGCAATCTTCTGCGATTCATCATGCAAGTAGGGGTATGGAAAGCCCTTTTCAGCAGCCCGCTCCTTCATCTTCTCAAAGCTGTCATCAGGATAATTTTCTGAGTCGTTTGAATTGATTGCGGCAAAAGCCGCTTTTCCGGAAAACTCTTTTGCCAGTGAAAAAAGCCGTTTTTCGTAAGCTTGGGCGTAAGGGCAGTGGTTGCATGTAAAAACCACCACTAAAAGTTTTTTACCCTTGAAAGAATCTAACGAATAATTGTCTCCGTCTACTCCTGGCAGATTAAAGTCAATAGCATCCGCCCCTATCTGCATCTTGAAGTCTTCGGATTTCATCAAAATCACCACATATCTTAAGGTGGATAATGGGCTGCAAATTTGCACTCAAGCCCTTCCAGCTTGCCTAAATTACCAAAAACCTTCCGCCTTAATTCGTGGGACTTCTGCCGGGAATAAGCCTCATCAACCGGAAGTGTTGCTGCAAAATGCGCAGTGAAAGATGCAGACCGGCTTTTGTTCCTCCCGTCAAACTGGTATCGCGGTTCTGGCGTTTGGAATGCTCCTTTGGGGTTATAGAAATTGCTCACTACAGATACCAAGCCACGGGTGATGCGCTCAATCTCCGCTGCCATTATGCCAGTCAACGCCGCATCGTATGCTGCTATCAGAAGCTGTTGGTCCAGCTTCAGACTGGCGGTAGTCAGTTTAATTGGAAGAAAGCTTAGACGCCCTGTAACGCCTGCCGTTACGTTATATGCGTCATAGAAATCACCAACGCGCAGTCCTCTAACACGGTAGAGTGCCCCTGTAGCTGTGCTTTTAAGATTAGCAGAGCTGCTTATGGAAAATTCTTCTTTTGCTTCAGTCGCCATACAATTTAGCAAAGTTTCCCTGTTTTAAAAGCTTTTTTATCGGTCAAAATAAATGTTTTACAGAAAACTATATAAACAAACTTTCAGCTCGGATAATTAAGTGCCCCCATAGCTTAGACGCTGATGAGCGGAGCAACAGGTAGAGCGTGCGGCTGTTAAGTTCAGCAGCCACCGCAAGGTCGCCAGTTCAAGTCTGGCTGGGGGCGCTTTTTACGGGCCCGTAGCTCAGCTTGGTTAGAGAAGCTAAGCGTTTAGCTGCCTTCGACTATAGCGCCGCATCATTGCAGGCGACTCTGATAAGGCGGAGGTCCTGTGTTCAAGAATATCCCAGAAATTGGGATGTTGAAACTCACAGCGGGCCCATATTCATACTTCAAAAGAAAATGTTTATAAAGGGGTTGATGTTAATAATATGCAATAACATATAAGAGAGTTCGAAAGGATTTCTTAGTATGTTAGTTGATTAGAAGGAGGAAAAAAACCATGGGAGACTTTAATAGTGGTGGTGGCTTTGGGCCTAGGGAAATGCACAACGCTACCTGCTCTGAATGTGGTCAGGAATGCCAAGTTCCTTTCAAGCCTAAAGAAGGCAGACCCGTTTACTGCAAAGACTGCTATATGAAAAGGAAGAGCTACTGATTCTTCTTTTAGTATAGGCTTATGCAAACTTTTCTTTTTTTGCTTATTTTTTGTTTTGCACACTCTTTGAAAATACCGCTATTTTACTTGCTGTTTCATGGGAAAAAACACAGCAGGTCAAACACTTTGCTTACATGTTAAGTAAACTTTCCAAGTGCCCATTTGCTGGCTGCGGTTCTCCTAACCAAGCAAACAGTTTAGGCGCAGCCAGCAACAGCAAGGCGTTGTACACTTAACAACTTGACTTAACATTACAACAAAGATTAAAAACAGGGGTTGGTTCTGCAGCAGAATAACTATGGCAAAAGAGGATATAGAAATAGAGCCTGTAACCGACAACCCAAGCATTAACCTTGCGCTCGATACTGTTAAGATTGGGAAGCAGGCGCTGGTTTTTCTTGGAACAAGGCCAAGTTCCGAGAAATGTGCCGAGGAGATTGCAAAGAGAATTAATTTTGGGGCTGGCAAAGGGGACGAAATCAGGAACTTGTCAAAGGTTGCGGAGAACGTTCTTCGTTCATTGGACTCTCCAACAAGGCAGTGCGAGCGGTTAAGCAGGTGCGTAAGAAAAGGCATTGCCTTTCACCATTCTGGACTGACTGGCAAGCAGCGGGAACTGATAGAAAATAATTTTCGTAGTGGCATGATAAAGGTAATCTGCTGCACTCCCACTTTGGCAGCAGGCGTTGACTTGCCTGCCTTCCGCGCTATAATCCGGGACTTGAAGCGCTTCACGCAGCACGGCTATGATTGGATTCCGGTTCTTGAGTATCACCAAATGTCTGGGCGTGCCGGAAGGCCGAATTTCGACAGCGAGGGTCAGTCCATAATCTTTGCCGGTTCTGAAGGGCAGGCTGAAGAGCTGGAGGGGCATTTCATCAATGGCGAGCCTGAGGAAATCCTGTCCAAGCTTTCAAGCGAGCCTGTTCTAAGGACTTACCTGCTGTCCTTAATCGCTTCAAGACTGGTTACTAACAAGCAAGAGATTCTGTCTTTTTTTGAAAAAACGTTCTGGGCTTACCAGTTTAAGGAAATGCGACAATTGGAAAAGAGGATTAATAAAATGCTTCAGCTTCTGGAAAGGTGGGAGTTAATCAAGTCTTCTGACGGCTCTGATTTCACTTCTGCCGATGATTTGGATAAGGGAAAAATAGTCGCCACACTGCTCGGCAGCAGGGTTGCAGAGCTTTACATTGACCCTCTGACAGCTTACAATCTTATTGAAGGGCTAAAGCAGGCACCATACAAGGGGTTAACACCATTTACGCTGTTGCAGCTTATTTCCAACACCGCTGAACTGGCTCCTTTGCTGAGGGTAAAAGTGAAGGAATACGAGGAAGTTCAGAACTCGCTGCTTGAGCACCAGATGAATTTGCTGACAAGAGAGCCTTCTGTGTTTGAGGCTGATTATGAGGAGTTCCTGGCTTCTGTCAAAACAGCGCTTTTTTTCAACGGCTGGATTGGCGAAAATACAGAGGAGTTTTTGCTTGAAAAATACGACATAAGGCCAGGTGAAATAAGGAACAAGCTTTCCAATGCAGACTGGCTGCTTTACTCGTTGAGTGAGTTGGCAAGGATACTTCAGCTTAGGCAGGAGGTTAAGGAAGTGGCTAAATTAAGGTCTAGGGTTAAGTATGGCGTGAAAGAGGAACTGCTGCCGTTGCTACAGCTAAAAAATATCGGAAGGGTAAGAGGCAGGAAACTTTTCAATAACCGCATTAGGACAATTGCTGATGTTAAGAAAGCGGATGTTTCGACGCTTACGCAGGTTCTCGGCTCTGGCAAGGTTGCCATTGATGTAAAGAAGCAGCTGGGGCAGGAAGTTAAGGAAGTCCCTCAAGGGAAGAGAAAGGGCCAGACGAGCATGGCAAAACATATTTAAGTCGCTTTAAAACCCATAATGGCATTGCTCCCTTGGTCTAGCCTGGATAAGATACGACCTTGCGGAACCTCAGAAACGAAGTTTCTGATGGTGCTCAGAAGCGTAGCTTCTGACAGTTTGCAGAAAGGTTGTGACCTGGGTTCGAAACATTTCTCTGGCGAGAAATGAGCAAAGAGACGGTCAAGTGGGACGTTCGCTTCGCGAAGCCCCACGGATAATGCTAGAGAATGTCGAAAGTCCCAGAGGGAGCGCTTGTTTTCTTAAACAGTTCTGCCTTGATTGCTGCTTCTTGGCTTGGCTGCTCCCAATTTCCTCTGCATTGACTGGGCGTGGCAGAGAGAGATTTGGGGCAGCAGAGGCTGTAACAAAAGAATTATGCCAAGGCTTTCGTAAACGCAATCTATTTAAACGGCGGATATTAGAAAATTTGAATGGAAGAGTTTGATGTTATTGTTGTGGGTGCAGGTTCTGGGCTGACAATAGTTGACGGTGCAGCCTCGCGCGGCTTGAGGGTTGCGTTGGTTGAGAAAGGTCCGATGGGTGGCACGTGCCTTAACAGAGGCTGTATCCCTTCAAAGATGCTTATTCATTCTGCCGACGTAGCCGAGACTGTCCGGAATGCCTGGAATTTCGGCATAAACCCGAAAGGCTACGCTGTTGATTTCAAAAAAATTGTTTCGAGGGTTTCAAAGGTTATTGATGCGGATGCCAGTGGAATAGAGGAGGGAATAAGGGAAGAGCGCAATACAACCCTGTTCAAAACAGAAGGCAGATTTGTAGGTAAGAAAACGATTAAGGCAGGTTCGACTACAATGACTGCGGATAAAATTTTCATTATGGCTGGAACCAGGCCGTCAGTTCCTGCAATTGAAGGGCTGGAGGATGTTGATTATATTACAAGCAGGGAGGCTTTACGCCTGAAGAAGCTTCCAAAAGCTTTAACCATAATAGGCGGGGGTTATATCGCTGCTGAATTGGCGCATTTCTTTGGCTCTCTGGGAAGTAAGGTAACTATTTTACAGCAGGACCAATTGCTTGTTCCAAATGAAGACAGTGAGATTGCTGAGGCGTTTACCGATGCTTTCAGAAAGCGGTTTAACATTCTGCTTGGCTATACCGCTGAGAAAGTTGGCAAGAAAAACGGGAAATATGTTGTTACAGCCAGCCATGGAAAGCTGCAAAGGAAAATAAGCTCAGATCAGCTGTTGGTTGCTGTCGGAAGAGTTCCAAACTCGGACATTCTTGAAGTTGGGAATGGGGGGATTAAAGTCAATGACAAGGGTTACATTGTGACTAATGATTATCTTGAAACAACTGCAAAGGATATTTGGGCTGGCGGGGATATTGCAGGCAAATACCTGTTTAAGCATTCCGCTAACCTTGAAGCGCAGTATATGTATCATAACGCATTCAGCAGGGAAAAGATAAAAGTTGATTACGAGCCTATGCCTCACGCCATATTCAGCTCTCCCCAGATTGCCGGTGTTGGCTTAAGGGAAAGGGATTTGAAAAAAGGGGCTTATGGGGTTGGGAGGTATCGCTATTCAGATACAGGAATGGGCGCTGCCCTGCAGGACAAAAACGGGTTCGTGAAGATTTTGGTGGACAGGCAGAGAAAAATACTTGGCTGCCATATCATTGGAACAGACGCATCTGCTCTGATTCAGGAAGTGGCTGTTGCCATGAAAGCTGGCGGCGATTTGGGCTATCTTACAGGGACAGTCCACATTCACCCTGCACTGCCGGAAGTTGTGCAAAGGGCTGCAGGCAATGTTGTGTTCTAAACGCTCTTGTGTTTTTCTATTAGCTTCTGTGTTTTTTCAAGGTCGTCTAACAGCCTGTTTGCATGGGCAAGCACCAGCTTTTCTGCTGCCTCTTTTGGGAGTTCTTCTCCTGGCTTGTAGCCGAGCTTTTTTGCATGCTCGAGTATCTGGTCTGAAACAGTGCGCTTTTCTTCAACCATTTCCTCAAAAGGCTTGAGCAGGTTCTTTGAACTGGTTGGCATAACTGATTTCGCCAGTTTAAGGAATGATTTGCAGTAGTTTCTAACAGAATCGTTTTCCATTCCGAGGTATGCAGAAAGGTACTGAAGCTTTTTCCTTACGTAATCGTCAGGCGGCACGAACAGCTTTCCCTTTTCTTCCTTAAAGTATTCCGCTATTCCGGCGTCAGATGGGACTACGTGCAATGCGTGTTCATAAACATTCTGAAAGAGGTATTTTACTGCAACTGCTATTGAAAAAAGCGAGGAAGTGAGATTGATGTCCATTCCTCTAAGTTCTATCGTTCCATGAGGGTTTATTTTCACAGGGTTCCATGCCGTGTCAAGAATAGATTCGTAGTTTGCAGTGTCCACGATTTCTGGTGCGAGGTCGCGAATCACTTTTTTCCATACAGAATAGCGTTCAATTACCATGTCAAGCAAGTCGCTTTCATTCAGCTCGTATGGGGGAAGCTCTCCAAACTCCTGAAGGTGCTTTGAGTATAGCCCTTCTTCATAGCCAAGCGCCTTGCCTCCCCTGTAGACTATAATTCTTGAGTCTTTTCCAATGTGCTTTCTGTGGTAGAAGGGGGATGACTGCATGAATGTTGTTAAAACAGGGTCTATGGCTATTGAGAGGTTATAAGCCTCGACAAGGCTTTTTTTCGTTTTTTTGCTAAGCACTGCTTTGAGGTTTTTTGATGTTGCATCAAAGCTTCCTTCGGGCAGGGCGTGATGGAGGTGGAAACCAACGCATTTACCGGTTATATCATATTTTTCTCCAAAAAGTTTTTTCTTTATCTTGTAAAGCCCTGTATCCCTCATTTTCGGGGAAAAGTCTCCTGGATAGGTTGACATTGGAAGCAGCAGGGTTTTCTCTTCGCTTGCTGCCTTGACTGCAATGTTAAGGTTGTCAAGAAGCGACTGTGCGGATTCGGAAATCTTTGTGGACGGGGTGCTTCCAAGCTCAAGCATGTTCTCTGCAATTTCAGGTATTATAGCAGCTTCAGGGGCCATCTTCTTTGAAGCTTCTATTATTTTGTCTGCGTTATATACTACCCTGCCTTCGCTGTCTATGAGGAAGAATTCCACTTCAAACCCTAATGTTGACTTTACAGCCATTATTCAGAAAAGGTCTTTCACGGTTTTTTATTGTTTTTGGTCTCAGCACCCCTCTTTGAGGAACTTAAACGAGGCAACGTTCTTGCTTATGCCCAGTCTCATCTCCCCCACGCAAGTCAAACTAACTTCGTTCGCAGGTTGCCTTCGCTTTGCTTGGCAACTAAGGGGAGTGAGACAGGGTAAGCGAGCCAAAACACGCAAGTTGACTTCACCGCAACAGATAGCGCTTTCAAGTTAAGTGCGAAGGTTAATTGCCGCAGCAGTTGTAGTGGTTTTGCGCCTATGGCAGCAACATATATTTTCAATATAGAAAATAACTGGTGGTGCCAGTTGCGTATATGGCAAACATTTATTAACTAGGTTGGCTTCCTAGATTTAGTTGTTAATCACAACAAACGCAAAATTAGGTCCTCTTATGAGAAAAGATGATTAAAGAGCCACAGTTTTGCGTTGGGCCCGCAATGCGTTACTCAGGGGAGCTCAGGCATTGCCTGCGAGGAACCTGGGAGTTAGTGCGGGCTTGCAGATTCATAAATCATGATTAAACATTTAGCAGAACAAGTCAAATCATCACATCATCATTTGTTATTCACTTTGTGAATAATTGCATGTAGATTGAAAGTGAAATAGCATAAATCGGTATTGACTTGTTCTGAATTGGAGCGGTATTTGCATGTTCATTGCTCACGTCAAAGTCGGAGTTTGTAAGTGAACCTGTAGCAGATACTGCTTCTTGAAAATTATGGGGCGATAAAAATGGGAAAAATAAGCCAGGTATCATCAAAATACATAGTTAATGCCAGCATAAACATTGAAGGCGTAGTTGACAAGCCGGACGTTATAGGCGCTATTTTTGGCCAGACCGAAGGCTTGCTTGGAGCTGAGCTTGAGCTTCGCGAACTGCAGCGTTCAGGACGTATTGGGAGAATAGAGGTAAATGTTGAGACAAAGAACGGCAAGACCTCAGGGATGATTAACGTTCCTTCTTCTCTTGACAAGGCTGAAACAAGCATAATTGCCGCTGCTCTCGAGATTATTGAGCGCATCGGCCCGTGTAATGCAAATATAAAGGTGCAAAAGATAGAGGATGTCAGGGTAAGCAAGAGAAATTACGTTGTTAGCAGGGCAAAGGATTTGCTGAAAAGCCTTATTGACAGCTCAATGCCGGATTCGCAGGAACTTGCAGACGAGGTTATGTTTGCAGTTCGCGTAATGGAAATAAGGGAGTATGGAAAAGACAGGCTTCCTGCAGGCCCTTTAGTGGATGAGGGCGATGAAGTGATTGTCGTGGAAGGCAGGGCTGACGTTATCAACCTGCTAAGGCACGGCATAAAGAACTCAATAGCAATGAACGGCACTTCTGTCCCGGAAACGATAATTGAGCTTAGCAAGCGGAAAATAATGACGGTATTCGTTGACGGCGACAGAGGAGGGGATTTGATATTGAAGTCAATCCTGATGATTGCAGACGTTGACTATGTGACAAAGGCCCCTGACGGCAAAGAAGTGGAGGAAATAACCAAAAAGGAAATCCACCAGGCTTTAAGGGCAAGGGTTGTTCCGCAGCAGGTAAGGCTTGAGCGTTCCGATGGAGCCCAGAAACCGCAACAGCAGTTCCAGAAAACCTACCAACAGCCTGTTAAGCCTAGCCCTGCCAAACCTGTGCCGACCATATTAGCGCAGAGGCAGCCTCCTATAAGCGAAAAGGAAAGGGAAGCATTCAAAATAATGTCCGAAGAGCTTATAGGAACAAGGGCGGCATATCTTTTGGATGAGAATCTCAACATTCTTGGAAAGGTCCCGGTTAGCGAGCTTCAGCTTACCCTAAAAGGCCTGAACAACGTGCATGCAATAGTGTTCGACGGCATTGCAGACCGCGAGTTTATAAGGACAGCGGAGGCTGCAGGTGTAAAGCATATAATTGCAATGGACTCCAGAGTTAAGCAGAACGAAACAAGAATAGCGGTAGCGACAATTAACGAGCTTTGA
>JAGVYT010000011.1 GCA_018303115.1 Candidatus Woesearchaeota archaeon | reverse complement strand
ATAATGCTTTTCTCTTGTTTTGCGTATTTAAAGTTATCGGTGAATTCAGGTTTTTGCAGCGATTCCGCAGCTGTCATTATTTTTATCATAATTGATTATCATAATTGACATTAGCAGCAGAAGTAGTGGCAATAACGGCTTCATCTGCAGAAATCACATGCTCTTTGTTCCGCCATATAACAGTAGAACTCCAACAATAATAAATAGACTATGCCTTATTATGTCAGCAAATTCTGGCAGATTGAATCCGATAACTCCAAAGTTGTTAAGTATTGGGATTATGCCAATAGCAAGAAGCACTAAAGCAACTATGATGTTTGCCATTCTCATTTGCGACTCAATACCTATGCCAGCAACAGCCATTTTCTCTGATAGGGCATCCCAGAGTAAAACCACCCCTCCGACAAGCGCGATTGCCCAGAGCAGGATTCCTGTTGGCACGATGGGTATGGTGAATCCTATAACGCCAAAGCTGTTCAGCATCGGTATAACTCCATCAATTTTGCCTGTTTTGCTGCTGTCGCTTCTTCCTCCAATGTTCCTTCTCCCCTCTAACAAGTTAAGGGGAGAAGGAAAAAAGGCAAGGGCGAATAAGAGAGCGGGCAAGACTTTCAACAGAGCCGCAGTGCTGGTCATATTGAAAAGTTCGCAGTTGCATCCTCATTCCATACTAGCTTCGGTTCGGCTTATGCGAACTTCTTTTCTCCCTCTCTCGAAAAGCAAGGGGGGGAAGAAAAGAACCTTTGCAAACCAAAGGCGAAACTGGATTAAACATGGCAACTTTTCAATGGCGCCGCAGTGCTTGGACTTTTGCGTTTAAGAAGTGAAAACGGCATTCACGCTGTAGCCCATTTTCTTGCGATGTCCATTGCAGCCTGCTCGTTCTCTACATGCCCGTAAAACATTATTCGCTGCTTTAGAGTCTCAAGTAACTGCATTTTATCTTTCATCAATACCACCCCTTAAAGCAGAACGCAGCTTAAGGTGTTTATATACTTTTCGCTGTTCCAGTTCATGATGAGTTTATGCGAACTTAAACAAGGCAGTTTCAGTAGCTTTTGCCGAAGTATGCCAGGTTGCTTTCTTTTCCGCAGACGACGCACTTGCCTTTCCTTCCCTCCATTTTTATGCACAGCGATTTTGCCTCTGTTTCCTTTACTTTGCCTTCGCACTTCTCGCTTCCGCAGAAAGGGCCATGAGGCATTTTTTTGTTTTTAATGGCGTCACTCACTTCTTTCAGGCTTTTCGCGCCAATTGTGTTTTTTTGCAGGAAAAGGGCTGATTTCTCCAAAAGGCTTTGTTGCATTTCTTCGAGTGTTTTTTCTACTGCCGCCTTTATTTTATCTGAGTTTATGCTTTCTTTCTTGCCTGTGTCCCGCCTTACTATAACAGCCTGTTTTTTTTCCAAGTCTTTGGGTCCTATTTCTATCCTGACAGGCACTCCTTTTAGCTCCCATTCGTTAAACTTCCATCCGGGAGTGTATTCGTTCCTGTCATCAACGCTAACTGCAACTGTTTTTTCCAGCTGCTTTTTTATTTTATTGGCTTCGGCGATGATTTTTTCATTGTTTTTCTCAAAGGTTATTGGGATAATAACTGCCTGTATTGGCGCTATCCTTGGCGGCAACACCAGGCCGGAATCGTCTCCATGAACCATTGCCATAATGCCTATCATCCTTGTTGTTATTGCCCATGTGTTCTGCCAGGCATAAACCCTTTTTCCGTTCTTGTCAAGAAAGCTTATGTCAAACGCCTTGGCAAAGTTCTGGCCGTCAAAATGCGCGTCAGGCCCTTGCGCTGTTTTTCCGTTTGGGAGCAGGTATTCTATGCTGTAGCTTGCCAGCGCTCCTGCAAATTTCTCTGCCTCGCTTTTCATGCCGCTGACCCCCTTTAGCGCCAGAAGGTTTTCTGTGACATCTGCCCACAACTGCATCATTTCATTAATCTCCTGCTCTGCCTCTTTTCTTGTAGCAAAAGCAGAATGCCCCTCGCACCAAAGGAATTCCCTGGTTCTGATAAGGGGCGTTGGGTGCTTGAACTCCCACCGGACTACGCTGTTCCACTGGTTGTATTTGATTGGCAGGTCTCTCCAGCTCCTTATCCACTTTGAGTAAGAATCGTACATTATGGTTTCAGATGTCGGCCTTATTGCCAGCCGTTCATCAAGCTTGGTGTTCCCTGCTTCAGTGACCCAGGCAACTTCGGGAGCAAAGCCCTTGACGTGCTGCTGTTCCTTTTTAAGAAGCTTCTCGGGAATAAGCAGCGGAAAGTAAACGTTTTGAACTCCAAGCTTCTTAAGCCTTGCGTCAACCTCTTTAACAATCTTCTCCCAGATTGAATAGCCGTAAGGCCTGTAGGCAAAGCATCCGGAAACGCTTGTGTAATCAACAAGCCCTGATTTGATAATAAGCTGTGAATACCATTCTGAGAAGTCTTTTTCCTTTTTGGCAGTGATGCCTATGCTCTTAGCGTCATCCCTCGCTTTCATAGACTGCACTGCTGTTGCTGCTTATTTAAATATTTTGATAGCAGAAGCAAAGGCGAAGCTGGCCAAGGCGTGCAGCATTTCAATGATGCCAAGCTAAAAAACATTTATATAATCAGCGACTATTAACAGCCTATGCCTGATTTCAGGGAAAAAAGCGCATATCTCAGAAAATGGAACAAGGTGCTGTTTGCCTTTCTTTTGAGGAATAAGTTCAAAGCGGCGATAGCTGTTGTCCTTCTGGTTCTTATAATTTCCTTCAGCAACATAATTTTTCCTGCTATTGTTATAATGAGCCTGGGCGTTATAGCCACATTCTCAACATCTTACAAGCGCATAATAAGGATGCCACCTGCTGTTGAGCTGATTACTTTCACGACAGTAATTGTGAGCCTTGCCTACGGCCCTGTCATAGGGGCGATATATGGGGCGGTAGTAAGCTTCACTGCTGAGGTTATGACCAACGCCCTGGACATTTTCATACTTACCTTTGTTCCAAGCAGGGCGGTGGTAGGCCTTGTAGCCGGGCTTGCTTTCGATATGTTTAACGGAAACATCCTTGTTACAGGCGTTTCTTTAAGCATCATGTACAACCTGATTGCACAGCCATTCTACATCTTTCTGGCAGATGTTGAGATGAGAATGAAATCATTCTTTTTCCTGTTTTTGAACATAGGCAGCAATTTCATCTGGTTCGCAGTGCTTGGAAGGCTTGCGGTAAACCTTTTAGGAATCGCGTAGGTAAAATATTAATAAAAGCTGGTTTAGACTGGACTTCATGAAACCGAATTTAGGCCCTGTAACAAAGAGCGCAAGGCATCCTTTTCTTGGAAAAATATACAGGTCTATAGCCACTCATAAAAAGCTTGTTGTGCTGGTTCTTTTGTCAGTATTCCTGTTCCTGATGTTTACTGAGAAAGTTGTGACGCTGCTTGTTCTGACTGCCATGGCAATACCAGCCACGTTTATAACGATGTACAAGCGAATTGTAAGGCTGCCCCCGGCACTTGAGCTGGTAAGTCTGACATCTGCGATGGCGACAATCTTTTACGGCCCAATAACAGGGATAATTTATACCGTAATTGTCAATGTCGCATCAGAAATTGCCTCCGGCCATCCTGACGAGATGACGCTGACTTACTTCCCTTCTAGAATAGTCCAGGTTCTGTTCATCCACTTTGCCTACACTACGGGGCTTTTGACAGGGATAGTTGGCCTGGGTGTCTGGGGCGTGGTGGCTTTCAATGCAGTCCAGCAGCCCCTATTCATGTCGCTTGTTGACGTGGAAAAGAGGTTAAAGGCAATTTACTTTGTCATGCTTAACATCCCGCTGAACATCATCATATTCAAGACTATTGGCCCCCCATTATTTGCGCTTCTGCAGATGATTGCCTGAGAAAGACAAAGCGAGCCCGTTGGGAGTTTCGAGGGAAGGTGAGATTTATTGTCAAGAGCGACCCCTTGTTGTTTCCTCTCCTTCTGCTTTCGAACCCAAACAAACAGGTCCGAAGCCTGTTGTGCTGTCCGTTACACCACGGGCCCACGGCAGTATTGGAATAGGCGCTGCTTTTAATATTTGTTGTTATAACAACAATTAAAAATAGCTGATAGAAAGCCGTTTTTATGGTTAAATACAACAGGAGAAGAGTAAAGGCATGGGCTAAATCAAAGGTTCCTTTCTTGATTGAGAAGCGCCTTAGCATTGCTTTGGTTGTTTTGGCAATGCTGCTGCTTTACATCTTCAGGGATGTCATACAAATGGTTGCGGTAATGGCCGCTTTCATCATTCTAGGAATTTTCTCGCTTATTTACAACCGCTGGATAAAGCTTTCTCTCGGGGCTGAATTGGTTATGCTTGGCACTGTGGTTACAGGGCTTGTTTACGGAAGGTGGCAGGCCCTTATCGTGGGGGTTGTAGCCTTGTTTTTTGCAGAGGTTATTACTGACCGCTTTACTTATTCTACTTTTGTCTCTTTTATCGGAATATTCGTGGTGGCGATGGTTGCGCCCATGCTTCAAAACGTAGGTATTACTTCGGCCGGTATCTTGATGACTATTCTTTATGATGTCATAATAGCGCCGGGATATCTGCTAATGGGAAGCAGTCCGTTGAGAACAACCCTGTTTGTAGCAACCCATATCTTATTCAATATTTGGATGTTTATGTTCATAGCACCATTTGTATTCAGGCTGGTGGCTTAAGAAAAAATTATTTCCTGCCAAGAACTAATTCTATCGTGGACACCCTCACATCCCTGCCTTCCCTGTTTTTGAAGTCCTCAGAGTTGGTGAGTATGTTTTTTATTTCAACCTGCCCTTCCAGGAAACGCTTTGTTGCCACCTCTGCAACATCAACGGCCCTGCTTATTAACTTGCCTCTGGCCTTTATTGTAACTTCTTCTGCATTTTTCGTGGTGAACTGCATAACTACTGCCGTAACGTAATTCATGAAGGGCTTCACCCCTATAAAGACGCCACTGTCTTCAGAAGTCTGCTGCCTTGGTTGTTCACTAAGCCCCTGCTCCATTTCCCTCACCCCTGTCGATACTGTTGTTATATACGGAAAGGCAGTTTTGGCTGTTTAAATTCTTTACTGTTTTGGGTAAAGTAAACTATTGCGTGTTTGCTGTGTCAAGTGGCTTAGCTTCTTTTCTTCTCCCCTTCGAAAAGTTAAGGGGAGAGAAAAGAAGAGGAAGCAGAAAAAAGGCAGCCCTCACATAACTTTACTTTACCCTGTTTTGTTAAGTAAACTTTATAAAATGGGTATGCGAACTTATGTCAAGAACACACGGGCTAATGCCAGAAACCTTAGGTTTCTAAGCACAGTCAAAAATGTTCCATTTTTGATGAGCCCGGGGCGTGTTTTTGAGCATGTGTCGGAAGCTTTAGCTTCCGAGCATCATCAGAAACCGAAGGTTTCTGAGACTCAGAAACGCTGGCAGCTTACCGCCTGCTGAAGCAAATGGTTTGCGCTTCGGCGTTTCTGACATGCCAAGTTGAGTAAATAGTGGAACTTTTTGGTCAACTCACGTCAACTCACTATAAGTTCATGCCGTATAAGCAGGTGATTTTGGTCAGGGAGGACTTGAAGCTGCCTAAAGGCAAGCTTTCAGTCCAGTGCAGCCACGCTTCTGTTGAGTGCGTTCTGAAGAGTGAGCGCGGATTGGTTGATAAGTGGAGAAAGGAGGGTGGAAAGAAGGTTGTTCTGAAAGTTTCTGACAAAAAAGAGCTGTTGCAGTTAAAAAAATTGGCTGACGGCAGCAGCCTAAAAAATGCTTTAATAACAGACGCTGGAAAAACAACTGTTGAGCCGGGAACAGTTACCTGCCTTGGAATAGGCCCTGATGATGAGAAAAAAATAGATTCCCTGACATTGAATCTTAAGATTCTTTGACTTCCTCGCCGTTTATTTTTTTGAGAATTTTGTCGTGCTCTTCCTTGAGTTCAGCATACTTTGGCTCCATCCCTGCATTTAGTTGGTTGTGCTTTTTATCCCATTCCATTGTAAGGAGCTTTTTGTTAATATCGCCGAGCTTTTCCTTCAATTCAACGCGTTTCTGGTCTGAAATAGACTCTTGCTTTACTTCTGTATCCTCGCTACCCATGCAAAACACCCCTTGTCATATATCAATAGAAACTGTTAATGTGAGGGTTGCGCTTTCGTTTAAATAATTTGCGGTTATGCGATAAATCCTGAGAACACGCTGTTTGCGACAACCATCATGACTCTGTAAATTACGTGGGATGCTATCATAAGGATAGGGATATACTTGACCCCTGCCTTTATGCTGCCTTTTTGCATGATTGAAATCATTAGCGATGAGAAAAAGGAGATTACGAGAAGGGCGTTTATTGAAAAGCTCTGGAATACTGCGGGCTCTATTGAAATATTTCCGAAGTTTATTGGCAGTGCTGCGCCTGATTCGGCGCCTCCTGTTGCCGTGCTTATCTTCCCCGATATTCCTTGCAATACAGTCAGGAACTGGAATGAAAGCGTAAAAAGCCCTGGGGCTACAAAAAGCACTATTATAACCACAAAAATGGCGTAGGATAGGTTTGTTGCAGCCATTTCTTCTTTCAGCTCCTTTGTTTCTTCTATGGTCTCTATTACGCGGTCTATTACGTCAGCTGTTTTTCCTCCGCCTTTCATCCCCTCAATTATGAGGTCAAACGACCTGCGCATCATTGGCGAGTCATATTTTTCTGTAAATGACTTAAGGGCATCATCAACGTCTTGCCCTGTTATGACCTTTTTTGCTGACAGCATTACTTCGTTTGCTAGTATTCCAAATTCGGGCCTTATTGAACCCCACAGGGCCTTTTCAAAAGGCATACCCCCCTTCAGGTTCTCAGAAACCATTCTCAGGAAGTCAGGAAGAACCGCCTCCATCTTTTTTGTGCGGTCGAATATTTTCAGGTCGAGGTAGAGGTATATAACGAGGATTATTGCAAACAAAACTGCAAAGTGAACCACCATCCAAACTGTAAGCGCAAGGATGAATTGGATGATAATTCCCTGCTGCAGGGTCAGTATGTAGTGCCAGCCGAAAAAAATAAACAGGACTGAAACTGGTATTATACTGAGCCAGAACAACAGGCCAAAAAGAGTGTACGGAACGCCAACTATCCCTGCTTTCAGAAGGTAGCTTCTAAGGTGGGGCCTGATTCTGTCAAAAACAAACGCTTTCCCTACAGTTTCCGTGAGTTGATTGAAGACCACTATAAATCCACCATTGGCCTGGCAGCTCTCACCATGATGAGAAATGCTGTCTGTATCGCTCCCAGGAAGAAAAGGATTGAGTACAAAACAATATTGCTAAGCTGTATTTCCAGGAAACCGGAGATTATCAGCAGCATTGTCAACCCCAATGAGGGTGCAACTGTCCCGATGACCATATAGAAAAGCATCAGCGAATTCAGCTTTTTCGCATACCTTTTTATTTCTATTATCTGCTCTGAGGCAAGGGACTTTAAAGTGCCTCTAAGAACTCCGGTTATTTCAGAGCCTGTCTTTAGAACAGTAACAAGCTGCCAGAGGATGCGTTTGAATTTGTTGGATGGGGTGTATGTGCGTGCTTTTTCAAGGGCATTCTCCAGAGGAACTCCTGTATCTATATCGTCAACTATCTCCTTGAAGTATTTTGCGCTCACTCCGTAGCTTTTTGAGGCATCAACAATGGTGTTTATAAGAGAGGTTCCTGATTCCAGTTTAACAAGCAGGTATCTCCCCGCAAAAAGGACTTCTTTGTCAATTTCGCGCTGCCTTTTTCTTATAGCCGATTTCGGTGACTGAAGCACAAAAACAGCCGCTAACATGAATGAAACAAAAGCTATTATTAAAGCCGCCACAAGAAGTTTGCTTAGCCCTGTTCTTTTTGCAAACATAAAAAAGGTTAAAACAGCAAATGCCAGTGAAACGTATAATGAAAGTATTAAAGAGCGTTTTACAAACTTTTCAGGAGGGCTTTTGTTGTGGGCCAGTCTCAGGTTTACTTTTATTGAGGGAAACTTTCTTAATACCAAGTCTGGCAAATCAATTATAAAAACCACCTCCCGGCTAAATACGAAGTTTTCCTGAATAATACTTTGACATTACAAGACCTATCTGGTGAACGTCAGTTATGTTTTCGGAAACAAGCCATTTAAGAACAGAGGTCTTTTCTTCAAGGTCTGTTCTCATCTCTGCAGGCGTCATCCCCGTGTAAAGGTATAAGGTTTCCATGGTGCGTTTCGCTTCAGCAACTTTCAAAAGCTTGTCCTTAACTACGTCTAACTGGATAAGCACTTTTGAACTGCCGTCTTTATCAATCTCTGCAACTTGCAGCGTTCTTCTTTTGCCTGTTCTCCTGTTTCGGCTCTGAACCAGTATGAGGGAAAGTGAGCTCAGAACCGCTTTAGGCACATCTATAGGGGGGTTTGTCAGCCTTGTTATGGTTTCTTCCGCGTTATTGGCGTGTATTGTCGCATAAACGCTGTGCCCTGTGTGCATCGCTTCAAAAAGGACCTCGGCTTCAGCCTTTTTTCTAACTTCTCCCATGATTATTCGGTCAGGCCTCATCCTAAGGGAGTTTATTACTAGGTCAAGCATTGTAATCATGCCCTTTCCTTCCGGGTTTGCAAGCCTTGTCTCCATCGGCACCCAGTGCAGTGTATTTGGCAAAGTCAGCTCTCTGGTGTCTTCAATTGATATTATACGCTGGTTTGCAGGGAAGAAATTCGCTATAGCGTTTAGTGCAGAAGTTTTTCCTGAACCGGTACCGCCTGCAATTATCATTGAAAGTTCGTTTTGTATTGCCAGCCAAACAAGCGAGGCAACCTCGTAATTCATCGTTTTCGTATTTATGAAATCAGTTATGCTCCATGGCTTTTCAGCAAACTTCCTTATGGTTATGGTGTTGCCCTTGTTGGAGATTGGAGCCAGTGTTGCGTTAACCCTGTCTCCTGTATCCAGATGAGCGTCCATAAGAGGGTTTAACAGGGTTATTTCTTTTCCAACCTCCCTTCCAATGGTTGTTGAGTAATGCCTTATTCTGGATTCACTCTGTATGAAGATGTTTGTTTTCAGCCAGCCGAAGCTCCTGTGGTAAACCCAAACCGGCTCTTTAGAGTTGTTTACGACTATCTCCTCAAGGTTTTTGTCTTTAAGCAGGATTTCTATGTTTCCAAGGCCAACGTTTTGCTGTATTACATGGCTAACTAAAAGCTCTGAAGTTTCGGTATCTATGCCAGGAAAGTACTTTTTAATCAGCCCCCTTATTTCCTGCTTAAACTGGTCCTTTATTCCTGTTGTTTCAATGTTTTCCAGCAGTCCCGTACTTATGCTTGAAACGAATTCTTCTCTTAGCTTGTCGAGAATTTTCTGGGTTGTGCTGCTTATGTTAAGTATTGAGATGTTATAAATCGGGACAGGCTCGCCCTCTTCAGAATATATGCTAACGTCAACGATTACGCCTTCTAGCTTAAGCTTGTAAGAGCCTAGTATCTTCACCTCTTTTTCTTTATTAGCCAATTATTAACACCGTTTCTTACGCAGGCAGTCTTACCTGCGCCTTTGAGCGCAATTTCAGCTCTTCAATTTTTTTATGCAGTTCGCCCGCACTGCTGGCTCTTGCAGGCAGCTGCATTTTTTCAGTATTTGCCATGGGGCTTGCCCCCAGTATACGCCTGTAAAGCGCCAGTATCTTGTTTCTTGTGGTTTCCCTTTGTTTAACATCAGTTGGTTGGAGCTTTACGTAAGCGGCTTTTATCTGTTTGTAAAGGTTATTCACTGAATCGTGGTCTCCGCTTTCTAATTTTGTGTAAGCAAGGCTTATCATTTTGTCAAGGTACTCTGTCGAGGTTTTAAAGACAGTTGTTTTCTTATTGTCCATTTTCTCAAGAAGCTTTTCATACTGTTCAACAATCTTTTCCTGCAGTTCTGTTTTTGCTCTTATAAAGCCGGCAGGAAGTTTTTTGAAAAGATTATTTATTTCCGAGTAGGTTCTGTCTGCTGCGTCAAGGTCGTCTTGGTTAGTCTGGCGTTCCATACCTGCCAGCATTACAAGTATTTTTTGTGTTTCAACAGCCATTTCGTTTTCTGTTACTGCTTCCAGCTTGAAAGACAGGATATTGTAGACAGCGACTAACCTGTTTTGAAGGTTGAACTTCTCTTTCATAAAACCGTGCGGAAGCTCTGAATAGATTCCAGCCAAAGTCTTATGGGTTTCAAGAGCATCTTTCAGTTTATTTTCATCGAGCTGTTTGCGAACATCCTTTAGCAAGCCGTCTATCTGCTTACACATTGAATCAAACATTGAGCGTAAACGCTCTTCGCGTTCCCTTGCTATCTGGGCGAACACCTTTAGTATTTCCTCCTTTAGCTTGCGTTTTTCCTTTAGGAAGCCGTGCGGGAGCAATTCAAAAATTTTTTTTATGCTAATGTAGTAAGAAGTGGCTTGGGAGAATTGCCTTTTCTTTATGCTCTGATTTGTAAGTTTAAGCAGCTGGTTTATTCTTTCATTTCCATCACGCATTCTTTGTTGCTTTATTTTGTTCGAATATACAGCCAAATCCCTGTTGAGCTTCAGTATGCTGTCCTGCATATCAGACCTTTCTGAAAGGAATTTGCGTGAAAAGACGGAAAACATTCGCTTTATTTTATTGTAGTTTTCCTCGGCATCTTCTAATTTTCCTTGCTCAAGAAAGGAATACGTGCTTTCAAGAAGCTTTTGCATGCTTTTTTCATCTGCACCTGTTTCCTCCTTTACCGATTTATACTCCTGCCTTGTTTCTTCAAGCACCTTCTGCATCTTCTCGTGCAAATCAGAATAAGCGGCGTTGGCTTCGTCAAACTTGTTGCTTCTTAGAAGCCTGGAGGCATTTTCAACCTGTCTCTCAATAGAGTTAACCTCATCGGTTATTCCTGTTTTTTTCTGCGGGGAAAGCTCTGTTCTTGAGGTCAGAAATTCAGATATTTTGCGCAGCTTTTTTAATAAGTCTTCACTAGATGCATTCAGAATCCCGAACTCGCCTTTTGACCTGACTTCCGCTGCACTGTCAAGAAGCTCTGAAGCGTTTTCAATTTCGCTTTTTACCTCCAGCTCTTCAAGCTTCTCCTGGAACATTGCCTGCGTTTCTTTCGGTTCTTCTTTCTTTTTTCGAGGGGCAGGCAGCGTGATGTATGGTGTTGTAAGCTTGTATTTTACGGAAAGAAGCCCGTCTTCTTCAAGAAATGTCGCCCATGCCTCAATAGTTTTGACAGGGACTTTAAGCCTTTGCGAAGCGTCCTTGAAGGCTATTTCCTTCTCCTGTTTTACCAGTTCGTAAAGGTGGTCTGCTGCTGTTGTAACGCTTTTAGGTTTTAAAGGCATGTTAACCTTTCACTCTCACATCTACCTTAGCTAACATGCCTTTCATTCTTTAATAAAGTTTTTAACTACTTAAGAATAAGAAACCTGAATTATTGCGTTTTATCTGTTGCCTCTTTTGCTTCTCCCTTATCCTCAGCTATTGCTGTTTTCTCCTTTTTGGCTTTTTTAGCAGTATCAGTTTCTTTAGTTTCTTCTGATTCGGAAGCCTTTTTTTCGCTCTCAGAAACAAGGTTAAGCCTTCTTATCTCAAGCGCTCTCAGCGGAAGTATTTTTTTTACACTGCTTTTGAGGGAACTTTGAAGTTTATGCGAGATAACATTCCTGATAAGCTCGTCAAAAGTCTGCTTGGCTGCCTCATTTGTTATTGCTTCCCTTAATTTCCGCCTCATTAGGCTTATTTTTGTCTTGCCTGTTGAAGCAATTGTTACCGCAAATGGTTTAACCTTGATAAGCCTGCTGTCCGATGTCCTGCATTCTATAGAATCGTCAAGCCTTTCAATCCCCCTTCTGACAAGTCTTCTCAATTGCGAATTACTCGTTTCATACCCGACAATGCCTGCAATCCCCGAACCGTTATCTACTTCAAACACCCTGAATTTAAGGCTTGTTCCCTGCTGCCTTATATCTCCTGTTAGGTTTGCAAGGTTTACAGTAAGGTGCATTCCTGTCATTGACAAAGGGTCTGCCACGTAAGTCTCTCCCAGCATTGCAGAGTCGAACGCCTTTGTGGAGAGAATAGGGTGCCACGACTTCTTGATTAGCTTTCCCTTTACAACCTGCCGCAATTTCGTCATAGCAACAAAGAATTTCGGGGCGGTTTAAAAAGGTATCGAAAGGGGGGGCTCTGTTGAAAATCTAAAGATTTAACAACTCCACCGGCCGTAGTGGCTGGTGGAGTTGGGGAACCGATAGAGGCGATTCCCATGGAAAAAGAAGTAAAGCTGGTTAAAAAAGTTAAGCGTTTGTTAAGGAAAGCAGGCCTTCCAAGATGGCTGCACAGGTTCGGGCCTAAGAAGTACGAGTTTTGGCATCACGCACTGGCATTGCTGGTCAAGCAGGAGTGCAGGTTGAGTTACCGTCGGGTGAGCAGGCTTCTTAGCACATTAGGATTTAAGGTGCCAACTTATTCGGCACTTGCCAAGATGGCTAAAAGACTGCCATCTTGGCTGTGGCAGCGTTTGCTCGCTGCCACTGTGCAGCCAGCAGTGCTGGCTGCGGTTGACGGTACTGGCTTGAGCAGAACAAGCCCAAGCCATTACTACCTGAAGCGCATTGACAAGCTTTACCCTGTTAAGAGGTTTGCAAAGCTTAGCATACTTGCTGACACTCGTCGGAAAAAAGTGCTGGCGTTAAGATTCAGAGCTAAGCCGGCACATGACATACGAGATGTTAAGGCACTGCTCAAGCTTGCCCCGAACGTGGGCAAGCTTGTTGGCGATAAGGCTTACGATGCCGAGTGGCTTCACGAGCTCGCTTTCAAGCTCGGAATTACAACAGTTATTCCGGTCAGGAAAGGTGCTTTCAGAGGATTTTATCGCCACAAAATGCAGAGCAGGTTCAACAAGCGCACATACAACCGAAGGAGCATTGTGGAAAGCGTGTTCTCAGCACTTAAACGCAAGTTCGGCAGCTCGGTGAGCTGTCGTTCAGCCCGCACACAGCGGGCTGAAGTTTACTGCAGAGCAATAATGCACAACATAACAGCTGCAATAAAGGAGATTTTCAACTATGCC